>JANORP010000299.1:0-62620 GCA_031415375.1 Bacteroidota bacterium | reverse complement strand
GTACAATGTGCGCCTTTCCAAGAATCGCGCGATTGAAGCGTACACGTATATCGTCGCACACGGCGTCCAAAAGGATCGCTTGACGTATGCATGGAAAGGGGAGAAGGAGCTTACCAATGAATGTGCCGATGGTGTCGAATGCAGTGAGGTCGCCCATCAACTCAATCGCCGCACAGAATTCAGACTCAACGGCTACTACTCGGTGCCTAAATAAGAATGTTGACCGTGGAAAAATGGGAATCAGCCGCTTCGTAAGGAGCGGCTGATTTCATTTTTTTGGCTAGGGTTCGGAGAATATTAAGCCCTTGAATCCCATTTCGAGAACGAAACCCCATCGTCGCTCGCCATGGGATAGCTACGCACCTTACCACCAACCTTGCTTCGAAGTGAAGTTTTTTTCATCTCACAATCAAGATGTTGGTTGCAAGTGTTGTCGAATCATCGGATCCATTCTCTTGGAGAGCAAAAGCAAGGGTGGAAATTTGGGGCCTTATCAAATAAATCCAGCCACAAAACTATTTTGGTTTGGTAGGCACATGCCATTCACCTTCGCCTACCATCGCTAAGGAGACTAGCAGCGGATTTGAACTTGAAAGGACAATTGAAAAGATCCATTTGCAACGCAATTGGATCTTTTCTCAAAAATCAATCGGAGGTTATTTCCTTTGTTTCAGATAGGCTTTGGCAAGCGTTTTGAGCTTGCTGTTACCATGGCTATATTCAGCTGCCTTCAACTTTGGGTCGCTATTCGGCTCGGTTTGACGATCCCTGAGTGCAAGCTCGGCACCTAGCCGTTTCATTAAGTCTTTCACAAGTCCAATCGAGACACCCATCTGTACGCACTTATGTAGCAAATTCAAGGCGACATCGTAGTCCTTGCGATCGGTGAAATAACCAGCGCCAAAGCGGACAAATTCTATGCGCCCACTGTTATTGATGAAGTCAAACAAAGGAGCATGTTGTAAGCCAAATCGGGTTGAAAGGTTTTCTGCAAGTGACAATTCTCCTGCTTGTAGGTAGGATTCGATCGCCTTCTTGCTATCGTTGCGTTCGATGGCCGACAGTGCTTCATTCTGCATCTCTTGGTACTTGACAGCCATAGCGATGCTCGCCTTTCCATCGAGAGCACGACGGTTGTCGATGCTGCAGACTGCTTGGTCAGCGGAAATTTTGAGCGCACGATTATAAGCAGTTGAGGCTTCAATAAATTTTTTCAATCGCTTTTGTACATCTGCATCGTTGATTGCGATGTCAAAATCGCTTTGAGCATTGTTGCACTCTTGGCTGAAGATCGCACCGGTCAAGGATTCAAGGGCTTTTGAAACCTCAGGATCGACTTGCAATTTGTATTGCTCAGACATCGCCTTGGTCGATTGTGTGAGATTGCGGGCCTCGTTCAATTTATTTGACTTTGCAGCTTGTTGACCTTTTGCCGCTTCGTCCAGGATAATGGGCTTTGCGTTGGTTTGCACGAGTTTCCAGAGCATTGGTTCTTTCGCGACAGAGAACTTGGTTTCGATGACGACGGCTTCGTCCAAGAGCTTGAGCGCATCACGATGCTGCAATTGAGCCTGCAAGGTTTTCGCACGCGAGATGTTGTCTTTGTATTCAAGGGCCATGATGCGCTCCAGTGCTTGCTGGGCTGCCAGTGGTTGCGCAATCGCGGCACTATGGGCAGACTGGTAATCTATCGCTTTACGCGCCTCGCTTTCTGCCTCTTTCAGCCTGCCTTGGTCGGCAAGGCTGTTGGCATTGCTGAGGCTGCGTTGGTAGATACGTGTTTGGGCATCAGCCTGTACTCGCAACGCAGGGCTAGGGTCCTTGATGAAGTTTGGATTGGCCTTTTGATAATCAAGTGCAACGTTGGCCCATTTTTCGGCATCCTCATATTGGCTGGCTTGGAGGGCAAGGCGTGCGGTATCTACCTTTCCTTGAAAAATGCCGCCATGTGCCAAACTACTCAAATCATCCAATTGCGGAGTGCAAGTGAGCTTCAGTTCCGTGCATAGGCTGCGCGCTTCTGCCAGTGACTGGATTCCTGAGGTATATTTCTTTTGCTTAATGGCGTAGTCGGCATTTCCCAGATGGTTTTGATAAAGTGTGTTTCCGAGCTGGGTTGATTGCTGCCGCGTTTGCTCATCGGGCTGGCAGTCTTTGAAAATTGTGATGAGGCGTGATTTTGCACCTGAAATGTCACCTTCGCGGTAGCGCAAGCGTGCGAGTTCTAGATGGGCAGGAGCAAGAGTAGGACGGAGGCGCACTGCTTGGATGAAGTCTGTATTGGCCTCGGCAAATTTACTTTGCTGCACCAAAGAGAGTCCCCGTTGATAATAGCGTTCAGGAATTTGATTTTTGGTAGTTGCAATCCGTGCATTGAGATCTTGCGACATCGCGTTCAGTTCGGTGAAGCGAGCGTTATAGCCAGCAGGATCGGATGCTGCGAGGTTCAAATTTTGAGGGAAATTCGAGCCGTTGATGGAGTTTAATCTGACAATCAATTGGTTGAGGCTGTTCTGCTGAGCTTCGATATGTTCGAAATCATCTGGACTTACCTTGGAAAGATCGGTTTTGAGGGCTTCCATCTTGACAATGGATCCATAATAATCGTCTATCAGGATCGTGCGTGCATCAAAACGGCCCTTCGATTCCTTGGGGTATAGGAATTGCTTGTCACCCATTCTAATCGTTTGCTCCGTAAAAAGGCTGGTGCTGTCGGTGGCTCTGAAATTGGCAACCAAGGTTGACGCTCCAGCAAGATCCACGCTTTCAAAAGGAAAGCGTTCCAGGACCTGACCAGTTTTACTCACGCGTTCCAGAGTGAATTTGACACCAGCAGGGACCAACTGATCGCTCATCGAAAAGCCGCGATATTGAGTGTCGCCAGTCAGGCGCATGTTGCCGACGGTCACATAGATATCATATTGGTTGGCATTAACTTTTGTGAGTCGGACATATTCATCGTGTGTGATGATAAATTCCGTACGGGATGCGGGCTTGCCTGAACTAGTCGCCAACCGATCAATAAAGTGGTCAATGACACCTTCGGAAGGGCCACCACCATGTTGCTTGACAAGGTAGGCCTCAGCGCGCGTGTTTTGATAGAAAATAAGGCTTTGGGCTGCAACAAACTGGGTTGACGAAACCAGTAAACCAACAATAAGAGTGCGTAAAAAGAGTTTCATAGAAGATATTTTAGCAGACGCAGATTCAAAGGCTGTACCAATTCTGCCAAGATAAGGTAGAAATACAAACTTGTGTATTGCCTTCCAGGATTCTTTGATAGTGATAAAGTCATCGAGGTAAATTGAGAATGCAAATATATGTAGAAATGCTAAATGAAAGATCAATATTTATTATTATGCTAAAAAAAACAATTTTATACCACCGAATCGAGTATCGTGTCTATCTTTGCAGCATGAAGTACCAAGGTAGGATCATTATCTGTCTTGCTCAGTATGAGAAGTCGGGTATGGGCGTGAAGTGGGGAAGGGAATGGGTATTGTTGAAGCTAAGGCTATTGTCGGAGCTTTGCCTGGCGCAAATCCCATTGATATTGAAGTTCATCGCAAAAATTTTGGAGTTTGAGGAAGCAAGCGATCCGAAGCCCTTTGCATCCAACGCGAAATTTACAACGATGGAGGATGCTAACTTCATAAGCACTCTCATTCTCTTAAAGAAACGGTGTGAATACCTCGCAATTGTAGTAAAAATGCCTAAATTCAGCCCTTCAACGAGGAAATGATGCAAGAAGCATATATCTATGATGCCGTGCGCACCCCGCGCGGTCGAGGTCGCAAGGATGGGTCTCTGCATGGGATCAAATCAGTAAGTCTCCTCAGCACTGTACTAAATGCATTGCGCGATCGCAATCACTTGGATACGAGCTTGGTCGAGGATGTAATCATCGGCTGCGTAACACAAGTGGGGGAGCAAAGCGGCGATGTCGCCAAATCTGCGGCCATCAAATCTGGTTATTCAGATGCTGTTGCAGGAGTCACCTTGAACCGATTTTGTGGCTCTGGCTTGGAGTCAGTCAATCAGGCTGCAGCTTATATCATGTCAGGCCAAATGGATCTACTCGTAGCTGGAGGTGTCGAAAGCATGTCGCGCAATCCGATGGGAAGTGACGGTTTTGGCTTGTTGGGCGACCCTGAGATGACCTCCACACATCGTATCGTGCCTCAAGGCATTTCCGCGGACTTGATCGCCACGATGGATGGTGTTGGGAGGCGAGACGTCGATCTTTTTGCGGCGGAGTCGCATCGTCGTGCTGCAATTGCGCAATCACAAGGGTACTTTGCACGCTCGATTGTGCCCGTGTATGACGTAGCGGGCCTGATCGCACTAGACCGCGATGAAACCATCCGTAAGGAAACAACAGCCGATGGTCTTGCAAGCCTGAGGCCAAGTTTTGCGATCATGGGTGAACAAGGTGGTTACGACACGGTGGCGATACAGCGCTATCCTGAGGTCGAGCGTATCGACCACGTGCATCATGCTGGGAATAGTTCCGGGCTCGTCGATGGTGCATCGGTCGTACTGATCGGCAGCAAATCGGCAGGGAAGAAGTTGGGCCTGAATCCACGTGCGAGGATTCGGTCTTTTGGAATAGTGGGTACGGAGCCGACGATCATGTTGGTAGGACCAGGCCCAGCAAGCCGCAAAGCGCTCCAAAAAGCAGGTATGCAGCTCGCAGACATCGACCTCTTTGAAGTCAATGAGGCCTTTGCCATCGTTCCTATGCACTTCATGCGAGAACTCGGTGTCTCCCATGATCGCGTCAATGTCAATGGTGGTGCGATTGCACTGGGTCACCCGCTAGGTGCCACTGGTGCTATGCTAATCGGTACCGTGCTAGACGAACTGGAGCGCAGGAATTTGCAGACGGGGCTAGTGACCCTCTGCATCGGAGGAGGAATGGGAATCGCCACGATCATAGAAAGAGTCTAATCCCAATTTGCATAAGATTCATTAACAATTCTCCCTAGAGATGATCCAATATACGATAGATCAAGATGGTGTCGCCATCCTCACCTGGAACCTTCCAGGTGGAGCTAATATCTTAAATGCTGCCTCTGTGCTTGCATTTTCAGATGCCTTGGAAAATGCGCTCTCTGACCCCACTATCTGTGGAATCATCGTGACCTCTGCTAAGGAGACCTTCATTTTGGGCGGTGACCTCAAGGCGCTGTACGCCTTGGAGGATGCTGATCAGGTAATGGTGATGGGACGTGCGATTCACAAGGTTTTCCGTCGTATGGAGACGGGCGGGAAACCGGTTGTGGCTGCCATCAATGGGATGACCTTGGGGGGCGGCATGGAATTGGTGCTGGCATGTCACCACCGAGTGGCTCTCAACGACCCTGTTGTGCAGTTGGGATTCCCTGAGGTGACTTTGGGTTTGTTTCCTGGTGCGGGCGGAACCCAGCGATTGCCGCGACTGATCGGCCTGCAAGCTGCGATGCAGCCCTTGCTATTGGGCCGGAACATGGACGTTGCAAGAGGTAAGGCACTCGGAATCATTGGAACGCTTGTGGCCACTAGGGAGGAATTGATTCCTGCTGCTAAAGATTGGATCCTCAAAGGCGGTAAGGCCGTTCAGCCTTGGGATATCAAAGGCTTCAAGACACCTGGCGCTGAGCTGGCTTCGGTCGATGTAACCTTTTTGTATGCTGGTGCAGCAGGAATGGTGCGGCAGCAAGGTTTTGGGAATTATCCTGCGCCCAATGCCATTCTGAGCTGTTTGTATGAGGGGTTACTCATGAACATTGATGAGGCTCTTGAGCTGGAACTGCGATATTTTGTCAAGGTTGCGCTCTCTACGCAAGCGAAGCATATGATTCGCACGCTTTGGTTTAGCATGAACAAGGCCAAGGCTGGAATTGCAAAACCTCATGGCTTTGAAGCAAATAACGTGCGCAAACTAGGGGTTGTGGGAGCTGGAATGATGGGTGCTGGTATCGCCTATGCGAGCGCGAAGGTGGGAATTACCTCGGTTCTCAAGGACGTGACAATTTCGGCAGCGGAGGCAGGAAAGGATTTCAGCAGTAAGTTGCTTGCCGAACAGATAGAAAAGGGGCGTATGACCCAAGAAAAAGCAGACAAATTCATGTCCAAAATCATCCCAACGTGCGATGCGGCCGACTTGGATGGCTGTGATTTGATTGTGGAAGCCGTATTTGAGGATCGAAGTCTGAAGGCCCTCGTAACTCAAGAGGCCGAGGCCCGAATGGCTGATGGTGCCGTGTTTGCCTCCAATACCTCTACACTTCCTATCACTGGTCTCGCATCTGCCTCTAAAATGCCGGCAAATTTCATCGGTTTACATTTCTTCTCCCCGGTGGACAAAATGCAGCTTGTAGAGGTCATCATGGGGCAAGAGACAAGCGACTACGCATTGGCCAAAAGCATTGACTTTGTGCTACAAATCAAAAAAGTGCCCATTGTCGTGAACGATAGTAGAGGCTTTTTTACCTCTCGCATATTTAAGACTTATGTAACTGAGGGCTTTGAATTGCTTGCTGCGGGGGTGAAACCTGCGCTGATAGAAAATGCTGCAAAAGCTGCAGGCATGCCAGTGGGGCCTCTGGCAATTGCCGACGAGGTGAGCATTGAGCTTCTGTACAAGATATTCAAGCAGACCGAGGCCGATGGCATTGTGCAAGATGGTCCTGCCAAGGACGTGATTTTTACGATGATCGAGCGCCTAGACCGCAAGGGTAAAAAAGAAGGCAAAGGCTTCTATGATTATCCAGAAGGCGACAAAAAACGCATTTGGCCGGGATTGGTGGACTATTTCCCAGTCGCGGCACAACAACCAGACGTGGAATTGGTTAAACAGAGACTGATGCATTTGCAAGCGCTAGAATCTTGGCGTTGCCTTGAAGAAGGGGTCTTGAGAAGTGCCGAAGACGCTGATATCGGGTCCATTTTGGGCTGGGGTTTTCCACCATACACTGGCGGCGTTTTGAGTTATATCGACTTTGTAGGGCTACCAAAGTTCGTGCAGGACTGCGATACGTTCTCATTGTCGGCTGGCAAGCGATATTCCCCGACGGAAAAGCTAAAAAACATGGCAGTGAATGGCCAGTCTGTCTATTAACCAAGAAGAGAAAAGAAAAAGATGATACCAAGGACGATCTACAACGAAGAGCATGAGATGTTTCGCCAATCGCTCGTTGAATATGTGAATCAACATATTGTGCCGAATAACCCTGCTTGGGAGAAGGCCAAGATGATGCCGCGTGAGGCTTGGACTGGGGCAGGCGCGATGGGTTTCTTAGCGATCAATGTTCCTGAAGCCTACGGAGGAATGGGCATTGCTGACTTCAGATACAATGCGATTGCTGCCGAGGTGCTAGGCCAGGCAGGAATGATTGGACCTGCCATCGGGTTTCAAGTACATAGTGATATCGTCTTGCCTTACTTTCTGCATTATGGATCCGAAGAAATCAAGCAGCGTTGGTTGCCGGGTTTCGCATCTGGTGATTTAATCGGTGCGATCTGTATGAGTGAGCCGGGAGCTGGTAGCGACCTGAAGGGCCTGCGCACGACTGCTATTGACAATGGCGACCACTACCTCGTCAATGGTTCCAAGACATTTATTTCAAATGGCTATACGTGTGATGTTGCGGTAGTCGCTGCAAAGACAAATCCAAGTATGGGTGCGAAGGGCATCAGTCTTTTCGTCGTGGACATGCATTCGAAGGGAGTGACCAAAAATAAGCCTTTTGAAAAGGTGGGTATGCATGCACAAGATACTTGTGAAATTTTCTTTGAGGACGTGGTGGTGCCAAAGGGAAACCTCCTCGGCGAAGAAAATCAGGGCTTTGTCTATATGATGACACAATTGCCGCAGGAACGAATCTCGGTAGGATTGCTCGGTATTGCAGCAGCCGAAGGTGCTCTGGAAAAGACGATTCAATACACAAGGGAACGTCAAGCATTTGGCAAGCCAATCTCCGAGTTTCAAAATACACGATTCAAGCTGGCAGAGTTGGCTACCGAAGTCGCCATGGGGCGCGTTTTTATGGATCGACTTGTGGAGCTGCATTGCGAGGGAAAGCTTGATGCCTCGATGGCCTCGATGGCGAAGTACAGCATGACCGATCTGCAATGCCGCGTGATCGATGAGTGTGTGCAGTTGCACGGTGGCTACGGCTATATGTGGGAATATTACATCGCTCGGGCCTATGCCGATGCGCGTGCACAACGCATCTATGCTGGAACCAATGAGATCATGAAGGAATTGATCGCACGCAAGCTCTTGAGCTGACTCCGGCCTCGATCTTGGCGAAGCCATTCAAGGGTAGGAGAGAGGTGCTGATTTCCTCTGAGATGCGTCAGTTCTTTTTTGCACGTCGAATCAGGATTTCTTGCTCGTACAGGTTTTGGATTTCTGAGGGACCTATCTCCAGTAACTTGGAGAGTATTTGGTCATTGTGCTCACCGACTGAGGGCGCAACTTGATCTGGCGCAATGGGCTGGCTTTGTGCGCCAAATCCTAGCGGGAAGCTTGGCACATCGACACTGCCTATGCCAAGGGCGGTAATGGTTTGCATGCGTCCAAGAGCTTGGATCTGCGGATCTTGCACTGCTTGCTCTAAATCGTTGACGGGTGTGATGCAGGCGTCGTGTCGCTTGCCAATTTGCACCCAATCTGCCTGGGTACGGGATACGAACAATGATTCCAGCTCAGGACCGAGCAATTGAGGGTCTGAGAGATAGGCTGCCAAATCTTCGCGTCCCAGCTCGACAAAGAATCGCTTGGCGGCCCATGGTTCGATCAGTCCAAAGAAGATGAAGCGATTGTCGCTGCAACGGTAGGTATTGTAGTCAGGTCTGCCGCCATTCATCCACTCCTTTCCAGGGAGGGGTATATGGGCTTTGTAATCGTTGCGCGCTGCGAGTTCTAATAGGTTGAGAAAGAAGCCTGCGTGTAGCATGGAAGCGTCGATCGTCTGTGGGCCCTGCACTTCAGCCGTGTTTATCCTACGGCCTAAGAGTGCAGCCAAGGCACCCATCGCAGCCAGTTGGCCAGCAAACAGGTCTGCAACAGGCGCGGAAAAAATGCTCGGGCGTCCTGTGGGATCTGTCTGAGTATAGCTCAGGTTACCTGCTAGGGCTAGGATATTATTGTCATGGCCCGCCAAATGCGACATCGGGCCAGCAATGCCATAGGCTGTGATCGGCACATAGATCGTGCGTGGCGATATCTTGCTGATCGGGGCGCCGAGATATCGTTCAAGCGCGCCTGCTCGATTGCCATCGAGGACGACATCGACTTTTTCGATGATGCGCCGCAGTAGATCGGCACCTGCTGGACGGCGATAGTGCAAGCCTAGGCTTTGAAAACCTGCATTGAGCGTCCAGAACATTGGACTCATCTCATCTGCGGTTTCAGGACCAAAGGAGCCGATTTTGCGTAAAGGGTCACCACGGTCATCTTCGACCTTGATCACTTCTGCACCCAAGTTGTGCAGGAGGTAGGCAGCTATAGGCGCCGGTACGTAGTGCCCGAGGAGCAATACCTTGACGCCCTTGAGCCATCCAATTTTTAGGGGAGCCATATCCATTGCCCTAAAATAACACAGTTTTTTTCAGGATGACACGGTATCCCCTTTGGTAGGGGCATAGAGGCGGTTTTGGGTGATGGCCGATCCGCTCTGGGAGGACTTTTCTTTGCAAATGAACTAATTTGATGATTTTTTGAGAATTGGTTTTGGCTAAATTCATCTCTTTTTATTTACTTAGAGTCGGTGAGGTAAAAATCGTCGTTTTGGGCAAGATGGAATGATTCTGATCAAGATGTCATCATCGTTTGCCCTCGACAGCCTCCGAGGAGAATCGAGTCGCAACTTAAAGGATGCGTAAGAAGGTAGCGATAGCTGTCATTGTTGTAATTGCATTTACCGGGATGGTATTTGCGACAGTTATCTTGCGTCCCTCGCCTAGCATGAATCCAGATCGGTTTCATGTGTCCAAAGTGCTGCAAGCGACGGGTTTAGTGTTCGGCAAGGATTTGGGTCCAACAGCTTTTATACTCCAGTTGCAGGCTGGAGATTCCATCAAAATCGATTGTGGAAGTTGTGCTTCATTGCTGGGTTCCGCATCTGCACATAGCGGAATGTCCTTGGTGTTCAAGTACAAAGATGGACAGACTGTGATCGATCGGTCAAACCTCGGAAAATGGATAGGCCAACCGGTGCGTGGCGGCAAAGTCGCCTTGGTATTCACGCGTGACGACCTTGGTGAGCGTTATTTGCACGTGCCTTCTTTGGTGATATTCCGCAAAGCAGCCGCTGTCGCGCAGATTGAGGCAGGCCTGTCAATCGGATTGCTCGAGGTGAGCAATCTGTGCCTACCTAAATCGGATCCTGGCAGTAGGGGTGCCCAGACGGCTTTTTTCTTTCCTTTTCGAGAAGACGACAATTATTTTGTACAGGTGATAGGAAGCAGTGGGCAGCATCAGCTGTCGATCATTGACAACGTCTTCAAGGTAGGAGAGGAGTTTGCCAGCCAACCAATTGTTGCGGGAAAGGTAACTCGGTTACCTGCGCAAGGCACGGCAAATAGCCTTTTTGGGTTTGAATTTGCCGAGGCGTCCTCGACAAAAGGTATGAATGCTTATCATATAGACATCGATCGCATCCCATTGCGCAGTGCAGGGGAATCAAGTATGCAAGACAAATGAAGAAAACGATCATTTTGACCACCCTTTTGCTCCTTGCGAGCACGTTTGCAGCGTTCATGATGGACGATGAGCAACGCCCTGTGGTGAATTTGGATAATCGCGTGTCAATTGAACTGTTTTTGGAAGCCTTCAATTTGAATTTCCACAAGGAAATTGGCCAATCATCCATCATTTTTCAATTTGCTCCAGAAGACTCGATCCAAATCAAGTGTGAAGACTGCATTTTGCGCATCGCAAATCCCGAAGAAAAGGGCGGTATGAGCATTTCGCTGCAAAGTATTGATGGCACGACCAAGCTCATGCCCAACTCCTTCAACCGATGGATTCGTATTTCCAGCTCCAACGGCAAGGTCGGCATTGTGTTTGACCGTGATGGATTTGGGGAAAAAGTCTTGAGCATTCGTTCCCTCAAGGTTTTGCGCAAGACGCGCTCGCCCTTTTTGGATGTCGGTGGGCAGCCAATGGGGCTCTTGGATGTAAACAATCTCTACATCGACAAGCTCACCAAAGACAATACGAGTGTACAAACAACGTTTTTCTTCAAGCTCAAGACCGATGACAAGGTTCAGGTCGATATCATTGGCGCAAATGGCGCTGTGCCCGCCAATCTTGTCTGTAGCATGTACAAAACGGGAGAGGAATATGACAAGAAACCCATTGCCACTGGATCGCAGCTCGTCGTACCGACGATCGATGGTGGGCAGGATAGGTTTGGATTCGAATTTGCACACATCAAAGATGTGAAAGGGACCAATGCCTATCACCTCGATATATCACGCATTCCTTTGAATACTGCGGGCTTCAAGGAACCAGCGATCCCCGAGGAAACCTTGCTCGCTCGCAACCCAGATACGATCATGGAACCGATTTTGGAGTTCAACGAAGGCCCCAACTTTGAGTGTGTCGGTGCCGAAGGAACCATCAAAGGCAATGTGCCTGGACGCTACAACCTTGGCGTTGCAAGGACCAATCGTTCTTGCTGGGATTTGAACCTTGCAGATGACTGTGTCTCCGCCGAGCCTTGCATAGGTTGCGATACCATTTGGGCTTTTTGGATGGGCGCAGGCAAAGCCAACATCAACCGCTTTATGTTTCAAGATAGCTCGCGCAAATTGGATAAGAAGTTGGGCTTGATCCAGACCTATACCAAGGCCGTGAAAACGGGAGCACGTGCCGACGCCGTGTTTCCCAAGTCACAAGATGGCGAAAAAGTCTTCTTTGCCATCATCAACCAAGCAGACAAGCCGAGGTTTCTCGCGACTCCCTTTGAAGACATGGAATTGGAATGGGATGGAAACGACACGACGACTTGGTCGCCTGGTAGATTGGTGCCATCAGGCCAAAAAGTGCTGCATTACCAACCGGGAGTTCCCTTGGCACTCTGCGTTTGCAACTTCAATTCGGTCTCTACCCTTCCCATCTTTTTTCGTTATCAGCAATACTTGACCACTCCTAGGCCCGTAGATTCGGTCGCCAAGGTGATCCCCAATGCAGGGAGCCTTTTTGAAATCGATCCAACGGATGATATCCAATGAGCAAGCGCTTCTACTATATTCTCATCGTTGTGACGATTGTGACAGGCTTGCTGCAGGGATGCGGTGACCCCATTACATCCAGGGCCAAGAGCCGAGGCACCTCCACGGTGCGCAATTGGCTCAAATATGAGTTCAGACAGCTCAAGACATTTTCCTATGGCAATAGTCAGATCAAGGAAAATCAGCATGTGATTGGCTATGAGCCATCGTGGCTGATCTATGACTCCCTGTACCTCAATTACCCCTTCCAGCTTCTGAGCGACTTGGTGATCGGGGAATATGACCTGAATCCCATTACAGGTTTCGCGCGCAATGACTCAGCCATCAATGCCTTCCGCAACAAAGACATCATCGAGCTTGGTACCGGCGTCAACGAAGAGCTAAACGTCTTGCTGGCATTGACCGACTACTCAGACATACCTTATCGCCCGCAGTTTTTGGCGGAAGTGCCCAAGAAAAATTTGATGAATTCATTGGATTTGATCCTCAATGAGTTCAATGAGCGGCGTGGTGGTGGACCAGAGAGGGACAAGGTTGGAATCCTCGTTGATTTTCCAAACGTTGCTTGGAATCACCGCTACGACTTCGCAGAATTTCTTGCGCGAATTAAGAAAGATCTCAACAACAAAGAACTGGGCAAAAGCTGTCTGCTCTATTTGGTCTTGCCCCCCGGCGAGGAGCAGTATGTGCTTTACAAGGACTCTGTCTTTGCTGCTAAGGTCAGGCAGAGCGTCGATCTTTTTGTGTTGCGCACACACAGCTTCGATTCGCCGATATTGCCCGACGCCAATGGCAATATGATGCCCATAGACCGGCCAGGAGAAATGCTAGATGTGGACAGCGTTGTACACTATTACAATAAGAAGGCAAAGATCCCCTTGAGCAAGATCACCTTGGAGGTGCCCTACTATAGCACAGTCTGGTCAGATTCTGGCATGTCTGGTCAGCGGCCGATGATCCCTGTAAACGAGATGTTCAATACGGTCGTGTCCCCACGTCTGTTGGATACAATGTCGATGGCCTTCAAATACAAACTCGACGATACCACCATCTATTACTACCAAGATACCCTGAGTCTCAACATCTTCTATGACTGGGTGGTGCGCAACAAGCTGGGAGGTATCGGCATTTATGGCTTGGGTTATGGCCAAGGAATAGACAATGCGAGCATGGAAGATGGTCTCTGGCAGATCATTGCCAGCAATTTTGGAGAGCCGGCGCCACGATTGCTATTTCCTGGCGTTGGTTTCCTCTTGTGCTTCTTTGGGGTCGGGCTTGTGGTGAGCGTCGTGAACAATTGGGAAGTGCGTTATGCCTTGCGTGCAAAGCGCACCAAGCTCTGGTACTATATCGCCTTGTTGTTTTTTATACTTTTTGCCGTTGTAATGTGTGCCTTGCCCATAGAAGTTGTCCCCATTATGTGGAAATTGATTTCCTTAGTTATTTTGTTGATATTTCCATTGGGAAGGAAGGCGTTTAGGTATTTCTTTGCAGCAGCACGATAGTAAAATAGGGCTTTAAACGAGAAAGGGAGAACATTGAAGAAGTTTTGGACATGGTTTAAAGAGAAAGCTTGGCCTTGGGTAAAGCTTTTGCCCTATGCAATTTTGTTAGGAATCGTCACAGCATTTGGCTATGATTTACTTGTGTCGGGAAGTTTTAAGTTATATATTTACGTGATCGGTATCCTATTGGCGATACCGGGCTTCTATGTCATCATCATCCTCTCGCGCTCCGTCAAGCGCTGGGAATACAAACCCGAAGTAGAGGAGTTGTAATCTGATAGGAGCCTACCCGCCAACGGTGCCCGTTTTATTGGAAACTATTTCTAAATTTTAAAGCAATGATTCATCAGGTATTGCCAGCCATCGTCAGAGAATTGACCGAGTATCTAGAAGCCAAGTTTGGCATCAGTGATGACCAGGTCGTTTTGGGAAACGTCGTGAACCAGGATGGAAGCCTGGCAATCGACGGCAACAAATTGGTCGTCTCCTTGATTAACATTTCTAGAGACGGTTCATTGGGTTCCTCTACTGGATTTGGAGGAAACGACAATCCCCCAGTGTATGTAAACTTGTATGTGATCTTCGCTGCGGTGTACAACCAAAGCAATATCAGCAGCCAAGACTACCTAGAGTCACTCAAGATGATCTCAGGAGTGATTTCCTTTTTTCAAGGTCACAATGCATTTGATGCGCACAACACGCCAGATTTTCCGGCCGATGCCCTCAAAGTCATTTGTGAAATCGAGAACATCGAATTCCGAGAGCTTGTAAACCTTTGGTCCGTTTCAGGTGCCAAATACGTCCCTTCAATCGTGTACCGCTTCCGTTCACTCAACATGGAAGAAGGCCTGGTCACCGATGCGATGCCACACGTAGGCAGTCTTACTCATGGGTTCAGGGGTTTGGGCAGCGCCACCAACTAAGCAGAAATCTAGGAGGCGGGGTTCATGATCAGTTTACAAGTCGATAGTAGGCACAAGGAGTTTTTCGGGGTGCTGTGTCTGCACGATTATTACACCGATTTTGTTTGCAAGGACTTGGAGTTTGAGCCAACACCGGAGACAGCTGTGCTGTTGCGGAATTATAAGCTTATCTTCAAGCCTGCGGATTTCGGTTTTCTAATCCTTTACTCCCCAGACTCCAGCGAAGAAAAACTTCGCACTATGCCCGCCAAAACGAGGTTTAGCTTCCTGATTCGTAGCCGAAACCCTAAGTTCATGAACTTCACCAAAATCAAGTTTTGGCCTGAAGGCGTGGCATTTCACTATAGTAACCTGTATGGAAGTGAGGAGGAATTTAATTTCTCCGCGCCAAGAGATGTTTACTATTATTTTAAAGGTTTGAAAGTTGGAGATGTCAGGAAAAAGTTGTTACATTTACCTGAACACGAATTCTTGCCCAAGCGGCAGCCGAGGTTCAACATTGGGCTCGGTTCCGAAGGAAAGGATGAAAAGGGAGTCAGTTATGACAGTGTAGTGATTAAGGATGAATGGGGCGTCTCGGAACTCACAGGGACCACCGCCTACAAACGTCGTTTTCGTGATGCTCAGCGGGATTTATTTCGCCGGCATCTCGATCACCGCACCAAAGGATTGGCACGAGAGGAGCTACCTCCCTCGGTCAAAGAGAAACGTATCCTTGAAATCTCAGATCAATTGGAAAAGGAGCTTTCCGCAATGGAGTCAGTGGATCAAACCATCGACCTCAGGCATGCTCCTTTTGGGAAGTATAAGATACAGATGGGTAAATACGCGCCCATGGAGGTCTATACAACTGAATACTCCGAAATTCAAGCATTCGGCATTTTGGATATTCATGTGGACGCACCTCAAGACGCTCTTTTAAATAGGAACGCAGATAATTTGGAGCAAGTGATTAATCCTCAGTTGTTTCATATCCACTTTCAATCTCGCGCCACGTATTGGAGATACATCTTTGTGAACTATGAAAATAGCAAGGTGACCCCCAAAGAAATACGTGATGACAACGGCCATCTCTCTTTCACGCATCCGGTAGAAAGTCATTTGGAGCAAGTGGGTACGGAAATGCGCTATTGCCAATCTGAAACCGCAGTGCCACTCAAGGATCGTCCTGAGCAGGTGCTTTTTGTGTCACGGATGAACGGTAAGCGGAACATGAAAGAAATCAGACTTCCGACACCCAGTGGGAGCGAAATGGTGAGACCAGAACGCATACAAGGGGAAACGGAAGAGCGAATTTTTTCTGAAGTTTATGTTTATCTGTGAGTTGCAAGCGTTACTTGGTTTGTTTTGTAAATACACTATCAAAAAATACAAGGTTCAATCAATTCTAAAGACACCTGATTATGAGCTATTTTAAGACACCTGGTGTATATATCAAGGAGCAGGATGCCTTCGGCAGCTCTGTGGTAGCAGTACCCACCGCAGTACCTGTATTCATTGGTCACACCCACAAGGCGGATCGGGATGGGAACTCCCTGATGTTTAAGGCCACAAAAGTAAAGTCGCTTGCAGAGTATCGTGAGATGTTTGGTCAAGGTCCTCAGACGACCTACAAAGTCTCCAAAAACGATGCCGGCGCCGTGAGCATGGAAGTTGATGTGAAAACACGCTTCCTCATGTTCTCTGGTATTCGCATGTTTTATTCCAATGGTGGTGGCGAGTGCTACGTCTTGTCGATCGGTACCTACCAAGATGAATTGGATGCCGAGAAATTTAGCGAAGCCCTTCATTTGCTCACAAAAGAGCAAGAGCCTACCATGGTAGTCGTCCCAGACGCCGTGTTGCTTTCCAAGGATGACTGCTATTCCTTCTACAAAGACCTTTTGCAACACTGTGGCGCCAAGATGCGCAGCCGTGTCGCTATCATCGATGTATGGGGTGGCTACGAAGTCAAAACCAAAGATCAAGCAGTTCAGGACTTCCGTGAAAACGTTGGTCAGACAGCCCTTGCTTGGGGTGCTGTGTACTTCCCATGGGTGCACACCACAACCGTGCCTGCATCTGAGGTCGATTACCGCAACGTGAGCAATCGCAAAGAACTCGCCGCCATCCTGATGGCCGACGTGAAGCGTGCCATGGGTATCGTCACAGGCGATGACAGCTCCAAGAGCATTGCGGCTGCCAACAAAGTCATCGATGGCATCAAAGAAGAAAAGGACATTGATGCCGCCAACAAGAAATTGGCTGGTATGAGCGACAAAATCGCTGGTACAAAGGAAAAAGATGTCCTCAAAGCACAAGCCGAACTCAAGAAGCAAGTCGCAGCAGCCTTTGCAGGCACAGCTACCGATCCTGCAGACTTGGCTAAGCTTGCTCAAATTGAGGCCGCCATCAATCAGATCAACAATGATGATGCCGATCCTAAAGCCGTCAATTCTACAGTCGGTGCACTTGCCCCGATGTACAAGACGCTGGTGAAAAACATCCGTGACGAACTCAACTTGCTGCCACCTAGCGGTGCGATGGCTGGTGTTTACGCCCTGGTTGATAGCCAAGAAGGTGTGCACAAAGCCCCAGCAAACGTGAGCCTCAATGGTGTGGTGCGTCCAGCATTCGCCATTAACAGCGACGACCAAGAAGACTTGAACTCACCATTGAGCGGCAAAGCGATCAACGCCATCCGTTCCTTCGTGGGCAAAGGTGTCCTCGTCTGGGGTGCACGTTCCATGGATGCCAACAGCCAAGACTGGAGGTACATCTCTGTGCGCCGCACCTTGATCATGATCGAGCAATCCATCAAGAACTCAGTCGAAGCCTACGTTTTCGAGCCTAATACGGCCAAAACATGGTTGAAGTTGAAGACGTCCGTCGAAAACTTCTTGACTGAAGTGTGGAAAAATGGATCCTTGGCTGGTGCTACACCATCCCAAGCCTTTGAGTGCAATGTCGGTCTGGGATCTACGATGACCCCAAATGACATCCTGGAAGGCGTGATGCGCGTCAGCATCAAAGTGGCCATCACACGCCCTGCAGAATTTATCGAGATCACCTTCGAGCAGAAGATGCAGGAGTCTTGATAAGAAATGTTAGTAACTTTTTCTGAAATTTGTTTGGAATATTTCAGAAATCTGCTAAATTTGAATTAATTATTAGAACGGTTTATTTTCATTATTAATCACTTAAATTCTTTAACACTATGTCAGTTCACGTTGATAGCTCAATCAGAGTTCAAGCAGCTTTCTACTACGAAGTCACCATTGATGGCTCCGTGATCAGCTTTCAGGAGTGCAGCGGTTTGACGCTGAAAAACGATATCATCAAATATCGTCACTCAAATCACCAATCCTTTACGCACGAAGTTCGTATCGGTATGACAACGCTTCCAACACTTACCTTTTCCAAAGGTATCTTTGAGGCCGACTCATTCCTTTTTGACCTTTTTGCAAGGACATGGGACAAGGCTTATATGTCTCACACCGATGACAATTTCGACGTTACCATCTCGTTGTTGGACGAGACCGGTGCTGTCGTGTGCCACTGGGAGGCAACAGGCTGCGTAGTGACATCACTTGAAGGCCCAAGCCTCAAGTCTGATTCCAGCGCCGCTGCAATCGAGAAGTTGACTATCGACGTCAACACTTTCGAAGCTAAGTTCTAATCCTGAAAGTTGTTAGGATTTAGACTTGCAAAAGTCTAAGAACTAAAATCTAGGTTTTACTCCGGTGGCATCTGCCACCGGGGTGGACCTTTTCTTTTTAAAAATCCTAAACACGTGAGTTATGAGTACGAAATTCAATAGCTGGCCTTTTCCAGCAGTGGGATTTTATTATGAGGTCTCAATTGATGGGGGTAGTGGTATACAAGCAGCGTTTCAAGAAGTTTCAGGGATCGAAGTTAAGAATGAGATCGAAGTAGTTTCTGAAGCTGGCTTAAATCAATATAGCCACAGACTCCCCAAAAAGACATCTTATGATAATTTGACGCTTAAGCGCGGATTATATGCCCAGGATTCTGAAATGCAAGAATGGGTAACAGGAACTTTGCAAGAAGGTTTGCTTGCCTTTGTAGTTCCAAAAGATATCATTATCACATTGATGGATGAAAATGGCGACCAAGTTATGGGTTGGAATTTTCACCGTGCCTATCCAGTGAAGTGGTCAGTTTCAGGTTTGAACTCAATGCAGAGTGCGGTCGTGATCGAAAGCATCGAGTTGGCCTACCAGTATTGGAAATTTATCTAAGTCGCAATCGTTTATTGTTATGGCTATTGAGATACGGGAGGTTGTGATCAAAGCTACAATTTCCAAATCGCCGACATCAGTGGGTGGGGATTTCCTTTCGCGACAGGAATTTTTGAGGGGACAAGATAAGCTGATGGATCGTATCATGAGTAAGGTTAAGGACATGATCGCTGAGGAACGGTCATCCCGATAAGAATTGCCAAAAATATTAATCGAGAGAGGTTCTTATGGAAAAATTTAAAATACATGGCTTTAAGAAGATTGACGACATGCCAGGGGCAGGGAAGGTATTTGAACTTCAAATAAACCCTGAGTCGATCAAAAGGAATAGAGCCATTAATATGCCTTCGGCACCCACGGGTGACGCTAGCACCCAGCCAGCACAATTTGCTGGTATGGGAGATGAGACCATGGATCTAGACTTCATCATGGATGCAACTGGTGTTCTTGAAGGATGTCCAGCGTTTGTGGATGACCTCATCAAAGAATTGACTGAGGTCATATTTGACTATACAGATGATACGCACAAGCCGAATTATCTCTTTATCGAATATGGCACCTTTTCCTTTCGGTGCATGATGACTGGATTCAACAGTGATTATACCCTTTTTGATATTTACGGAAGAGGTTTGCGTGCAAAGATTCATTTGGGCTTGAAGAAAGTTGAGATCGAGACCCAAAAGAAATCCTCGCCAGACATGTCCCACGCTTTTACCATTCGGGAAGGTGATTCCTTGCCTTTGCTATGCAAGCAAGTCTATGGGAAGATGGACTACTACCTTCAAGTAGCTGAGCACAATGGTCTTTCAAACTTCCGGCATCTGGAAGTGGGATCAGTCGTTGAGTTTCCACCTTTGCAACGATAAGGAGGTAATATCATGGCCGAAAATCCGATAAAACAAAAGCTCGATCTTATTTCGATCAGTATTATGGTCGATGGAAGTGAGATTCCAGGAACCTATATGGTGCAAGAGGTCGAGGTAAAAAGTGAAGTCAATAAGATTCCCGTGGCGACGGTTACCCTGCTCGATGGTAACTATGCCAAGATGGATTTTCCAATATCTGCTTCTGATACTTTCAAGCCTGGCAAAAAACTCAAGATTACGCTTGGTTACCACCAGGACGAGAAGCCGACTTTTGAAGGTGTCATCGTTGGAAGTAGCATTCGCATCCCTGAGGATCGCAACAATAAACTACCCACGATGGTGGTGAAATGCGTCGGCAATGCCCAGAAAATGGCTGTCGAACGCAAAAATCGCTATTTCGCTGAAGTGAAGGACTCTGATGTGATGTCGCAAATCATTGGCGACCATGGCCTTTCGGCAGATGTTGCTTCCACTTCCGTTAAGCATGAGCGTTTGATACAATTCCAGTCTTCAGATTGGGATATGTTGCTCACACGTGCGGATGCCAATGCGATGATTGTCGTCGTTGAGGACGATAAGATCAAAGTCAAAGAGCCTGAAACCAGCAATGACGTAGTCACACTGGATATGGGGGGAAATATCGTGAGCTTGGAATTGGATGTTGATGCCAGGTTCCAAGTCCCCAAGGTGACTACTGAGGGTTGGGATTATGCCCAAAATACCATCACCCACAGCGAAGGTGTAGAACCTACGCCTCCTAAGACTGGAAATTTCACAGGTAGCGAATTGGCCAAAGTATTGGCTGCAAAAGACTATCGCATGCATTCAGTGATTCCTGCTACCGCGGATGAACTGAAGAATTGGGCCAATTCAAAATACATGCGGTCTAGGTATTCAATGGTGCGTGGAAAAATTGTTTTTCAAGGACTTGCGTCTGCGAAAATCGATACCACCGTGGAACTAAAAGGCCTAGGAACTAGATTCACCGGCTCTGCCTATTGCTCTGGAGTAGCTCATAAGATCAAGGACAATATTTGGCAAACCGAAATCACGATTGGTCTGCCACCACTCATGTATGCCGAGACACAAAAGGACGTCGATTTCCCGAGTGCTTCTGGTTTATTGCCTTCTGTGCAAGGCTTGCAGATTGGTATCGTCAAGCAGATTCATGACGATCCTGAAGGCCAAACCAGGATCATGGTCGATATCCCTATGATCAAGGAAAGTGGTGATGCCGTCTGGGCGCGCCAGGCTGCATATTACGCTACAAAAGGTGCTGGAAATTTCTTTATCCCAGAAGTGGGAGATGAAGTTATCCTTGGATTCATGAACAATGATCCGCGTTTCCCCATCATCATGGGCAGCGTGTACAGTGAGTCCAAGCATGCACCGGCTTACACGCCCGATGCCCCGAATACGATAAAGGCTATCACCACGAACTCAAAGATGAAAATCGAGTTTGAGGATGTGAAGCGCATAATCACGATCTGGACCCCCAACAAGAATTTCATCGAGATCAACGACGAAAAACAGTCGATCACGATCATGGATGAAACGAAAAATAAGATGGTCATGGATCCCAAGGGAATCACATGGGATACTCCCAAGGATTTCAAGCTCACTGCGACGGGCAAGATCGAAATCAAGGCGCAGCAAACCATTTCGATGGAAGCGACCCAGGATTTCTCGATCAAGGGTTTGAATGTAAAGAGTGAAGCATCTGTCGGTAACACCATGAAAGGTGTTCAAGCAGAAGTCTCTGGCTCGGCTATGACCACCATCAAAGGTGGCATGGTACAAATCAACTAATTGGTTCTTAACCTCTTAAGATATACTTGTAATGTCTGATGATGCATCCTTTTTAGGACGTGGATGGAGCTTCCCGCCAAGATTTGACGGGAAGCTCGGTCAATTGGAGACTGTGGAAATGGAAGAGGATGTGAAGGAAAGCCTTTTCGTACTTCTTTCCACTAAGCTTGGCGAGCGCCCTACCAATCCCGATTTTGGCTGCAAAGTTCATGAACTTGTGTGGCGCCCACTCAATGCCGCAACCATATTTTTGATCAAAGAGGCAATACACCATGCTGTCGCTCATTTTGAACCGAGAATAGAAATCGAAGACATTCACGTAGATACAGATGAAAAGGCCGGAACGATATTTATTCATTTGGATTATACGGTAACAAAGGTTAATGTTAGGACCAATATTGTATATCCCTATTATAAAATTGAGGGTACAGATATCGTTGCTGTTTGAAAAGTAGCACTTTTGATTAACCTTTTGTTGTTTAGTTTATGGGCGTATTTCGGCAAAATAGTATTCCCAAACGAAAGGGAACCTCACAACATTCTAGGCTATCGGAAAAACTTCTTCCGGAGTATTTCAGCGTCGATGAGCGATCACAGGCCGACATGCTTGCTTTTACAGCGGCATACGCCAATGAGATCGGCTTTTATGATCCTGAAGAGGAACAAAAAGGCATCTACCGTAGCTGGGAAGGTTTTTTCACCAAAGATATCTCTGTGGTGCTCTCGGCGATCGTTGGATATGATATCGACCGCATTGATTCCGCATTTGAGCACCACGTAAAACAGGTCTCGTCACTTTACGACCCACTTACGAAGCAGCAAGCGTTCGAAGATCTTTTCCGTTTTTTGGTAGAGATCGGAGGGAAGCTTCCAACTTGGCTAGGTTTGGTTGTCAAAATGCATGCTGCACCAGAGACCTTGGAATACGAGGTGGAAAAGGAACTCTGGAAAGTCATTGAGCAAAACCTACACGAGGCTCTGCTTCATCTCAATGAAACCGTCAATCAGGCTGCCAACACTGGTTTGCTACCTACGTTTCACGAGTTACCGTTTTTGGATTATCTTCCCTTGGCAGGTGAGGCAGATGTCGAGGCAGATATCTTGGAAATCTTCAAAGGGATAGATCGCGTGACTCAAATCGACTTTGCGCTGGTCGAACTGCGTTCGATTTACCAAGTCATTCTCAACTGCCTTTCCTATTCCAAAGTCCACTTCCAGCGGTACTACGATCGCTCAGTCACAGAAAAATCCAACCATCATCCAGACGTTGCCTTATTCATGTCTTTCTTGGAAGTGTATAAACACGCCCAAAAGGACTTGAATGCTGTGACCTTAAGGCATTTGGAGTATTATTACAACCGCATCCTGAAGCAGGAATACCGTCCAGCTATCAGCGATGCAGTGAACGTTTGTATCGAGTTGGTCAACACTGCCCAAGCCTGTAGATTGCCACAAGGCACATTGCTATTCGGGGGACGCGAAGACGATGGTACTGAAATCATTTACCGCACGACAGAAGAAGCTGAAATCAATCAGGCACAGATAGCTTCGTTGAAATCTGTATTCGTTTCGCGCGTGTTGGAAGGTCAGACATGGACCTACAAATTGGTGACCGGCATGTATGGCGCACCATTCGCCAATTCACTTGACGGAAAAGGCATGCCATTCGATGGCCCGGTACGCGATTGGGCATTGTTTGGAGAAGAGCAGTACAAAGCTGGACGCACCACGATGGTGCCCGCCGAAATTGGCTTTGCCATTGCGTCTCCAATGTTCATGCTTGCCGAAGGCACTCGCAAAGTCAAGATCCATTTGACCTTTTCTGAATCGGCTGATTCAGAAGGTACATATCGTAAACTCATCGAGGACTTGTCCCAAGGCCCCGATGAGGAAAGCCTGAAATTTGCCTTGCTCGAAGTCTTCGGGAGAGGTAGAAATTGTGCATTCAACGTCATGTTGAGCGGCGCAAATGGTTGGATCGACATTGCCGATGAATCCTCCAATGAACTCTACATTGAGTCTCGCCCTTGGAGTTGGAATCGCCTCACGATAGCATTTACTGTTCCCTCATCTTGCCCGCCGATCGTGCCGATCGACCCAGCCAAGATGAATCCCGAAGGGTTTACCACCAAGTTTCCGATCGTTAAATTTGGCCTCAACCCAAGGAAGACCCCATTTGCCTATACCTTTTTGGAGACCCTCCGCTTTGAGGCGATTGACATTGAAGTCGAGGTCGATAAAGTGAAATCGATCTTGGTATTCAATGATTTAGGACGCCTAGATTCCGCTCAGCCATTTCAGGCATTCGGCCCTGTCCCTACCAAGGGCTCCTATATGATGTTGGGTTGTGCAGAAATTTTTCGCAAGAAGATTACCAACCTCAAAATCCACCTGGATTGGCAAAATTTGCCAGCCAGAGGATTTGCACACTATTACAACGAGTATTTTGACGGTGAGGTACAACTCACCGAAGACAAGTATAGGGTGAATCTCACTGCGCTATCTGGTTATGAATTCAAACCAGGGGAGAAGGACGATCCACTTCCATTCAAATTGTTTCCAACTGAAGTTGGGAAAACGCAGGCCGTAATCAGCATTGAAGATACCAGTCGCTTGCAGATCAGGGCAAATCCTGATATGCGGGAGGTGGATTTCTACGACAACAATACGCCGATCGGCTTCTTGAAACTGGAATTGAAAGAGCCTAGAGAGGCCTTTGGACATCAACTCTTCCAAGAGCGCATGTCTCATATCGCCATCCACAACTCCAATCCAGAGGAGCAGAACAAACTCAATTACCCCAATGCCCCGTTTTCACCGATGGTGAAGTCGGTGCATATGAGCTACCGTGCCGTCGATAAGATATTGCCAGAGCAATATGACGCCACTAGTCGCAACTCGATCTACCATATCCACCCCTTCGGATCGACTCCTGTTTTTGAAAATGGGCAGCTCATTACGAGACATGCCGCATTGATTCCAGAGTACCGCGAGGACGGGTATCTTTATATCGGCCTCAAAGGACTGCGTCCACCACAAGAGATATCCTTGCTGTTTCAATTGGCCGCTGGGAAGACCACGTTTACTGCGCAACTGCCAGAGATCGAGTGGAGTTATCTCACCAACAATGAGTGGGAGCCGCTCCGCACCATCGATGTTTTGTCTGATACCACCGATCGCTTCACGCGCACCGGCATCATACGCATGCGTCTCCCCGCAGGCATCACTGAGCGCAACGGAATTTTGCCCTCAGAGAACCATTGGCTGCGGGTCGCAATCAAAGGCGACACCGAAAATCTGAGTCGTGCTTTGGAAATCAGAGCGCAAGCCGTGCCCGCCGAATGGGTGGACAATGGCAAGAGCGAACGTCTGCGTGAGCCGCTCAAAGCAGGTTCGATCCGAACATTGGTCAATAAACGACCAGAAGTAAGGTCCGTGATACAGCCTTATGCATCCTTCCATGCCAAGGCTGCAGAGGTGAGAGATGAATTTTTCCAACGTGTGAGTGAGCGCTTGCGGCACAAAAACCGTGCGATCACCCACTGGGATTTTGAGCGTATCGTCCTCGACAATTTTCACACGATCAATCAAGTCAAGTGCTTGAGCCATATCTCCGATCCGGATTTTATCGAGCCGGGCGGCTTGAGGGTTGTAGTTGTGCCAGGGAGCAATCAATCTACCGATGAGCTTACCCCAAAGGTAAATCATGGCACCTTGCTTGCGATACAAGAATTTCTGCAATCCAATTCGTCTCCGTTTGTCGATTTGCGTGTCAGCAATCCCTCTTATGAATACGTAAGGGTCAATTGTCGTATCAAATTCGCGAACAACAAAAACAACGGCGATTCCCTCGAAAAGCTTCGCAAAGACATCCGCAGTTTTATTTGCCCTTGGGAGACCGAGGAGCAAGGAGACGTCGAGATCGGTGGAAGCATCAAAGTCGATGACCTCTATCGCTTCATCAAATCGCTCAGCTATGTCGATTTTGTGACCAAATTTGCCGTCTTACATTTCTATGTCGATGATGAATCCACGGGCATATATCAACTGCTAAGTACTGCCGATCCACGCCTTGCTGAGGGTGAGCGGAGCTATATCAAAGCGCGCAAACCATGGTCGGTACTCATTCCCGATATCGACCATGAAATTGAGTTTACCGAGCGGGAGATCGAAGTAACGCCCGATTTTTCCTTGGAACCTGTGGACTTTCAAGGCAGGTTCCAAATTTCTCCGCACTTAATTAAGATTCTCCCAAAGGTGATTTCGGCGACCGACAATCCCAACATCCGTTATGATCAGGAGGATCAGATGCGTATATTTGTTGATCTACCTGACTAAAAGAATATATGGAAGGCAGAGCACAGCTCAAGAAAAAATTCGAAGCTGCCAACATTGGTTATGAGTCCTATCGTGCGCTCATCGATTCCACCATCAACAAAAAAGACGATGGCATCGATATCGATGAACGAGACGGTTTGCGCTTGGCGCCAGGCAGCGATTCTGGTCGTCTGCTCAGCCTTTTTGGGGACAGAGCGGGCACGGCAGCCGAGTGGTTCATTCGCCTAAACCCAGAAAACACCAAGGGACTGGACATCTCCAGCGAGCTCACACAAGGCCGCACCCTGTTTTTGACGGTCGAGGAGGAGTTTGTGGACGATGAGCTCATCCACGAGGTGCGCGTAGGTATCGGCACGATCAAGCCGCAGTTTACATTGGATGTCGAGGGTACCGTCGCCATGCGTGCCCGTGTGGGGACATTCAAGGCCGATTCAGTACCCGCCGACAAGCAGTGGCATTCTATCTTGGCAGAGGGGGATGGCCTCAATGACTGTCAGGCTTATGAAATATTTGCCCACATCTATGACACCAAGACCGAGCGGTATGCCTTGACCCATGCCGTGATCTTGATAGCCAAAGGCCGCCGGGGCGAGCGCATTACGATTACCAGGGCTGGTAGCAGCTATCTCTGGGGACGATTCCTCAACCGTATCAAGTTCAGGATCAAGCGAGAATATGGTAAAGAGGTGGTCCAGATGAGGGCCCGCGATCACTACGGCTTCACCAACGATGGCAAGCCCAAGATGATCTTTTACCGCGTCACCAAGATTTGGGACCGCGCATTTGAAAATGAGGGCTACCGCGAACGCCGCAATGTGAAGCAGACGATGCCCAAGCGCATCAAGATCAAAAATGCAAATCAATTGCGTCAAAACGATTGACCTTCTTTTTTTTGAACGACAGAGTTAAGCACTGGATCAATGGCTAAGGAACCCGCCAGCATACCCAAGGAACCCAAGGTTCCGGATAGTCAGAATTATGCGCTGCTCAAAGCCGCCGGGGTGGACCGTGTGCAAGATCTGGCCGGCGATATTTGGACAGATTACAATCAGCATGACCCGGGGATCACTATCCTCGAGCAATTGTGCTATGCACTGACCGAGCTGGCCTACAAGAGCAATATGTCCATGGACGACTTGCTCTACGCCAAACGCCAAGTGCCTTTTGACCCCAAAGACAACGCCTTTTTTCCAGCTTTCAAGGTATTCCCTTGTAGCCCGCTCAACATCATCGACTATCGCCGATTGCTCATCGATCAGCTCTATCCCGATGTGCGCAATGCGTGGCTCGTGCCCTTGGAAAGCGGCGCTTTTGGGGTGAACATGTCGGGTCTGTTTCAGGTGAACCTGCAACTCAACGACAATTCGCCCGAGAAACGCAAGCAAGCCAAAGAAAACGCATTCAGAATCCTCAATCGCAATCGCAATCTGAGCGAAGATTTTGAGCAAGTGCGCATT
Source organism: Bacteroidota bacterium (assembly GCA_031415375.1). GTDB lineage: Bacteria > Bacteroidota > Bacteroidia > J057 > JADKCL01 > JADKCL01. The sequence continues at coordinate 35,253 of JANORP010000299.1, read as the reverse complement.
TTGATGCCCTTGGAAATTGCAGTGAAAGTCGATTTGAGCCTGGATCCTAAGGCGCATGCCGAGCTCGTCATCAGCGAGGCACTGCATCAGCTCGCAATTACATTCAGCCCGCAGACACGCTTCTGCACCATGGATGAGCTCTTGGAAAAGGGCTGGACACCTGAACAGATTTTTGACGGCCCCCCACCCAAGCATGGATTCGTCGATGTCGCGAGCCTGCTGGCAACTGGACTCACCCCAGCTTGGTCCGTGCAAAATCCCACCCGTTTGGTGAACTTGCTGAGAGAACTCAAAGGGGTCGAGCGTGTCTCACAGCTTGAAGTTGGCGTGTTTTTCAAGGGCAAAAAGCTCCCTGAAGGCTTCAAACTTGTAGAAAAACTCAAAGGCGACGAGGAGTTTGACGGCTACTATCTCACCACCTCTGAGAAAAAATTGCCGCGTGGGCACAAGGTCAAAAGCCTAAAGAATGCAGCCAAAGAACTCCCCATCGGCCTCTATGCCTTGAAGGAAGATGACGCCATTCCAGACGGTTATTACCCGCAGCTCGATGTCCTCGGCATGATCGCCAATGGCGCCATTAAGTGTACCATCGAGGGCCTGAGTTACGAATTTGATGCAGATAGCGTCGTCAAGAATTTTCAGCGCTTGCAAGCCGAGCAGCTCACCCAGTACCAGCATGAATTGGAGTTCCCGGAAATTAAGGGCAGCTCTAAACGGACGATCGAAGACCTAGCCCAATACGACAGCATTCAGGATAGTTTCCCTGAGATTTATGGCATTGGCAGCTATGGTGTGAGCAAGAGTCGCCCCATGGAATGGAGAAAGCATTCTCGGCATCTCAAAGCCTATCTGTTCTTCTATGAGCAGATTATGGCGGATTACCTCGCTCAACTCACCAATTTCTATCAACTCTTTTCCCTCAAGGACGAGATTCCGCAGACCTATTTTCACCAGGTACCACGAGTACCAAACCAAGATTGGCTGCTGAAGCCTGGGCAGACTGTTGAAGATCTCCAAGAAGCGCTAGACCGCATCGGCGCCTCTTTTGACCCGATCTCAGATCGTCGCAATCGCGCGTTGGATCATCTTTTGGCTCGTTTTGGGGAAGAGTTTCTCTCCGAAGCCTACAATGCCATCACCCGCAACGCGATTGAGGAAACCCAGCAGAAATATGAGGATGAGCTCATCAAGGCCAAGTTACGCTTTCTCGCCAATGTCGTCGAACTTGGACGTGACCGTGGTCGTGGCTTGGATTATCTGAGCTATGCAGGTGGACAGGAATCCAGCGACTTTGTGACACACAACACAGCATTGCAGAAGCGATTGGCTTTGTTGTTCAATATGAAGGATCACCAGCATGTATCGCTGGCAGATGCCATCAAAGATTCCGAAGGAGTCGCTTTTGGCAAGAAAACGAAAGCCAAAACTGAGTCCAAATCTGCCTTCACATTCAATTCCAAGCACCAAGACGTGCTATCGGCAGTGATGAAGGATGGACTTTCCAGAGATTCCTTTATCATCGAGGAAAATCCAAAAAAGCAGGGAGAATACCAGATACTATTTACAGGATTGAGCGGCAAAGGCGCAAAGGATCCCGTGTTTATCGGTACTTCAGTCGATAAGTGTGAGTCAGCCATTGCTGCACTCATTAAGCGTGTGCGCGAGTTGAATGCCTCCTCCGAGGGTTTTCACCTCATCGAGCACGTACTCCTCAGGCCCGTCGGTGACGTCATGTACACTTGGTACTTGGTGCGCGAAGGCAGGATCTTTTTGGAGACGCCTGTCATGGAAAACATTTCCTTTGAGGCAGAATTCAAAGCGCTACTCAAGGCAAGGGCTACCGATTCCGAAAACTACATCACAACGGGTACACCCGACGAGGGTTTCACCCTCGTGCTCACTGGCGACGACGGGTCGATTATTGCCTACAAAGAAGGCTATATCGACGAGACCTCAGCCGAGCGCGAACGTGACCGCATCATCTTACTCCTTCCACAGATCGATGATCCAGATTCAGGATTGGTGATCCGCAAGGAGCAGTATATACCCAAAGGCGCCCTTTTGGCAGATGACTTTTATTCGATGCAGCTCAGCGTCGTCTTGCCTGCTTGGCCGATGCGCTTTCGCAACGATAAGTTTAGAGCCTTGTTTGAGCAGGTCGTCAAGCTCAATGTCGCTGCCCATACGCATGTAGTCTGCTACTGGGTCGATCTTTCTGAAATGGCCGATTTCGAAAAGATTTTCTTGGAGTGGCGTACAGAAAAGGCCAAAATGCAGCCCAAGCAACCGTGGCTCGATGAACTTTCGTGGTGCTTGGTCATTATGCTGAGATTGTTTTCCGACCCCAACGATCCGCTCGTCATCAAGGAATTGCCTGGCTTGCGCGACAAGCACGGCCTTAGCATGAAGTTTGGAGATGAGTGATCCTAATCGGATGCATTTCATTCAGCGCGTCAAATTTGACTTTGAGATCGAGCAAAAAGATGACGCCCATCGTTTGCAAAACGATCTCAGTAGGTTATTCAATCAAAAGTTGGAGCGCCTTTTTGATAAGCTCTTGTCTGAAGCTGATGATTCAGCTTATGTGACACGCATCCCAAAAATTGAAATCGACCTGGGCCAAATTGAGGATAGGGCCATGGAAAAGGAAGTCCTTTTCAGGTTTGAAACACAATTTCGCAAAGAACTGCGCATGCGGATGTCGGAACTGAGGCAGTTCAGCACTACCGTGCCTGTAGAGCGTGGAGACCGCACGATGGTCGCGCCTGCTCAAATCGAAATATTGGCCTATTTCCTTGCGCAAGGACGCCTGCCGATCGGTGCAGAGGGAATGGCGGGAAAATTAGAGACGCTTCTCAGCGAATTGATCGACAGCCAACCCAGCAATGTGCTCAGAATGTTGTCTTCGGTTGGGCGCACATCTTCCGCAGGTCTCAAGCGCCTCGCCACCAGTTTCTCAGACAAATTGGTGCAGCGCATTTACCAACTTGTCGCGCAGCAGCATGCCCTCAGCATCGCCACATTTGAAACTCAAGTAACGACTGATGTCGCCAAAATCACACGCCGGACAACTGAGTATATAAAAGCCGAGGTAAGAGTGATCTTGCTTCGGTACTTGTTGGTGAATGCGCCAGTAGTTTTTGATCTGCCCACACTGCAAGTTGCGGTTTCTGAGGAGGTCGTGCGCCAATTTGGTGAAGAGACTGCACCCGCATTTAAAGTAAAAACGGCGACGGCTCCGCAAGACAGGCCCGACGATCCGCAAAAGGTTCGAGAGAAGCAGGAGGCACTCGAACTGATCGCGAGCGTCGTCAGCGGCAAGGCTAGGAGGGAAAGCAATCTCTCTGTAGTTGCCGCTTGGGAATTTCTTATCAGCCACGACATCCCTGCCCTCAAGCTGCTACTAGCCACACAAGCAACAGGCCCAGCCTCTTTTGCCGAGCTTGTAGCAGTGATCCCAGCAGGGGCGCTCAAGGATTTTTTGCAACGCGCCGTCACAGGTATTGGTCTCAGACTCATCCAAGTCGCGGCGACTGTGGTCTCTGCCCATGCCCTTTTTAATCCGACCACTGGCGCGCAGGAGAGGGTAGGGCAGGCCATCTATGCCGCCTTGCTGCACGTAGCCCTTGCCGACCCCGACACCGCCCCGACACCCCAAAAAGCATTGACGGCGATCAAAGCACACCTGGGCGAAATCAAATCTCCCCCCAAGCAATTGCTCAAAGCTTGGGACCAGTTTGATTTCATTGAGCCCACGCAAGGTCGCAAACCAGATGCACCACCCGCCAACGAACCCGATGCGGTAAAAGGGAACAAGCCAGCCAAGGAAACCGCTACCCCCGTGACCGAGGAGCAAAAGGCACAGGCTATGTTGCAAGCCCAAAAGGAGCTCGAGGCACTGGCCGAGCAGGAGCGCAACCATCCGCCCATGACGCCCGAGGAGCGCAAGGCCGAGGAAACGCGCATCATCCGCGCACGAGAAGAGATCGTCAAGCGGCTACAAAACTGGGACCAAGTGCAAGCAGAGGCCCTGCGGCAGGCACTTGCAAAGAACGACGCGAACGATGCAGACTTGGACACTGCTACAGACGAAGAGTTTTTTGAACGTGGCAGAGAGATTTTGCGCAAGGCTGCTGCGCCAAGTGCAACATGGGAAACGATGGACGAATTGGAAGACGTAGAGCAAGGGGAAACCCTCTTTTTGGCACCCAATCTAGCGACAGCCGAGGGCCGCATAGATGCCGTAATGCATTATTTGGCGACCGGATCAGCCCCATGGTGGGCCAAGCGTTTCATGCCCCTGCAAGTCGAGCTCATGGTCAAAAACATGGTTGCCAATGAACCAGAGGCGATTCACGCAGCATTTGTGCGCATCGCCAAGAGCCTGCCAACAGATCGTTATGTCCTGTTTGTGGAGCGCTTGGTAAACTTGCTTGAGGAAAAAACTTTCATGAACCTCATGCCGCTCTTGGCGGGTGAACTTGGTGGATTTGCTGTGAGTGTGGGACTCGCCGTCAAGGAATCGATCGCAATGCTGCCTGAAGGTGTGACGGTGCCGCATGGCAACAAAGAAATCAGGATGTTTGCCTTCAAGCACCCCCTGCGCTACCTCATGATCTATGCGTCAAGTAGTCCTAGCCCATCACAACTCGTACGTTACGTACTTCAGGAGTTGGTGCCGGTCGTGGGCCTATCGCCGCGCAAGACCATAGAATGGATGGCACAAGTCGTCGAAATTTTGATCGACAAAGGCGAGCGGCGATTTGCACCGATCAAATCCATGTTGCCCAAAGTATTTGAAGGGATTGAGGTTTTGCCACCTGACAGCCACCCTGTCAGTGCAGACAATGTTGCATTTCAGCGCTTTTTGGGCGACAAGAAGCAGGTCGCAGGCATTGGCAAGGAGGCTGAGCCAACTTCAGATGTGGAAATGTCTGCCCCAGAGGTGATTGCAACCGCAGATGTAGTGAGCGCGCAAGAGAAGGCACAGCAGGAAATCGAAGCTCAGATCGCCTTGAAGGATGCGCAAGCATCTCCCAAAATCGAAGCCGAGGCGAGCATAGCGGGAAACATCGAGGCGAGCATAGAGGGAAGCATTCGCGAAAACCAGCCGCAAGATCCCGCGCAATTGTCGAGCAATGTATCCCCGAGTATCGGCGATGTTGAGGTGATATCGCCGCAGGAGGACCCTTCAAAGCCGGAAAATAAGAAACCACTCGAAACAGCTCACGTAGAAAAAACGCAGAATCCGATCTTGGGTGACAATCCTTTCTCGGAAATTACGTCTCCCGATGAAGCTATCATCACGCCTGAAACGCCTGTATCGCACCCAGACAAGGTCGGCATGGAAGGCGAAGTCGCTGACACGGTAACGCCGGAAATGGCCGCTTTGCGTGCAAAAGCCGAGGAGCGCGCCGCACAAAGCCGCGCTTTGAAACAAAAACTTGACGCGCAGTTCCTCGCAGCCCAGCAACCCTTGAAGGCCGAAGAGCCGATGGAGTTGGATCCGGAAGAAGCCGCACAATTCGGCATCGACGAAGTCTGGCTGCTCGACGTCGTGCGCTATTACTTTGTGCATGGCTCGCTGAGTCCAGCTGCGACAGCCATGTTTACCGCCGACACATTCAAGGAGGCGATCAAGGGTGTGCTTGAGACCCCCTCCAAAGCCATTGTGCAGATGATGCGTGAGCTCATCGGCAACAGCAACGTGCGGCAGCGCATCTATGCTTTGGGAGACGAGCTGGTCTTCAAGACGATCGCCTTGGTCAACGTCGCCGCATCAGACAAGATGCTACCCTTTGTGCGCGAGATGGTCGAGTTGTTCAAAGGCAGCGCTTCGCCAGTTTCCAAAAATTATATTTTTGAGCACGCAGTGCGCCACGCCGCAGAGCTGCGCACGACCTTTTTGCCGATCACCTATGTCAAGGAATTGTTTCAATACATCGCTGTGCAGCCCAATCTCAAAGCAGCGGAAGCCATTGCTTTTGCGAGCCGCAAGTTGGAATCCAGCAACTCGCCCTTGCGCAGCAGCCTCAATGAGATGATCGACGTCGTCGAGCGTATCGAGGAATTGCGGCAGAAGCGTAGGGATGCTGGCATGCCAGACGAGATGAGGTCCCCATCGGCACCCGTCGTATCCATTCCGCTAGACGAGGAGATTTATGTGGAAAATGGTGGTGTAGGCATCATATACCTCTTCTTGATCACGCTTTTCAAGGCCTTCAATTTCCTCACCGAAGACAAAAAAGCTTTCGTGAGCACCGAGGCTCAGATTCGCGCAATTCATCAAATCCAATATTGTTGTTTTGGGGAAATTGACTCGCCAGAAGAACGAATGGTGATGGCCAAGCTACTCGTCGGTTGGGGCATCAACACGCCTTTGGATCCACTTGAGACACCTTTTGGCACCGAAGACATTGAAAATTGCGATGTAATTTTGGGCATGGTGTGTACACAATGGGGGGTCATGAAAAATGCTGGAATCGATTATCTGCGCAAAACATTTATCCAACGCGACGCCCGTCTCAAGTATGAAGGCAAGGATTGGGTACTCAGAGTGGAGCAAAATGGCATCGATGTTCTCAAAAATAAAATTCCTTGGGGCACCAATCCGATCCGTATGCCATGGAATGATTTCGTGATTGAAGTCGAATGGCCATGAAATGGTTGGTGGGTTTGGAATAATGCACTAAATTGGAGTGCTATTGCGGCCCGTTCTAGGACAGGGTGCGCAGCAACAGAAAAACGCGGGAAAGCAAAACGATATAAGAAAGATGGCGAAGGCGATTGCAGAATCCAATTCACTTACAGCCTTGGAGGCCAATGCAAGGGCGCTCAGGGCAGAGATGGAGTGGCTCAAAAATACTCTGGATACCCGGATCAACCTCTATTTTGGGCAACCCTCGCCCTACAGTAGCGTTTGGGATGTCGTGCCACCCGACCTAGACGAGTACCCCTCGATCTATTCAAAATTTGTGCGCAAATTCAACATGTCTCTCAACGACAGGTTGGTCGTCTTGCTTGCCCTCACGCCACATATCGCGCCGCAGCTGCTCGACTGCCTTTATGTGCGCAATGAGGTCAATGGTCAGATTTTTACGGAATTTGGCGGTCTCAAAGGCAATGTCCACCGTGGATTTTTGCCGACTTGTGAGACGGCAGCCTTCTTGCTTGCAGCCAATGACCTCACCCGCAGGTTTCAAATCATGGAACTGTTTGACGAGGACTATTATTTGCTCAAGCAAAAAATCCTCCTGCTCGACAACGATCGTAACAAGGAGCCAGACCTGAGCGCGCCCTTGCAGATGGGCAAGGAATTCCTGAGCTACCTCACTACCGGTGCGCCTTTTAAGCCAGTCTTTGGCAGCGAGTTTCCCGCCCAGCGCATCGAGACCCGCATGGATTGGGAAGACCTCGTCTTGGAAAAGGAGAGCAGCGATCGCATCCAAGAGATTCTCAACTGGATCCATTACCAAAAACTCATTTTGGACGATTGGGGCCTCGGCAAAGTGCTCAAGCGCGGTTACCGCAGCTTGTTTTACGGCCCCCCTGGTACGGGTAAGACCCTCACAGCCTCATTGCTAGGCAAGACAGCTGGCCTAGATGTCTATCGCGTCGATATCTCCAAGGTCGTGAGCAAGTACATCGGTGAAACGGAGAAAAACCTCGGCAACATCTTTGACTACGCCGAAAACAAGAACTGGATCCTCTTCTTTGACGAGGCCGATGCGCTCTTTGGTAAGCGTACGGCGACCAGCGACTCCAAAGACCGCTACGCCAACCAGGAGGTTGCCTATCTCTTGCAGCGCATCGAGGATTTTCCTGGCACAGTCTTGTTGAGCACCAACTTGCGCTCCAACATTGACCCCGCCTTCATGCGACGCTTCCAATCGCTCGTGCACTTCCCTGTACCTGGTGCGCCACAGCGTCTGCGTCTCTGGCGCAATGCTTTTGAAAAGGCTCCGCTCGCCGACAACATTGATTTCAGAACCCTGTCCAAGGAATATAAAATCTCTGGCGGTATGATCATCAACGTGTTGCGCTTTTGCGTGCTCGCAGCGATCGCGCGTGAGGTACACATGATCTATGAAGAAGATATCATAGAAGGCATCCGAGCAGAATACCGCAAGGAAGGCAAGACGGTCTAGATCGGTCATGGCCCCACGCAAAAAACCCAAGATTGTCTATATCGACGACACGCACGACGTGTCGCAGATGGTCGAGGAACGTGCGCTTGTGGTCACTGCCGAGGAACCCGAAGTCGCCCCATCGGTGCGCGTAGCCAAGCCCAAGCGGCTACTCAAAAAGCCGAGTTGGGTGCTGGCGGTCATTTTTGCTTGCATTGCGCTGTCCGTTTTTGCGGCATTCATTTTTATTCCCGTCAAGCGTCCGCCTGAGACAGCGCCCGTCAAAGTGGCCGAGGTACCCAAGCCTGAGCCACCCAATTGTCTGGGTGTGCATCCAAAATTTGATTGGGGGCATCCATTGCACGAGTTGGAGTGCCACTCGGGCGCACTAGAGGAGGGGCAGACAATAGGCGACCTGCTGATGGCCCGCAATGTGGACTACAGGCAGGTGATTGAGGTCTTGGAGCTCGCCAAGCGTCGGCAAATGCCCGAGATTCGCCTGGGCTCGCCTTACCACATTCTCTATTCCCCCAAAAATATGCAGCGGCCGGTCATCATGGTCTATGAACCCGAACCCGCTTCCTTTGTCTTCATGAACCTCGATGGGCCACCGGCCGTGTATCTTCACGGCCGTGCCGTACTGCGTCGCCAAAATCGGCAGCTCAATGTCGTCATTCAGACCACATTGGCAGAGGCGATGTACAACCGCGACTCGGGACTCAAGCTCGCCCGCGAGCTCGAAGCTGCGATCAAGTGGAAGGTCGATCTTTTTCACTTGGAGGCGGGTGACCGCTTCTTGATGCTCTACAAGGAGACCCAATACGAAGGCAAGCTCACAGAGGTCGGGGAATTGCTCGCGGTGAGTTACCGTCAAAACGGAGAGCAGGGATACGCATTTGCCTACCAAGACAGCATGGGCATTGGTTTCTATGACTATGAAGGCCGACCGATGAAGTCTGGATTCCTCATGGCTCCACTGGAGTATGGGCGCATATCCTCTACCTATGACTTGAATCGCATCGATCCCATCGCACGCAATGGCGAAATCAGAGCCCACTTGGGCACCGACTATGCAGCTCCAGAGGGCACGCCCATACTAGCGGTCGGTGACGGCACCGTCCTCAATGCCGAAAACAAAGGTGGCAATGGCAACTATGTCAAGCTCTTTCACACAGACTCCATCCAAACCCAATACTTGCACATGTCCGCATTTGCAGAGGGCATCGCGCCCGGCGTAGCCGTGCGGCAGGGGCAAGTGATCGGCTATGTCGGCAGCACAGGCCGCTCGACAGGGCCACACGTCTGCTTCAGATATTGGAAGAATGGGCTCCAGGTCGATCATCGCAAGGAAAAGACCTTTGGAGGCGGCATCGGCTTGAACGGAGCGCACCTGCAACGCTTTTTTCAGCACAGAGACTCTGTGATGGGGATGATGACCGACCTATGAGCCTGCAAGACGACATTTTTGACCAGGTGCCGCAATGGGATCAAGCACGGGTGCGTGCAGCACGAGTGCTTGTGGTCGGCGCAGGAGCCTTGGGCAACGAAGTCCTCAAAAACCTCGCCTTGCTCAATGTGCAGCAGCTGGTCATCATGGATTTTGACCAAGTCGAATCCTCCAATCTAACCCGATCCATCCTCTTCAGGCAAGCCGACGCCGACGCAAGGCGCTACAAGGCCCAGGTCGCAGCCGAGCGGCTGCTGGAAATCAACCCTGACCTTAGGATCCACACATTGCTGGGCGACGTCGTCACCGACCTGTCACTAGGCCTGCTCGCCCATGTCGATGTCGTGATCGGTTGTGTCGATAATCGTCTGGCAAGGCTGTACTTGAACCGCTTGTGCTGGCGCGCAGGCAAGCCTTGGATCGATGGCGGCATCTTGAATCTTGCGGGGCAAGTTGCAGCATACGTTGCTGGCCACTCCTGCTACGAATGCGGGATAACCCCTACAGGCTGGCAGGAGATCAGGACCCGACTCGGTTGCACAGACATGGCACGTCGCTATGCACTTGATGGGCACGCCCCCACGACGCCGATCGCGGCCTCGATCATCGGGGCCTTGCAAGTGCAGGAGGCCCTCAAATTGGTGCTGGGCCTGCAATCGCAAAGCCTGGCCGGCAAGCTTTATTCCTTTGAAGGCGCACACATGCTGGGGGCCGTCTATGAGTCCAAACCGCTGCGTACCGCTTGTGAAAGCCATTTTGAGGTATCTCAACCCATGGCGGCTGCACTTTCATGCACATCGACCCTCGGGGAATTGTTTCACTATCTCTCCTGCGATCAGCACATGGCAGCCCCCGAATTGCTGCTCGACCACAGCGTGGCAACCTCGCTCGCGGGCCTGCAGACGGGCCATGCCGAACGCGTGATCCTGCCAGTCCATCACTTTTCAGACCAATTGGCGAGCGCGCTTTCGCCACATGAACCATTGGGCATTCCCAAGGGAGCGATGATTGAAGCCTTGCGGCCTGGCGACCTTTCAAACCAATTGCCGCTTTGGGCTTTGGGGATACCCGCAGGTCACGTATTGCGGGTCGGCAGGGGAGAGGCGCGCCGCTGGGTGCAGTTGGCAGATGACAATCCGGAGTTTGAATTTGCCCAGGGGATCCATGCCCTTCAAAACAGATGGTGGCAGCCGACCGCTGAGCGCGTAAGAATGCTCGCCCAGCTCTAAGAACAAATCCCTAAAAAATCCGAGATTCGTATTGACTTGTTCAAAAAATTTCTATTTTTAGGCTCTTCCCGCCCATGCCTTTTTGGCATTGAATGGGCAATCAATGGGTTCCTGAATTTAGAGTAGTTTTATGGATGATATAGTCATTGTCAACGTGCTGATACCTTCTATCGGGACAGATGTGGATGTCGAACTGCCGCTTTCTGCGACGCCGATCGACATCATCAACACGTTGTTGGAAAAGGAGGAACTCAACATTCCCAAAGAAGATCCCAATTCGCTTGGTGGTGACTCACAGGCAATTGAGTACAAAATATTCAAGCGGGAAAAGAACAAGCGCATCGAGATCGACCAGGACAAACCGCTCGAAGAGCAGAATATCCTGAACGAGGCGAAGCTCGAAATGGTGCGCATCTACGTGCCTGGTTGAGTCTCATGCAGCAAGGCTGCAGGAGGCAGAGACAGATTCAAAGGAAATATTGTATCACAGGGGCATCGTGCCCAATTTGACTGAGTGCAAGTAAGAAAATGGCGCAACTGGACCCCCAGGGATTCGCGGCTTACTACGAGAAAGTGGCTCGACAACTCGACCCACTCGAGCAACGGCTTGTGCGTGAGCACATGCTGGTAGAGGCATTGTGCGAAAGCCATTCTGGGATCTCCTACAAGCTCATTTTCCCCGATCAATTGCCGCCGCGCGACTACCGCATTACATTTACTGATCTCAGCACGATCGTGCGTCTCGATCATGATATGCTCCCCATTTTTGGCGACTTGCACGTCATGGAGATACATCTGCCAGCAAGCTTTCCAGCTGAGGCTCCAATATGCTACATGGTAAGCGAAATGTGGCACCCCAATATCCAATCTGAAGAAGGTCTCTACCAGGGCCGTATTTGTGGAAATACAGAGGGTTTTGGGGCGCATTTTTCCTTGGATGATCTTATCTTGCGAATAGAGGCGATGCTCAAATATGAAATCTACCATGCCGAATTGCGCTTTCCCTATCCTGAGGATGAGAACGTCGCGCGCTGGGTGAGGGAATATGCCGAACCCCTGGGCATCGTGCGTCCCGGCATCGGTCTGCTGGCTCATGGTGCTATGCCAGACAATTGGCGCAAGCATGTGAAGCAGGAACAAAAGAAACTCATACGAATGAATGGAGGGGATAATGCCTAAAATCAACATGGTGAAATGTATCGTTGGGTTTTTGATGGTCCTGGTGATGCTACCTGCGATCGCTTTGAGCCAACCTGTAAAGCGCAATTGGTCGAGAACGATTGAGCTCCAAGACCGTCGTGAACAAGGAATCACACCTGTCGTCGCCAAGGTCACCTTTGTCGCCTTCACGATGACAGAGCCGACGAGTCCTGGACAGCCCATTGTCGGCATGGAGGATCAGGGTGTCATCAAGGTCGATCCACTTAAGTTCCCTGGCATTGAGGCTGGGTACATCAAGTTCAAGATCACCAAGATCGACTGGAGTCCCATGGGCAAGGATTATGATGGTTCAAGCGACTACAAGGTGATCGTGCGTAACGTTTGGGTGGATATGTCGCCACAGATCTACATCGAAACGAAGAAGAAGGGTGCAACAGTAAACCTGAGGAAGCGCTACATCACGGCTCCCAACGTCGAGTATGTGCTCGGTGACTCCTTGCCACCACCCACCATTTTCAAGGTCGATAAAAATAGCAGTTATACATTCGTTGTCGGGGTCAAGGCGGTCACGCCCAAGACCGTCGAGGAAAGACCATTCCAATTTTCATTCAACTTCTCGGTCGATGGTTTGGTCAATAGTATTGCCGTAGAGGAGGTCAAGGTCGAGACACTCGTGGCTCCCACTGTGGTACAGGTGGTAAAGGTCGAGAAACCTACGAGTGACTTTGAGTTTGATGCCGCTGTAAAGCGCGCCATAGATGAGGAGCGGGTCGATGACCTCATGGAGCTCATGCGTGAGCACCCCGAGTTCACGAGTGTGAGGGACGCAAGGGCTTACCTAGCCCTCAAGATGACCAAGGAATTGGTGGATAGTAGCACATACCGTGTCGATATCAGCTATGCCAAATTCACGCGGGCGGCACCGACCGAGAAGGATGTGAACCTGATCTTTTCGCGGTTTGGCGTGAGCCTGGGTGACAAAGCCCTCAATCCTGTATGGCGTGATGGCAAACTCTACGTGCGCCCTCCCAAGGACTCGATCGACTATCAAGTCACTGCCATCCATAAGTTTACGCCAGAGAATAAAGCTTCGATTATCCTCAATAGCGTAAGGGACTACATCACGTTCAGCTACAAAGATGCACCCGATGACAAAGTCGAGATCAAGGTGGCAGGCGGTCATGGGCCCTATGTGCTGTATATGCAGCGCTTGAGCGGCGTGGATTATTTTGGGACGGAAGGTGCAATCACAATTGTAGGGGACACCGTGCTGAAAAAGGAGCAAATGGCCAGCGCCTTCAAACTCTCTGAGGAAGGAGATTTCAGGCTGTTTTTGGTGGATGCAGAGCAATTGAAAAAAACCGGGTCGGGCTTGGTTCACATTGTGCCGCCACCGCCGATTCCCCCGATTGTCTGGTACATCGCCCTTGGACTATTGGCAGTCTTCTTTTTCATATTTCTCCTCTACCGTCGTGAGAAGCGCCGCAAAGACGAGGAACTTGAAAAATTATTGGAAGCACGTGGTGGTTCAGACCCGCGTGTGAAGCGCAAGCCGCGACCCGAGCTGCAAAATTTCTGGAAAGAGACCGCTATCAGCGAGTTGTCTCTCCACAAAAATTTCGTGCGTGAGGTCTCCAACTATCTCAAGGAGCGTCCACATATCAACTCCGACAAGCCGCTCGTCGAGGGTGTATTGCTGGGCACAGTTTTGAAGTTTGACTTCGAGAATGAGCAATATGAAGTGCGTCTCGACCGCTTCAGGGCGCTCGATCCCAAGCCGATCGATTATTATGAAGAGCGTGGGGACGACGACAAGTGGGCTCAGATCAGAGAAGTAGCCCAAGACCACCGCGATCTCGTGAAGATCGGCTGGTTGCAGGTTGCCGAGGGTCGGCCTATGCGCCTCACCAAGCTGGAGCAGCAGTTTCAGGATGAGCAGTTTAGCGAATTGTTTCAGCTCTTGCTCAAGATCGACATCGTCGATGGCAAGAAGCTCTGCGGCTTTTTTACGCGCACAACCTCTGGCAAGATCAATGATGTAGGGGACCGCTTGGAAGGCATAGACGAATGGCTCGTCTGGGATGATTTGGAAGATGCAGGCTACTATGAATCCACCCCCAAGATCGTGCAAGAAGACGGGCATGGAGGCAAGATCAAAGTGAAAATGAAAGGTCCGGAAACGGCATAACCGAGTGATGGGAAAAGCGATCCGCAAAATATTGATGTTGTGTTGGTGGCTGCCGCTCGCGGTGTCTGCCCAGGTGGAATCTTTTGATGTCAAGGTGGCCAATGCCCTCCCAGATTCGACCTTCCACATCGAGTACATTGTCTCCAATACCAGGATTCCGGGCTACCTAGACGTGCACGTGAAGTTCATGAGTGGCGACTCCGTACCGAGCACTAAATACTTGGAAGACAGTCTTTTCTTCACAGAAAAACCTTCGAGCGGTGCTGGTGGGTGGGGGAGTAGCAAAGGCGAAGGGTTGCCGATGGAAAAACAAAAGGTCGTCGGCAAGCGATTTGACGTCGTCACGGTCTTGATGGACGTGAGCTCATCGATGTGGCGCGAGGTCAATGGCAAGAGCGTCTATATGGATTCTGCCAAGGCCCTCGTCGATTCCATCGTGCGGCAATTGTCGGCGCCCTATGCTGTGAAGATTTACAACTATGACGAAATCTGGTATGAGCGTACCCTCACAGGCGAGACCTCATTTCGCAATGCCCAGAGGCCAGCTACGGCACGTTATACCTACCTCTATGAAAACGTGGCCAAGGCGCTCGACCGTATGTCGGATGCTGAGGGCAAAAAGCTACTGATCGTCGTCGGTGACGGTGAGGATGACCAAAGCAACCGCAAGCCCGAGGAACGCTATGAGCGCAAGACGTTGATCGACAAGATCAGAGCCTTGGACGACAGCTATGTCATCTATCCCGTACTTTTTGGCACCAAGACCTATCCCGAGAATACCGAGCCGCTAGTGCGCGCCACTAAATACCGTACAGACTCGGTTTCGATCGGCGTGGCATCGCGTGGCTTGTTTGTGGATGTCAAGGAGTTTCGCAAGTGGCCATCGACCCACGTGATCATGGTCAAGAGCAATGTGCATCCCCACGCTGGTCGTGTGATGCAGTTGGAGGCACGGTTAGGTGCGTTGCGGGATACCGCAAGCTACCGTCTTGGGGGTCTGTTCAATCCTTGGAATGAGCAGAGCAACTGGCAGATCGACGCCTTGGTAGGCGGTGGCGTGGTCTTGGCTTTGTTTGTGATCTTTGCCTTCTACATCCCACGTCGCCAATGGAAGGATTTTCGCAGCAAGTATGTCAAGTTTTATTGGCAGGTCAAGCAGGAGGGCGTGCGGCGGTATGATCCGCTCACGAAGTTCCCGTTTCGAGATGAGGACGAGGTCGTCGTGCGTTGCGAGCACATGACCTCGATGGAGACTTGGCAGTTTGAAGGTCGTCGTGGCGGCAAGGATGGCGGCAACCGCAAACGTAAAAACCGTTGCATCTATTACCCAGGGAAATGTGAGACGGGTCATAGCCCCGGTGGCAGCAGCGATTTTTTTGCACAGACAGGCATTTTCAAACAACTCTTTTGGGTTTTCATGGCTGCCATGGGTGCTTTTGCGGGTTGGGGGCTCTGGGCATTGTTTGAAAACAACAAGAAGATCTATTGGAATCTGAACATGAACCGCCTTGCGGCCTCGCCTTGGGTGCAAAAGCATTGGGGCCTCATCGGGACCGATGCACCGATGGAGGAGAGTGTGCGTTATGCCCGGGAGGCATTTTTGAATCCCTTTTTTGAGCAATTGGTTTTGGCGGGGATTATGAGTGCGCTCATCGTGTTTCTCATCGCCATTGCAGGGGAGATTGCCCAAGCACGCGGCAGTTTCAATGGCTGGCTCCTCGTAAAAGGCATCCTGAGGTCCGCGCTGCGTGGCATCATCGGCGGCATCTTGGGCATCTTCGTGTTTGCATTTTTTGGATACCTCCAAGGATTTATCTTCCTGCGCCATCTCTACTTGCCTGGGCTCATCGCGATGCTGCTGCTAGGCGTCGTCTTGGGAAGAGTGCTCACCGTAAAGTCTGGAACCCGCTCCATCCGCGGCTTCATGGCTGGTCTTGCTGCAGGCGTAGTGGGCTTTCATGTGTATTTTTTGCCCATGATCATCTACCAAACCAAAGGTTATGAGGGGCCCAAGCTCTTTGCATTTGTGGCCTTTGGCGCCATTTTGGCGCTGATACTTTCCGAAGGTTCGCCCGCATTGGAGGCCTCGGAAATGGAAATCTGGACCAACCGCAAAAAATATGGCATGGTTCACATCACCGATTTGCTGCGCAAAAACGAAGATGTGACCATCGGTCGCGGCCCGACCGCCACGATCAGGATGAAAATGCGGCATACCCTCACGCTCAATGCGCCAGGAAATGCCACCCAGACATTTGCGAATTTGATCATCCGCAACGAGACCGTGTATTTGATTCCCGAGATCTTTACCGAGGTCAATGGTGACCCCGTGCCGCCCAACGAGCGCATCGCGCTTTTCGACGGCGACAAGATCAGCTTTGTACACAAAAGTCCCTCGCACATCATGTACCGCGAGCACCGTCGTGGCAGTCACCCCAAGTGGCGCTACCGCATGAGCCGCGACCGTCGTGCCCAAAAATCGGCCGAGCGGTTGCTGCGCGACAACGAGGCTGCAACGACGGTCTAAGCCTCAAAACTGAATGGCGCAAGTGGCATGTCTTTGATCGACGACATGCCACTTGGCGATTTCAGCAAGGTGTGATCGTGGTTTTGAAAGATGAGCCTAGCCGCTAGACGGGCCGTTGGAAAACAAACAATCAGCACATAGACTGATCGTGAATGGCCATTTTATGGAAGATCCTTCAATTCATAATTTTGCCCGACTTCCTATATTCCCTGCGAATCGCTTCCAGCATGTCATCGTGTGCGATCACAGGCAAGCCTCGCACAGCAGCCTGCAACGCGCAATGGCGCAAAGCGTTGACGATGCTGCCACCCGAAAGTTCAAAGCGCTCGGCGACGACGGGAAGATTGATCTCTGCTGACACTTCCATTGTGACGGGGATTGCGGTTTGCCAGAGGCGTAGGCGCTCCGCAGCGCCAGGCATAGGGAAATGAACCACGGCTTGAAACCTGCGGGTAAACGCTTTGTCCATATTGTCGCGGTTGTTGGTTGCCAAGAGCACGATGCCATCAAAGGATTCAACCCGCTGCAGCAAATAACTCACCTCTTGATTGGCGTAGCGATCCCTGCTGTCTGATACATCTGTGCGTTTCCCAAAAAGTGCGTCTGCTTCATCAAAAAAGAGGATCCATCCCCGCGATTGGGCCTTGTCAAATACGACTTTCAAGTTCTTTTCCGTCTCGCCAATGTATTTGCTCACGATCATGGAGAGGTCGATGCGATAGACATCTTTGCCAGTGGCCTTGCCCAGCAACGATGCGGTAAACGTCTTACCTGTTCCAGGAGGGCCGTGGAACAAGGCTCTGAACCCTGGCGCCACCTTTTCACCCAGAAACCAATCCTCCATCACGAGGCGTTCGTGTTTGATCCAGTTGAGGATATCGTCGATATGAAGCCGCGTTTCTTGTGGTAAAACCAACTCATCCCAAGTACGTGTCGTCGATATGCGCTCGGCAGGAAAGGTCGCACCAAATTCTGGCTCGCCGAGATGACCGAGGGTTACGAGATCGATCAAGTCCCTGCTCGGCAGCAGCAATGCAGATGTGAATGGCTCATGCACGCCTGCAGATTCCATCTTGAGCCAATATTGTCCAAAAAGGGGATTGCCTTGCTGGAAAAATTGGAGGAATGCGATACGGTGGTCAAGATTGGAACCCGTGATCAGGAAGAGTGCCGTCTCCACCGTCGGGATGAAGCCCTTGTGGGCATGGAGCGCATAACCACCAAAATCGGTAAGGGCTATTTTGTTGCCATCTGTGACCTTGAACATGTCGAGTGCAGCAGGCCGCAAGATCGGCAATAGCGCCATGATCAATACCAATCGTGCTTCGCGCCCAAGTTGCAGCTCGCGCACAAACTTGGGATAGGGCTCCTCAAATGCAAATTCGTCGGGCATCAGAACATTGGATGCCAAAGATGTGGATGCAGGAAGCTCAAAATGTTGTTCAAAACGCTTTTGCACTTCACTTGTAAACCAAGCAATCTCCAAAGCGAGGTAAGTTGTATTGCCCATAGTTGTCCTGTTGAAAAAACGAATGGTGTGTCGATTCGCAAATATTTGGGCTAAAGTTATTGGTTCAAAGTCAGTTTTTGCGCATTCTATCGAAATTTGTGTTGCTGCCATCCATCTAGGCATCAATTTCAAATTGTTGGCAACCAATGTTGCAATTGTCTAGGGCTTGCGCCATATTTGATTTCACACCAGACCTTCGTCGCACAGTACATCGATGGCAGATTTTGCGCCCCAACAAGAGCGGTCCCCTGCGAAACCGGCACTTCAAAATGTGTCTGGCGCCGCTTTAGATAGCACGACTGCTGCATCTGAGGGTGGGCAGGGTTTGCAGGCGCATATTCAACGGAAACAAGATGCAGCGCTTGCAAGATTTTTTCCGGTAGGCTTCTCCCAATCTGCGCCAGCTAGGGGTGACAATTTCAACGGAAAGACAGCATCGCTCAAGCCTCAGGTGCAGGCAAAGCTTGCGGTCAATACCCCGGGAGATGCATGGGAACAGGAGGCAGATCAGGTTGCTGAAAGGGTGCTGCAACCCGATTTGGTCTCCACAAATGGGGATGATGATCCAACAGGGAACGTATCGCAAAGCGATAACCAAGCCCAGCGTCAGCCGATCTTGCACCGTGAACCTGCGAGTGACACAGCGGGCTCGGGTTTGGAAACACCGCAAGGATTTGACCTTCAGCTCAAAGCCACAGCAGGACGCGGCAGCCCCTTGCCTCCCGAGGCCAAACTTGAAATGGAAGGCAAGATCGGGGCCGATTTCTCAAAGGTGCGCATCCACCAAGACGCGGAAGCTGCCAGCATGAGCGAATCGATCCAAGCCAAGGCATTTACGAGCGGCAACGACATTTACTTTGGGGAGGGCCAATTGGATACGCAAGGCAGGGATGGCAAGCGTCTGCTCGCCCATGAGCTCACGCACGTCGTGCAGCAGGGTGGAAAAGCGAATGACACCATTCGCAGACAAGAAGACCCGAAAATCGCTGCGGCCGTTGCAAAACAGCTGCTTGCGAACTATCCTAGTTTCAAGGGTGCGGTCATGAAGGAGGACTATGCCGCAGGCAAAACCGTGATTGCTTATGCTGCACTGCTCCAGAAGGCCTCGGCATCGAGCAGCGCAGCCTACCTCAAGCAAATTGCTATGATGCAGGCCGATGGATTGGCACCGCATCTGCTCAGGATGAGCGCCAAGGTGCAGCATGCGAGCATGGTGTTTGTGCTAGGCGCGATGAAGGCGGCCCAAGAGCGGGCAACCAAAAAGGCCGTGACCACCAAGGCAGCCACTGCCAAATCGACCAAGAAACCGGCTGAGGTGATCGATCCCAACAAGATCGCCAAGGATGCCCGCACGATCTATGATGTCTGCGTGGGGTATTTTACAGA
The DNA here is from genome assembly GCA_031415375.1 of Bacteroidota bacterium. Classification (GTDB taxonomy): domain Bacteria; phylum Bacteroidota; class Bacteroidia; order J057; family JADKCL01; genus JADKCL01. The sequence continues at coordinate 15,679 of JANORP010000299.1, read as the reverse complement.
TGGGGCGGATGCAGTGGCGGTCTTGCGGGGCAAGTCTGTCCTTTATCTCAAGACCTTAAAGACGTATTACCTCGCGCGATTTGGGATGACGCTTGCGCAGCACTTGGAGGATGAATTGAGTGCCACCAACTATCGTGCTGCGATGACCTATCTGTCGCCCGCACTTCCACTGCTGGAGCAATTGCGCTTGCAAAAGGGCTGGGACGACAATGAGGAGGGGATGATCCACCTCATCAAGACGAGCACGCCTGCCAATCGTAAGGAAGCCAGCCTCGACGGCAAGGTCGGGCGCTTCATTCTCGACGAGATCGACTTCCCGGATGCCTACGACATGTACAAGCTCATCTATCCGCCCGCGAAGTTTCCCAATGAGGTCTATCAAGTCGCCTTAAAAATGATCGATGCCGGGAACGGCTGGACTTGGGACGACGATGATTTTGTGTATTTGGTGATCCTGGACCTCACGCCTGCGCAGCGCAAGGACCTCTGGTACAAACACAAGGAAAAGATCGCCTACGTGAGTGCCAGCGCCAATCAAATCAAAACCCTCTGCTTCGGCAAGGAAGTCGATGTCGTGAAAACCACGATGAATCTGGCGACCGACGGGGCCGGCACTTATGACAATCTGGCCAAAAAGACCGTGGAGCATGCCGGAGAAAAAATAAAACGGCAAGCCGAGCTCCAGAAAATACCACCCAAACCAGGCACCAAGGCGGCTGCCGAACTCGAACAGTTGGGCAACGTTCAGGATTTGGCGAAGCCTAGTATTGTGCAAGGTGGCGTCAGCGAATGGTCTTTCCTAGGCGATTTGAAGGGAGATCTTTCAGAGGCTGAGTTCAAGCAGTATGCGGCAGTGCTCGGTGTAAGTCAGTTTGACCAGGCGAAACTGATGATTTTGAATGCTGTAGGCACATTTGACGACAATGAGAAGGCAATGAAAGACGCCTTTGAAATGATCAAAGATGAGCAGCTCAGAAGAAAGCTTTGGGTTGACAAAGATGTTCAGGCGGCCTTCAAGGCAGCCCTGAACGACACTGAAAAGGTCACCCTCGCCGCCTACCGCGAGGCAGACTCCTTCAAGGTCGCCGAGGACAAGTTTCTCGTGATTACCACGCGATGGGTCTTCAGCGATCCCAGTTTTGTCGAATTGATCCAATTGCTCACCACGATCAGTGAAGTCGATCGCAAGAAATTGGTGCTGCTCTATCCCGACAATCTCAAGAAATTCACTTCACCCGCAGGCGGCTACGGCGATTTGGCCAAGGCTGTGAAGGAGGCTGCGGAGACGGGAAAAGTTCACTTGGAACTCGCCATCACGGCCGCGAGCAAGGGTGCTGGGACATCGGAGGAGCTGATCAACTCCACACTCGATCAGCTCAATGACCTGGAATATTTCCAATTGCGACTGGGTTATGCCTTGGCCCATGGCTTCAAAGTGCCAGAGACGGCGATACCCGGCCACATGCAACAAGCGGCGCGGGATCGCTATGCCTGGTTGCTGGAGCAACTGGGGGAGGAGATGGGATTCGACCAAAAGGAAAGTACCCAGGACCTTTTTCTCAAAGCGCCCTCGCTCATGGAGATGCGGCACGCGGGCGGCATGGAGATGAGCATGTACATCTTGCAGCAGCGTGTGCGCGACAAGATCACTACCCGCAACGGCAGTCCCGCAGATTATTTCATCGATCTTTTCAGCAATACCGGCGGGGTGGCCGATCTTGCTGCGATCCAGGCACTCGGCGCCTACAACAAGGCGCTGGAAGACGGCACGGCGAGTCAGCTCGACCTGGCTGGCATGGCAGCGCACTATGATCAGTTCAACGAGGCCTATGACGCCCACGTGGCAGCCATCGACAGTGTGGCCGATGTGGCCTCGACGGTGGCGGCGATTGCTGTGGCCATCGTGATCACAGTGGCCACAGCGGGAACGGCAGGTCCCGGCGCTGTGGCGGGACTGTCTGCGTACATCGGCGGCGCCTCTGCGAGCACGATCGTCGGGGCAGCGGTCGCCGCTGGCACTTACAAGGTCGCCGTGAGCAAAATCATCGGTGGCGAGCATTTTGATTTGAGTGACGAAGGGGGGAAAGCCTTTGCCCTGGGCGGTGTAGATGGCGTCCTTGTCGCAGTCACAGGTGGCCTTGCAAAGGGACTGCAAACGGCCTTTTTCAAAACCATCAATGTGGAGGCGCGGCTTGCGAGCGAGATGCTGGTCGGGGAGGTACTTGAGGCCTCCCAGAATTCCCTCCGTTTCTTCAGTCACCAAGCCTCAGTGGGCCTCACGCGCGGCGGCATTGATGGCGCGATCTCGGGTGCGCTCGGCAACCTCGTGCTCACCGCTGCCGACGAAAGCACATGGCGCAAGGGTATCTGGGACACGCTCACGACGTTTGGGGCAGCGCTGTTGCAGGGGGCGTTTATCGGTGGCGCGACAGGGAGCTTGGTGAGTGGTACGATGTCGGCTGGCGGGGCGAAGTTGGCGAAGACCAGCGTGGGGAAACTGGAGGAGTTTGCTCGGAAAGCCAAGATCGATCCATTAGATTTCAATAACTTTGAGGTTCGAGAGTTAAAAGGCCTCAATCGAGTTCTCTCTCAGTTCACACCAGACGAAACCGTACAACTTTGGGGAACCCTAAAAGCTCATGGCTTACAAGTAAACATTGGCACAATCGTGGATGATTTCTTTGGCAAAGGAAAGTGGAAAATCGATCCCAATGCGGAGGTATTGGGTATCTGGCAGACTTTCCGATATACAAATGCAGAAGGAAAGGAACTATTGGGAACACTGGAACTCGTGCGTGAAGGTGACCAAGTGGGTTTGAGGGCGGTCATTCCCTATGACGGATATGGCAATAAATTAATTCTGGATCCAAATAGGACGACGACTGCTGTTGGAAGAAGCGTTGAGGCAGCTCTTCACCCCGACGGTTTTCCAGGTGCAATGAACCTACCCATTGGCACAAATTACTTCCGTTTTCAAGCCAACTTCTTCGTCGGAAAGATGAAAGGAGGCGGCAATGTGCTTGATATCGCGGAATGGACTTGGGCAAAGAACAATGCCTGGCTGCAGGCCGCTATTGATCGAGGGGACATTATTAGGTTTGTTTCGGATCCAAGAGAGCTTCGGAATTTGTACTACAATGCAATTGATGAAACTGGTGGTCTTACCGTTACCGGGGAAGAACTTGGCGTATTGATGAATCGCGGCTATGCTCCCGACCTAAAGACGGGAATTGTGAAAAAAATTGAAGAAATTGGGATGGAAAATATTCCAAGGGATTGGAAAAAGGTGCAAATGGAGGTCAAGAGAACGAATAAACTAGATGATATCGATAAAGAAGCTTACGATAGATTTTTGCACGAAAGCCAAGAAACCGATCGCACATTAAAATTGGTTAAAGATAAGGGTACGGAGAGAATTGAGAAAATACAGACCAATACATTTGGTGGGAACACCAACGTGATAAAGAATTCCAAGCTACAATAGGGGGATACAGAATCAAATTGCATAATGATGAACGCATTTTTTCATTTATTGCCAAGCGTGCGGGAAAGGCTAAAGCCAGCCATAGATCGTTGGGGTCTGGGGGTTACGGAACTGAATGCGGATACTGTTTATCTTGATAACCAGTACTGCAGGTTGACCTTGAACAACGTTGACAACCGGTACGTCGGGTTTCGTATCGGCAATCCCTTGGATTCAGAACAGAATGAATTCCTGCTGACAGGTTACTTGGACACTATCGAGGACGGGCTTTCGAATCGGCTTTTACCGCTTCCTGATTCAGATTGGGGCGATAGTGAACGGTGCGATTTTTATCTGGATTCATATTGTAGGATACTGATGGATTATTTGGAAGCTCCAATCTCCGGAAATTTTGCATGGGTTGATGAATATATTCGATTGGACCAGGAACGAAACTACCTCTGTGATAAAATCATTGATGAATTTAGCAATGGAAATCCAAAAGCAATGGAAGTTTACGATAAGATGCGAAATGGGGTTTCTGGCTGGAAAGATGACGCAAGGAAACTAAAGAGTCCGTAACAAGGAATTCAGGGACAATAGAGATTGAATCAAACCAATATTGATTCAATTGACCTTTCTTCAGTCATCAAGCCTCGGTGGGCCTCACGCGAGGCGGCATCGATGGCGCGATCTCCGGTGCGCTCGGCAACCTCGCGCTCACCGCCGCCGCCGAGAGCACCTGGCGCAAAGGCATCGGGGACACCCTCACGACCTTTGGGGCCGCGCTGTTGCAGGGCGCGTTTATCGGTGGCGCGACGGGGAGTTTGGTGAGTGGTACGATGTCGGCTGGCGGGGCGAAGTTGGCGAAGACCAGTGTGGGGAAGGCAACCGGTAACCTTGGTAAAATAGGCATCGCAGCCGAGGACTTGGGAGCGATGTCGCAACAAAATCTGGCGCGGCTCAATCAAGTCGACAATGCGCTCCTCGCTGGCGATGAGGCGAAGGCCAGGGCGTTGTTTCAATCCTTGAAGGAGAGCCTCGATCCGCAGACTGCCGGACGCTATGAAGCTTCGCTGTTTGAGGAGGGGAGACTGGCGCGATTGAAGTCGGCTGGCAAGTCTGCTGAGGGACCTGCCGAGGTGCATGGGGAGTTTTTGGATGATTTGCATTCGAATCGGAGCGGGGAGCAGGAGTTGGGGGAGGTATCTCCAGTAAAAGGCATTCGTAAAAAACTGCTAAAGCTCGTTGGTGGGGATTTGAAAAGGGCAATTCAGTTTACAGACGAGGAGATTTTAGATTTTGTGGAACATAGTTCCGCTCTTGGCTTTGGCGGAGAGGACATTGAAGCCATTTTGATGGTCAAAATTAGGAAGCTTTGGGTAGATTTAGATACGCTAAAAAAGGTTGCGGAAAGCCTTGCTGAAAAATCAAAGAGTAATACTATTGTTTTCAAAGAGCCATGGAATTTCATGGAGGCATATCGGGTAGCACAGCGCCAAATGTTGATCGGGAGAGCATTAGATCCAAAAGAATATCTGGAGCCTTCGTATATTAATAGACACCTTGGAGAATTTGAAGGGAAAGCTTCTTATTTTGTGCCTAATGATAAATATGAGAGATTTGTTGAACCAGATAACATAGAAAGGCTTGGTTGGGCTGATGGACAGTTTGTTTCTACACCTAGCAAAGTGGATCAGGCGCTTGCGAAGGCCGATGGGAATATCGCAATTGTTGAAATTGAAATGGGAATCACTGAGGGCAGCTGGCAAAACAAAGGGGGCTTGTGGCGAATCGACGTTCATGCTGATGGTGTCGAAAATCTTCGGTTACCAACAGGATTTGAAAATGCAGCCAATGAATTTTGGCATCCAGGCGGGTTTACCTCTGGCAATGCGATTGAGGGTGTCGTGGATCAAATTCAAAAAGTGAAGACTTCAAGAGAACAAGTAATTTTCGAATGAAAACATACGCAAAACGTGCGATTGATCAAGGAGAATTGTCAGCATTGCTCGAAGGTTCCAATGGCTTTGGAATTACCAATCCCTATGCTCCCATGCCGACAGATACAACCGAAGTGATACAAGCATTATTGCCTGAAATCATAGAGGATTTGGATTTTCGGCTTTGTTTCCTCGAATCTCTAACACAATTGGCAAACGATGCTGAGTTGGGTTGGTTGGCAATCTATTATCTTTTGGATTTGTTTGAACTTGAGGGCAAGATGAATGTTGATTTGGTCGATTCGCAATTGGTTCTTGAAATCGGGAACCAAATAGCCTCCAACAAGAAACAATGGGTGGGAAATTGCTCTTGGGTGGGTGAGATCACGCGAGGGGGCATTTGGGGTGCCATAGGATCGATCAATGATTTGATCTACAAGAAACGAGGAATTTGGGTAATTGCTGCTAATGATCTCGAACGAAGTAGTGATGTTTTGTAGGAAAATTGAGTTCGGGACAGGATCACCCGAACAATTCCAGCCAGATTTACTTGTATCGACTTTTGCGGGAATCTAAAATTGAACTCGTTGCAGTTCCAACAATAAGAATAGCTCCAAATGGAATCTTACCCTACTGATAAAAATGAGCTTGCTAAGTACCTCGGAGGCTATCCCGAGTACCGAATTACGAACAGAGATGCGGACACTCCTACGGATCCGATTTTGGCGCTTAAGCCGCTCGCAAGTGAAATTGTGAGTAATCCAGCGATAAGAAAGCTTGTATTAGATGCATTGCTAATCCTATCCAATGATCAAGACTATTGTTGGATGGCGATGTATCACATTTTAAGTTTAGCCGATATCGAAAGCATATCGGGTGTGAAATTGCTTTCCGATGAGTTTCTAGCACAATTGAGAATCGGTCTGTTTTCCCATCAAGCTCACTTGTCTATTCAAATGGACTGGGAAGGGAAACAGTGGCCCGATGGGCTTTGGGGGGATGTCAGAAGACTAGACAATAACCTCGTACAATTATATGGAGTCTCTGTATTGAGTCCCCCGATCAAATAGCAAACTAGCGGAATTATCGATGATAGAACCAAGCTTTTGCCTCGTCCTCACCGCCGCCGACGAAAGCACATGGCGCAAGGGCATTTGGGACACCCTCACGACCTTTGGGGCCGCGCTGTTGCAGGGGGCCTTTATCGGTGGCGCGACGGGGAGTGTGGTGAGCGGTACCATGTCGGCTGGCGGGGCGAAGCTGGCGAAGACCAGCGTGGGGAAACTAGAGGATTTTGCGACGCGTGCCAGCATTGAAATGGATGACTTGAGCAAGCTGAGCTATAGTCGCCGACGCATGGTCGATGGCCTCAACAGCCACATCGCTGCAGGCGAAATCGACGAAGCGGAGAAAGTGCTGCGTGAGATGCAACTTGAAATCGGTGCGGACCCCGCCACCCGCATCCGCAAGCAGCTCTACGTCGCCAACGGAAAACCGCTCGCCAAGCCCCATATCGACGCCTATATGGAGCAGCTCATCCGCCGCCAAGGCAGCGCATTCGACATCGGGCAGGAGCAATGGGTGGAGCTGGAAGGATTTTTGCATGGGGATCCCGCAAGTTTGCAGACTTTGATTGCGAGGAGTGATGAGGAGTTGATTTGCCCAACTCTAGGGCAGATGTAATGTTGTAGCGTGATCATGAAACCCGAATTGTATCCCGATTCCCCTGTCTTTCTTGGTGGGCGATTTGTCCAATATTTCCGGACTACTTGAAATGGATAGCGGTGATCCTCCATTGCCAACAGCGAAAATCGACGATTGCCATCCAAACAACAAGCAGAGACCCCTGCCTTGCATGCCACAGTTCAAGGACGCTAGAAAAAATGACCTGCCTACAAGGTTTTTGCTGGGCGTGACATGCGTAAAGAATTTGTTGACTCCTTGTGTGCCAATGATTGTACTGAAAATATATCGTTCGCTGCCTATATTTGTGAGGTTCGAAGCGTTGAACAAGGATAGAATTGGGACTTGGCGCAACTTTCGGAAGGTTTGTTGTATTGCCAATGCTATGTTTACGCCCACGATGACCCAATCTTTTCGCAAGGTTTACTTGAAAAACCATCGTGTATTGATTGCCTTTTTGAACCCTTTGCGTTGGGTGCTAGCATTGTTTTGCTTGATTTTGACCAATGCTTTGTCTGCACAACCTGTTGTGATCAAGCCCGTTGCAATCTTGGGGACGGGCAACGCTTTGCCGCAAACGACATTTTCATTGGAGCGGACTTTTGTGGGAAAGGTGACACGTGTCGCAGATGAACAGCTCAAAGAAAAATTTGGCTCCGCCTCATTTCCTTTCAAGCAGGCATCGATCCAATACAGGCCCTCAGGGCAACTCAAACTTGAGCTGATGAAGAACGTGCAAGCCCAAGTCTCCGGGCGATTCAAATCGCAATTTGAGCGCTTGTCGGGTGACATGCGCGTTCTTGGGGCCAACTATGCCATCTTCAACCTCGACATCGAGCATGGCTTGGCATCCAATGAAGTCTCGATATTGCAATTCGCCAGCAATGGCGATGTCTGGATCGGGTATAGAACGGGCGGGGTAAGTTGCTTGCGTGGGCAACGAATCATGCACTTGGGTGAGCGCGAAGGCTTTGACAATTCCGAAATCACTTCGATACAGTCATTTGGCGAGGCTGTCTGGATTGGCTCTTTTGGTGGTGGCCTTTACCGCGTTTGCAATGGGGTCGTGGAGCGATTTCGCATGGCAACTGGGTTTCCCACAGACCATATACTATCCATGGCGGTTTTTGACGATGTGCTTTGGATTGGCACCTATGGTTCTGGCATCATCCGCTACGACGGCAGCAAGTTTTTCCATTCTTCCCAATCACCAAGCCTGCCACAGATCATCGGCTATATGGCTGCCGACAATCACCACCTCTACTTGGGTAGCCTGGACTCGACTGTAATGCGTATCGACGATGACCTTGCGTTGAGTCAGCTCGTACTGCAAGGCATCACACCTGTAAAGGCAACTCTGAGCGGGCTCAAGTTGGAGAAAGAGAGATTGCACCTATTGTATGACGGGGGGGACAATGTGATGATCGACGGATCAATCGCGCGTCACTATGCCCTACCGATGCAGTCTGGCTATCAGGCAATGTGTACCGATCACCGTGGCGGCATTTGGATAGGTAGTGCGATGGGAAGTATCTGGCAGGTAGAGGACAATCGCGTGATGAGTATCACGCATGCCGAAGGTTTGTCGCGATCAGGGGTACAGACCATGGGCGAAGATGCGGCTGGTAATGTTTGGATCGGAAGTACGCGACATGGCATCTTCATCGTTGCGCGATCAGCGTTTCAGGTGGTTTTGTCTGAGGAAAACCCATTGTTTACGCCGACGGGCGCCATCGAATCCTATCAAGACGGCCTGTTGGTCCACACGAAGGAAGGCATCAGTCTGCTCAAGGCCGACAAATCCATCTTGCATATCAGGCACCGTTTTTTGGCCGCTCTCAATGACCTTACCGTCATGGAAGACAAGATATGGGCAGTCTCATATCTCGGACTGATGGAACTGTCGGGCGATAGCCTTTTTCTATACCATAAATCCAAATCCACCGACAATGGGATTAATACCGATCTAGGGCTTACAGCAAGCCGCGATGGACACACACTCGTCATTTCCAACTACAACTATGGGTATCTGCTATGGGATACAAAGACCCAGGAGATGACGCGCATGGACTCAGCGTCTGCCTTTTCGCTGTGCAATCTCACATTTGAAGATGGACAGGGTCGCCTTTGGATCGGTTCCCTCAAAGGAGGTGTCTGTTTTGTTGAAGATGGCCGCCGCACAGTCCTTGCAAACACCTATGGCGAGGTGCATGCATTTGCTGAGGATAAGTTGGGAAACATTTGGATTGGGACCAAGTATGGACTGCTTGAATATGGGACGGATGGCAGGCTTTCGCAGCACAGTTTTTCAAGCGCTGCCGCACAAAATGAAATACGTTCGTTGCTCTATGTCCCTCAAATGGAAGTGCTCTGGGCTGGAACTGCTGCAGGTCTTTGGAGTTATGATTTACACGGGCAAAGGGCACAGCGCTACGGGACACAACACGGGATAGGCGGAACTTATTTTGAGAAAAATGCAGCTTTGCTAATTGGACATGTCGCCTATTGGGTAAACAATAGAGGGCTTTTGCAATATGACTTTGGAGCAGCAACAAATACGGTAGCCCCACAATTGCAACTCACCGGGATTGACGTGCACAGGATCGACAGCAAGACCGACTGGGTGGCGGCTGCCGAGCACAGTATTCGCTATGATACACTTTCTGATGACGTTCCGACCAACCTTTCGTTGACCAACGATGCCTCCCAGATTTTCTTCTACTTTTCTACCGGAGGGTGGTTTGCAGCAGCCAATCATATCCTTTATTACCAAGTCGAGGGCGACGATACCTGGATCAGGTCTGCAGACAATCACGTCGTTGTGCTCGATGGATTGCGTCCCCGACGATATGTCGTCAGGTTCAAGGTCGTGTCCCCAGATGGTCAAGAGAGCAATGTCGTGCCTTATACCTTTGAGATACGCAAGCCATTTTATTTGGAAGCCTGGTTTATCGTACTCTGCGCCATTTTTGGGGGCATGCTGTGCTATTCACTGATCAGGCGAGCATGGCGCATCAAATTTGAAAACATCAGGTCCTACTCCGATAGAGATGCCTATCTGAAGCGTATGCGCCTGATGGGCATTTTGCTCAGCGTGGCAATGCCAGGTTCCTTTTTTGCGGAGAACCAATTGGGCGTCCAAGGATATGGTCACCAAATGCATTATTGGCTCATCTTGATTTTTATGTCGGGGATCGTGCTCTGGGTGAGCACTTATGTGAGGCAGCTCAGTTTTGTTCGCCTACGACAGATCGTCTTGGTCTCGGCCACCTCGATGATGCTTTTTGTCTGCGTTTATACCGATTCGAGCAGCTACGCCCCCACGTTTACCATAGGGTTCATCGTGATGTTTTGCTTTGCTTCGATTATCCTTGATAGTCTGCGTGCCTTTGCGACATTCGCCCTGTTTACAGCAGCGATGCTCGGCTACCTACTCATTTGGGTGGATACCAACAATCCTAACCACCTCTTATTTCTGACAAATTTCCCATTTGCCTTTCTCTTTGGAGGCACCTACCACATCTTGCAGCTTTACCGCATTTCCAATATCCTCTTTGCCGACAAGGTGCTGAGCGTGTATGACAAGTATGTCTTGGTTTGCAATCAAGATGGGCAGGTCGTCTATTGCAATGAGTTTGTGACCAACGAGTTGGGTGTCCCCAACGAGCATGTGCTAGGTACTGGCTGGTGGCGAAGGGAACCCTTGGAAAGCCGTAGCGCCGCGCAGATAGCCCTCGCAGTGCAGGCACGCGTAGCTGGCGACACCACGGTCACGGTGTTTGAAAAACAATTGTCACTGGCTGGCTTTGGACAGGCCCGTGCGATCAATTGGGAGTATCAGGTCATCGAGGGTGGTTACCTCATGGGGATCGGTACCGATGTGACTGAGCGCATCGAGCAGGACCTGCGTATCAAAACACTTTCGCTCGTGGCCTCTACCACCGAAAATCTTGTCGTGATCACTGGCTTGGACCGCAAGATCGAGTGGGTAAATCAAAGCTTTATCGACGCTACAGGTTATACTTTGGAAGAGGCAATCGGTTTGATTCCCAGCCAGTTGCTACAAGGTCCTGAGACCGATCAAACCACCGTGCGCGCCATGGCCCTGGCCCTGTCTGCTGGGCAAACCTTCAAAGGAGAAATCCTCAACTACCACAAGTCTGGGAAGCCTTATTGGGTCATGATCGTGATACAGCCGATCTTCGAGGAAGATGGGCGATTGGTAAAATTTGCATCCTTGAGCACCGATATCACGGTCAAGAAACTCAAAGAGCTCGAAATGATCAAGGCTGTCGCCGATAGCGAGCAAAAGTACAAGCTCATCGCAGAAAACACCTCAGATGGCATTGCGATTTTGGAGCCAGACGGGCGCTTTGTTTTTGTATCGCCCTCTTTTCTCAGCATTTTGGGCTATCCCGCATCCATGTATCTCAATGCAGATCAAGCTACGATCGCCGATTCGATCCATGCCGAGGACCGCAAGATTCCGATGCAAGCACATGCAAGGGCGCTTGCACAACGTGGTGAGTCTGCATCCTATACTTATCGGATTCGCAACGTGTATGGTGAATATATCTGGCAGGAAGACAGTGCCACGTTTGTCTATGACGCTGCAGGCAATCATGAAAAAACCTACCTGATCGCGCGCGATGTCACGCAGCGCATCTTGCGCGAGCGCGAGCGCGAGCAACTTTTGAAGGAACTCACAGCCTCCTACGAGGAACTCAAACAATTTGCCTTCATCACCCAGCACAATCTGCGTGCACCCGTGGCCAACTTTTTGGGCTTGATCGAGCTCATCGAAGGTGAGCACATCGACCACCCTGTCTTGCCGCAATTTATTTCGGCGATGCGCGTCACAGCAGAGCGCTTTGATGAAACCATACGAGACCTGAACCTGGTGCTCAGCATCAAGAGTCGCGCCAATGTCACATTCGGAGCAGTCGATCTTGAGAGCGTATTTCAATCGGTATGTGAGACCCATGCCGCCGAGCTGGCACAGGCGCAAGTACGTATCACCGCCGATTTCTCGCTCGGCCCCGTAGCGATATGCAATGAAGGCTATCTGCAGAGCATTTTTGACATCATGGTGCGAAACGCCCTACAGTTTGCCGCCCCCGACCGCACGTTGGAGATTCAGGTGAAGAGTCGCCATTTGGGAAAGCAAGTCAGGCTTACTTTCAGCGACAATGGTTTGGGTTTGAATTTGGAGGTGCATGGAGAGCGCTTATTTGGACTCTATCAGCGGTTTCACGCCCATACCAAGGGCAAGGGCTTGGGACTGTTTTTGCTCAAGTCCCAAATCGAGGCTGCGGGCGGCAGCGTCGTCGCAGAGAGCATGGCCGGTCACGGTTTCGAGTTGCACATTACTTTGCACGCACCTGCCAACAATCCACTGAGGTAAGCTCAGATAGTTGGCCTCCCTCCATCGGCAGATGCAATAGGGAGGGGGCGAGTATTCTACATGTAGCAGTATCGTTGCAATCGGCTTACCTTTGATCGGTAGGGTCGTACACTGAACTCCGATTTTGAACGCATAGCAAGATTTCAGCTTACAGTTGACGTTGTTTTTGGTCCGCCACGAATTGAATTCATGAATAAAACACACTTCTTGCGACTCCTATTGTTTTGGGCAATCTTGCTCACAGGCAGTGCTTGCGAGCGTGATGAGGTGTTGCCAAGCGATCAACCCGCAACCGATCAGATCAGTTATTATCTTCACCTTTCCCATACACGCACCCATGCCAATCCGACTGTCATAGCTCCAGTGAATGCCATCGACTTTCGGTCGTTTGAAATGCTTTGGCTCGGGGGGGATTTAGCCTGGCTCAGCTCAGAAAACGATGCGACCATGTCCTATTTGGATTCCATTTTCCAATTTGGGAGCACCAATACCCTTTGGTCCTTGGGCAACCATGACTATTCTGATCTCGCGAGAATAGAATCCTACACCCATCGCCCCAATTATTATTGCCATAGCCGCAATGGCATCACCGTGCTGGTCTTGGACACCCAAGACAGCTTGAGCAATATCTTGGGTGCTCAAAAGGCGTTTTTTGACAGCGTGCTAGATACCCTGCAGCAGACGACGCACCTTGTGATCCTGCACCACAAGCTCCTCTGGATGCCTGGAAACGCAATCTTGGAGCCCTTGATCCCAGCAGTTTCCAACGGCAGCCTGGGGAATTGTTACAGTTGTGTAAATCCAAACAATTTTTATACAGACCTCTATCCGAGGCTCTTAGAAGTCCGTGCTAAGGGCATCGAAGTGATTTGTGTCGGTGGTGACATCGGGTCCCATACCACAGAGTTTGAATATGAAACACCTGAGGGTATTCATTTTCTAGCCTCGGGCATGTCTCACACCTCCACAGAAAACAAAGCCATCCTTTTTCGTCACGACCGTTTGCGGCAACGACTGGTTTGGAGTTTTTATCCCATCGCTCTGCTATAAGGAGGACATTCCTCAACCTCAAAATGTTGCGGGCAAGGGTAGGCGACCTCATGCCCACAGCTGCATGTGCAAGGGGCAGTCTGAGAGACAGCCCCCCAAAAAAAATCCTGAGATGGCGCATTCATCGCTCGCGGAGCAATGGAATGCGCCATCTTTGTGCTTATGGAACACAGCAAGGACAATCTACCCGCTTGGTACAAGGAATTTCTGCGCAAAGAAGAACTCTTTTGGAATCATACCTATCCCGCGATGACGTGGGAGGAGCAAGTGCAGCACTGGCAGGGTAGTTTTCAGGAGATGATGCGTTCCCTTGCATCCTCGGGCAGCGATGCCTACGAGGGCTTCAATCCGCAGGCCTATGAGGGATGGAAAGCCTCTGAGCCGCGCATCGACGAGATCCTGAGCTTGTTGCCCGAGCGGTTGCAAGACTTTGATGCTGCCAAAATGTGGGCAGGGATCAAAGGCTGAGGCTAGCACACCTACAAAAGCGTCGAGGCAATGCTGCGCATTGCCCCGACGCTCGTTGATCGATTGTCTTCATTTATTCCAGCATCACCTTCACGCGACTCACCTCGCCGCCTGCAGTGAGCTCGATCATGTAGGGACCACGCGCCTGGGTGCTCAGGTCGAGCGAGATGGCCTTGCCTGCAAGCCCATCCAAGCGCAAGATCACCTGCCCGAGTGCATTGAACACACGGATGCGTGCACCCGAGAAAGCTTGGGCGCTGCTGAGCGTCACCCGACCCGAGGTCGGGTTGGGGTAGATCGCAATCGCTGTCCCCTGCTGCCTGCGCAGCAAGATCGTCTCGGTATGGCTCGATGCCCCATCGACGTCGATGACTTTGAGGCGGTAGAAATTGTCGCCTAGCAGTGGCACGGCATCGAGGTAGTCATACGCTTGCAAGGTCGATGCATTGCGCAGCGCACGCATCGCGGTGAGATCTGCAAAATCCAAACCATCGGCGCTGCGCTCCAAGACAAAGGATTGCGGCACAAAGCCCGCCTCGGTCTGCCAGTTGAGCAAGTTGCCTGCGGCGAGCGATTTTCCTGCAAACTGGATCTGATCGGCGGGGAGGATCACACAGACGACATTCACATCCACACTGTCTTTGGTGATGCAACCAAACTCGTTGGTGACCGTGAGCACGTAGTGGTAGAGTGCTGGGAATACATTGGTGTTGATGATCGCATCTGAGCTCGGCGCGTTGGGGTCGGGTGTGATATTGGCAACCAAGTTCCATTGGTAATAATCATTGCCAATGGGCGTGAAATTGGGGTTGAGGGGAAATGTGAGCGTGCCCTGGTTGCACAGCAGCGTCGTGTCTGGGATGAGCGGCGGCAATGCCGAGGGGTAGCCCGTCAACACCAGTGCCGAGTCGGTCGAGACGCAACCATTGACGTTGTCGGTAGCCGTGACGTAGTACCAAGTCGGCACGACCGGGAAGGCATAGGGGTATTGCACATTGGCGGGGGCGAGGGTCGTCGTGGGCGTCCAGACAAATGATGTGCCGCTGGGAGATGGGTGAAATGCCTGCATTTGGATGCTGTCACCCGCACACAGGATTTGGTCGGGCGTCTCGACCCAAACCTGGCTCACCGCCACACGCACCGTGTCGATGTCGGCGCAACTAGGGCAGTTGTAGGCGACGGCGCGGTAAGTAATCGTACTGTCTGGCGATGCCATGGGGTTGGGGCAGGTCGCGCAACTGAGGCCAGTCGATGGCACCCACAGGTAGCCGGTCGCCGTTGAGGGGCCAGAGGTCGTGCTGCTGCTGGTATAGCCTGCAAGGTTGAGCTGCACGCTGTCACCACGGCAGATGGTCACGCTATGGTTGCCACTCGGCTGCGCTGTTGCGTAGGCAAAGATCGGGTCAAAACGCAGCGTGAGCCGTGGACGCTCAGCGGGGATCTGCCAGTCGCTGTTGCAAAACATACTCGCGCGGTAGGTCTGCTCCACATCGTGTCGCCATTGGAAACCATGATTGGGACCCGTGATCATGTCTTGCACGAGGGGCGTCACAAGCAGGTTGGTGAGGTTCACAGCGCCAGTGAGTTGTGGCACCGTTGCGCGGTTCACATTGGTGATGGTAGGCTGGTTGAGCCAAGTGATGGCATACTCATCCCATGGGCTGGTGC
>JANORP010000298.1:0-6661 GCA_031415375.1 Bacteroidota bacterium | reverse complement strand
GTGTATCGTGAGGCGCTAGATTTCTCCGCTACGTCTTGGTGCATTTGCTTCGGCTCCTTCAGAGCCTTGCAAATCCCCCAAGACTTCGGTCGAAATGACATGGCTTTTTTTGCTACTGTCAAAGTTCCGGATACTCATATTCTCTAAGTACTTTTTCGCTTCTTCCTTTCCCACGGCTAGTTCGATCATTTTTGCAGTTTCAATTGCCTTCTCTTTCTCCTCCAATGCCCTTTGCCTCAGAAATTCACGCCAATTTGGAGCATGTCCATCGAGAACTCGGGTTCCATTGACTTTATCAAGGTATGCAACAGCGCTCAATGCTGCTGATTGATCGAAATATAAGTCAGGGCGTTGCAAATAATAATTCAAATATTGGTCCAGATAACTTCTCGATTCCTGAGTGTTCAAAAAGGCTAGAACCAACGCATAAATATGGCCCACGCAGCAAACTTCACTTTTTAAGAAATTAGTCCCAACGATCTGGATTTGTTCGTCAAAGCCCTTCACCGCTGAAATTTAAGCACCGACTAACCGTGGCCTCCAATTGAAATTGCCCAATAATTTCAGCACAATTCCCCGTGTAATTTCTCCTTGAATTTCTTTGATACGGGACACCCAATCGAGATTCCTCAAATCTTCGATTTCCATATAATATGGGATTACCCACTCGTCAATAAACGGCTGATCCAGCTCAGTTGCATCGTGGTGAGAAACCAAATGTGAAAATGGGGGTGTGTGCCTCACCGTTGCACCAGCAGAATGCAATCGAATTTGCTCCTTTTCGTTTTCGTCCATTTTAATATCAGTCAAACCTAAATTTAATAAAAATCTTTAGAAATTTCCTCTCAAACATTCCCCCAAAAAAAAACCTGCCAACCCCCACCCCCAAAAAAGGCAAGAATTGGCAGATCCAAATTCAAAAACCAACGACTCAGCGAAACGCCTGAATCCCCGTAATATCATGCCCAGTGATGAGCAAGTGGATATCATGCGTCCCCTCATAAGTAATCACCGTCTCCAGGTTCATCATGTGGCGCATGATCGGGTACTCGCCGGTGATGCCCATGCCGCCGAAGATCTGACGGGCTTCGCGTGCGACCGTGAGGGCCATCATGACGTTGTTGCGCTTGGCCATCGAGATCATGGCGCTTGTGGCGCGGTGCTCGTTTTTGAGTTGGCCGAGGCGGTATGTGAGGAGCTGCGCCTTGGTGATCTCGGTGATCATCTCGGCGAGCTTCTTTTGCTGCAACTGAAAGCTCGCAATCGGCTTGTCAAATTGGATGCGCTCTTTGGCGTAACGGAGGGCGCTGTCGTAGCAGGCCATGGCAGCACCGATGGCACCCCAAGCGATGCCGTAGCGTGCGCTGTCGAGGCAGCTCATCGGACCCTTTAGGCCGCGCACGTCGGGGAAGAGGTTTTCCTTGGGCACGCGCACGTTGTCAAACACGAGCTCGCCCGTGGTCGATGCGCGCAGCGACCACTTGTTGTGGATTTCAGGTGTAGAGAATCCCTCCATGCCGCGCTCCACGACCAGACCTCTGATCTTGCCTTGCTCGTCCTTGGCCCAGACGACGGCGATGTCGGCAAATGGGCTGTTGCTGATCCAAGTCTTGGCGCCGTTGAGGATCACGTGGTCGCCATCTTCTTTGAAATGGGTCGTCATGCCGCCGGGATTGCTCCCAAAGTCAGGCTCGGTGAGTCCGAAGCAACCCATCATTTCGCCAGAGGCGAGTTTGGGCAGGTATTTGCGGCGCTGCTCCTCGGTGCCATAGCGGTAGATCGGGTACATGACCAGCGACCCTTGCACGGAGACCATCGAGCGCAAGCCTGAGTCGGCACGCTCGACCTCTTGCATGATCACGCCATACGCGATGTCGTCCAATCCGGCGCAGCCATATTCCTTGGGCAGCGATGGCCCAAAGATGCCGAGGGCACCGATCTCAGGGATCAAATGCGTGGGACATTGGCTGTTTTGTGCCCAGTCCTCGATGTGAGGCATGACTTTGGCGTCGATGAAGTCGCGCACCGCGCCACGGATCATCTTGGTTTCCTCGGTGAACAGGTCGTCCATGAGGTAATAATCGGGGGCGGTATAAGGGGTTACTGGTGCCATATTCTCTTATCGTAATCGTTGCTTCTTGAATACGCTAAACTACAAATCGGGCGCAAAGTTAGTCGATGATCGACAATTGTCAATTGTGAAGGCGGAATGAATCTTGAACATTGTCGTGATAGGTAGCAGTTAGCAGTTAGCAGGTAGCAGTTGGCAGTGGTGTTAGGGATTGATTTGCGGTTTCACCTTTCAGAACTATGCTTGGCTTTGCGCTTCTTCGCGGTCTTTGCGGTTTCTCTTTCCGGACTATGCTTGACTTTGCGGTTTCCCTTTCAGGACTATGCTTGGCTTTGCGAACCGGCGTTTATCCCGACACGGTCGGGGCGGTCTTTGCGGTTTCACCCTTCAAAACTATGCTTGGCTTCGCGGTCTATGCGGTTTCACCCTTCAGAACTATGCTTGGCTTTGCGCTTCTTCGCGGTCTTTGCGGTTTCTCTTTCCGGACTATGCTTGACTTTGCGGTTTCACCCCTCTCACTCCTCCCCGACTTCTTTGCCGTCGATGATCACGATCTCGATTTGGTCGCGGCTGTGATAGTAGGGAATCTCGGCAAGGCTTTCGAGTGGCTCGGTAATGAGGAGGTCGGCGCGCTTGCCGGGTTCGATGCTGCCGATCTCGTGACTCATGCCGAGTGCGGCGGCACCATTGAGGGTGATGGCTACGAGGGCCTCCTCGGGTAAGAGTTTCATTTTGGTGCAGGCGAGGCTCCACATGAATTGCATGTTGCCGCCGGGGCTGCTGCCAGGGTTAAAGTCGCTGGCGATGCAAAGTGGCAATCCAGCATCGATGAGCTCACGGGCTGGCGCAAAGGGAATGCCTAGGAAAAATGAACAACCTGGCAATGCTGTGGGGATGGTATTACTGGCGACGAGCGCTGCGATCTCGTCGGGTCCCATGCATTCCAGGTGATCGACGCTCAGCGCTTGATGGGCGATGCCCACCTGCACGGCACCCGAGTTGGAGAGCTGATTGGCGTGGAGCTTGGCACGCAGGCCATACTGCGCACCTGCGGTGAGGATGCGGGCGGTTTCATCGACGGTGAAAAAGCCTCTTTCGCAGAAGACATCGATGAAGTCTGCGAGTTTTTCCTCGGCCACGCGGGGGATCATCTCCTCGACGATGAGATCGACATACCCTGCCTGATTGCCCTTGAACTCGGGCGGCACGGCATGCGCGCCTAGAAAGGTGCGCTTGATGCGGATCGGGCACCACTGCTCGATCTTTTTGGCGACCCTCAGCATTTTCAATTCATCCTCGATCGTGAGGCCGTAGCCGCTTTTGATTTCGACGGTGGTGGTGCCCCAAGCGACGATCTCCCAAGCGCGCGCGAGCGCCGACTCCAGCAATTCCTCTTCAGACATGGCCCTGAGTCGCTGCGCACTGTTGAGGATGCCGCCACCACGGGCAGCAATCTCCTCGTATGTCATTCCCTTGATGCGATCTACGTACTCTCCTGCACGTGACCGCGCAAAGACGAGGTGGGTATGGCTATCTACAAAGCCCGGCATCACAATGCGGTCTTCACAGTCGATGATCTCGGCCCCTTCGCGCAGATTCACATTGAGATCCGACATGTTACCTACGGAATGGATGATGCCATCCTCGGCTAGGACAAAGGCATTTTCGAGGAGTGCGGAGTCAGCCATGGCAGCGCCTGCCTTGCGCAGTTCGCCGCGCGTGGCAACACGGTGCAGGTGGCGGATGTTTTCGAGGAGTAGTCGCATCCTCAAATGTACTGATATGAAACGTAAATTGAGAATAGAACACGGGGTTCCATTCTCAATTTACAGTTGAAAAGGGCAGCGGGTTATTTCCCAGCCTTCTCTGCTTTGCGGCTGGCCTTCATGAGGCGTGCGCGCTCCTTGCCCTCAGGGTCGCCGAAGCCTACGCGCAGGGTCACAGGGATGCGGGGCTCCCCTTGGAAATGTTGCAGCAGAGAATCCAACCTCGCAGAGTTGCTGTTGAGGTTGTTGTAAAGTTTTTCGTCCTTGATGAGCATGCCGAGGGTGCCTTTGCCAGACTCGACATCGGCCATGAGGCCATTGAGGTTTTTGATCATGTTGGAACTTTCCTCGACGATGGCCTTCACGCTCGTAGATGCCGATGCCAGTGAATCGGTGAATTTTGCGGTATTTTCCATCACGCGTGTGATGGTCTCGTTTTGGTTCTTGATGTTCTTGACAATCTTATTGGCGTTGCTAGCGGTCGCTTGAAAGGTGCCTAGCAGTGTATCGACGCGGTAGCTGGAGTTGGAGAAGTTGCGGCTTGTGGTCACGAAATCGTCGAGGATTTTATCCACTTTGTTGCCCGCACTTTCATCCATCGTATTGTTGAGCCATCCTACAAACTGCTTGAGGTTGCTGATGAGGGCTCCGATGTCGTCTTTGAGGGGGAGAATCTCGTCTGTGATGCGTTTTTCGAGTGACACTTCGACTTCGCCGCCAAGGGTGCCGCCGTTTTCGACGATTTGGGTCTTGGTGCCCCGCTCGATGCGGATGGCCTTGGAGCCGAGGAGGTCGGCATTGGCGATGATCGCTTTTGAATCAAAAGGGATTTCTAGCCCCTTGTCGAGGGAGAAACGCACCTCGATTTTGCCAGTGCTCTTGTTGATTTCGATGTTTTTGACCTGCCCTACCCTGAATCCATTGTACAAGACAGGGTTGCCGGTCCCCAAGCCGGCAATGTTGTCGTAATAGGCTTTGAGCTCAAATCCACTCACAAAGATTTTTTCACCCTTGAGGAGGTTGAAGCCGATGATGAGGAGCGTGATGGCAACCGCCGCCAAGATCCCAACTTTTGTCTCGTTGTTGAGTTTCAAAACAGGTTCCGTTAAAACATTAATTCCGACATAAAGCTACGAAAAAAGGAAGGGTCAATGAAATATCCCCATTGACCTTCTAGATACCCTCATGTGTTAAATGGTTGCTTATCAGCGAATTTTGTTTTTTGAAGCTGTTGTTTTTTCACATATCCACATGAGGAAAGCAGCTTTGCGAGGCCAAAGCACTACATCCAGCGTGTTTTCAGGGCAGAATGAGGGATTTATTTGCCGCCTTCCTGCTCGCCGTGCTTTTCCTCAACGATGCCGGTCATCTCGGTGTTGTAGTCGCGCACGGCGCGGTAGATGGCGCTCGCCATGTAACTGCGGCCATTGTCTGAGGTGAGAAACAACTCTTCTTCCTTGTTGGAGATAAAGCCAGTTTCGATGAGGATGGCAGGCTTGCTTGCGCGCCACAAGACAAGGTATCCTGCTTGCTTTACGCCCCTATCGCGACGACCGACGCGCTTGGCAAACTCGTCTTGTACCTTCAAAGCCATCTTGTTGCTGAGCTCCAGATGCACATTGGTCACATACTGAAAGAAAATATAGGCTGGGACAGAATTGGGGTCAAAACCTTCATAGACTTCTTCATAATTATCCTCCAGCATGATCACAGAGTTCTCGCGCATGACCACATCTAGGTTGGCATCGCTCTTGTGAGTGCCTAGTACATAGGTCTCGGAGCCGTAGGCCTCCTTGTTCTTGTTGCTGTTGCAGTGGATGGAGATAAAAAAATCTGCCTCATGGTTGGCGACGGTTTTGGCACGCTGGTCGAGCTCTATAAAGGTATCGTCCTCGCGGGTCATCACGACCTTGATATTGGGCAGGTGCTCGTTGATCGTCTTCTTGAGTTCCTTGGCGAGTGCGAGTGTAATCCCCTTTTCTTGGCTGTGGAGGCCCAATGCACCAGGATCCTTGCCCCCATGACCAGCATCGATCACGATCGTTCTGATCTTGCCATCGTTCGTCGGAGAGGTTGGCGTATGGAAGGAACTAGCCACGCCGGCAGCCGTGATTAGGATTAATAAATGGGGCCAATTCAGTTTTTTCATAAAAAATAACGAGTGAAGCGTTAATTTGGCACAAAATTCGCGAGGAAAAGAATACTTTTCAATTGATTGAATCCAGAATGCGCCGCGTTTTTGTATCTTTTTCCATACAATCCTTGATATTGGTGACACTAGTCTTGGTGTCCTCCTACGCATTCTCGCAACAGATAGTTCCTAGCGACAGTGTACAGGCACCTGGAGATACAATCAAAAATGCTGCCACATCTGGCGGCGGGATCCGAAAAGATTCGTTGCAAGCGATCAAACTCAAAGAATTGGAGGCCAAAAGCGACCTCAAAGTCCCTATCAGCTACAAGGCAAACGATTACATGCTGCTGGATATGGAAGCTAAGACCCTGTATCTGCACGATCAAGGGGAGCTTACATACGACAAGATGGTCTTGAAGGCAGACTCAGTCGCGGTGGATTGGGAAAAGAATACGATGTATGCGGATGGATTGGTGGACAGTTCGGGCGTGAAAACTGGTCGCCCCAACTTTGCAGAAAATGACCAAAAGTACCTGGCCGACCGCATGAGCTACAATTTCAAGACCCAAAAGGGCTTGGTGAGCATGGCGCGCACCCGCCAAGGCGAGGAGTATATCATCGGTGAGTATGTGCGCAAGGAGAACGATTCCACCTATTACATCAAAAACGGGAAGTTCACGAGTTGTGATC
>JANORP010000297.1:0-8309 GCA_031415375.1 Bacteroidota bacterium | reverse complement strand
GATGGGCGTCGCGGGCGTGATCGTGAAGACGGCATTGCTCACGTCAAACTTGCAGCTGTTTACAAAATCGATCACCTTGACCAAGCAGGTCGTCGAGGGAAGGTTGGGTACCGACCATGCATAGTTGTTGCCGGTGATATTGCTGGCGATCGTGGACCAGCTGGAGCCGTTGTCAGTTGAGTATTGGACCGTGTAAAATCCTGAAGCAGAGGGCAGATTCGTCCAGCTGATGGTCTGCGTGCTCAAGCCCTGCCAAATCTGGCCACCATTGGGGCTGGTGACCGTGATGTCGTTGCTCGGGGCAATGTTGAAGACAGCATTGCTCACGTCAAACTCCAAGGCATTCGAGAAGTTGGACGTGCGGATGAGGCACTGCGCGCTGGTAATGCCATTGGGCACGGTCCAGTTGTAGGTCTGTGAGGCCGTGGCACCTATGTTGGCGGGGTTGATGATGATCGTCCAAGTGCTACCATTGTCGGTGGAGTACTCGATCCTGTGCTGCCCCACGCAGTTGTTGGGCTTGTTGAATGTGATCGGGTAAGACGTGCAACCAAACCACGTCTCGCCGCCGTTGGGGCTGGTCACGGCATAGGGCGGCGCGATCGCAAAGACAGCATTGCTCACATCGTTGATGTTGACATTGCTGGTATTACTGGCCTTGACCAAGCAGTTTGTGGAGACCGTGAATGGGATCGTCCAAGAATAGGACCCGCTGTTGCTCGTCGCCGACGATATGAGGTTCCAAGTACCACCATTGTTGGTGCTGTATTCGAGGCGCACATTGGAGTAGAAGGTCGCCGCATTCCAGGTGATGTTGTAGGCACATTCGGGAAGCCAAGATTCACCACCGTTGGGACTGGTGAGGACGGGCGTCGCGGGCGTGATCGTGAAGACGGCATTGCTCACGTCAAACTTGCAGGTGTTTGCAAAGTCGATCACCTTGATCAAGCAGGTCGATGATGGCAGGTTGGGCACTGACCATGCGTAGTTGTTGCCGGTGATATTGCTGGCGATCGTGGACCAGCTAGCGCCGTTGTCGATGGAATATTGCAGGGTGTAAAATCCAGAAGCGGAAGGCAAATTGGTCCAGCTGATGGTCTGCGTACTCAAACCCTGCCAGGTCTCGCCGCCATTGGTGCTGGTCACGGTGACATCGTTGCTCAAGGCAATGTTGAAGATGGCATTGCTCACGTCAAACTCCAAGGCATTCGAGAAGTTGGATGTGCGAATGAGGCACTGCGCGCTCGTGATGCCATTGGGCACGGTCCAGTTGTAGGTCTGTGATGCCGTGGCACCCACGTTGGCGGGGTTGATGATGATCGTCCAGGTGCTGCCATTGTCGGTGGAGTACTCGATCCTGTGCTGGCCCACGCAGTTGTTGGGCTTGTTGAATGTAATGGGGTAGGACGAGCAGCCATACCAGGTCTCACCGCCATTGGGACTGGTCGTGGCATAGGGCGGCGCGATCGCAAAGACAGCATTGCTCACATCGTTGATGCTCACATTGGCTGTATTGCTGGCCTTCACCAAGCAACTTGCAGAGACTGTGAAAGGAATCGTCCTGGAATAGGACCCGCTGTTGCTCGTTGCAGATGAGATCAATGTCCAAGTGCTTCCATTGTTGGTACTGTATTCGAGACGCACATTGGAATAGAAGGTTGCAGCGTTCCAAGTGATGTTGTAGGCGCACTCGGGCAACCAAGATTCACCGCCGTTGGGGCTCGTGAGGATGGGGGTTGCAGCCGTGATTGTGAAGACCGCATTGCTCACATCAAATTTGCAGTTGTTCACAAAGTCGAGCACCCTCACCAAGCAACTCGCCGAGGGTTGGTTGGGTACCGACCATGTATAGTTGTTGCCTGAGATATTGGTGGCGATGGTGGTCCAACTGGAGCCATTGTCGGTCGAATACTGAACAGTATAGAGGCCCGAAGCTGCGGGCAAATTGGTCCAGCTGATCGTCTGCGTGCTCAATCCCTGCCATATCTGGCCACCGTTGGGGCTGGTGACCGTGATGTCGTTGCTCGGGGCAATGTTGAAGACGGCATTGCTCACATCGGTTTCCAGGGCATTGGAGAAGTTGGATGTGCGGATGAGGCATTGCGTGCTTGTGATGCCATTGGGCACGGTCCAGTTGTAGGTCTGCGCGGCCGTGGCACCTACATTGGCGGGGTTGATGATGATCGTCCAGGTGCTGCCATTGTCTGTGGAGTACTCGATCTTGTGCTGGCCCACGCAATTGTTGGGCTTGTTGAAGGTGATCGGGTAAGTCGCGCAGCCATACCAAGTTTCCCCGCCATTGGGACTCGTCACAGTATAAGGTGGCGCGATGGCAAAGACAGCATTGCTCACATCGTTGATGTTGACATTGCTGGTATTGCTAGCCTTGACCAAGCAGCTTGTGGAGACCGTGAATGGGATCGTCCAGGAATAGGACCCGCTGTTGCTGGTCGCGGATGTGATCAAATTCCAAGTACTGCCATTGTTGGTGCTGTATTCCAGACGCACGTTGGAATAGAAGCTGTTTGGAACCCAGGTGATATTGTAGGCACACTCAGGCAGCCAAGATTCGCTGCCATTGGGTGTGAGCAAGATCGGGGTTGCCGGGCTGATCTCAAACACGGCTGCGCTGATGTCTTGCATACAGTTGGTGGTAAAGTCCTGCACGCGCACAAGGCAGGTCGTCGAGGGGATGTTGGGCACCGTCCAAGCATAAGATCCTCCGGGGATCAGCGTGTTGGTCACGATATTGGTCCAGGTACTGCCGCTATTCGTCGAGTAGGCGATGTTGTAAAAATTGGTGGTACCGATCGCCGTCCAGGTAATGTTATGTACAGTATTGCCTTGCCAGGTCTCCCCACCATTGGGGCTCGTGAGATTGATGGGGACATTGATTGTGAATACAGCATTGCTTTGGTCGGTGGTCGTACTGAGGTTCGCATCGGTCACCCGTATTTTGACCGTGCTGGACTGCACATTTGGCACTGTCCATACAAATTGCCCATTTGTAGCGAGAAAGTTGCTCGATATCGAGGCCCAAATCGTGCCCCCATCCAGCGAGTAATCGATATTCCAATAATTGCTCGGGGCACCCGTCTGTGACCAAGTGACCGTATAGGTCTGGCAAGCATACAACACTTCCCCGCCATTGGGTTGAATCACCGTGACGGTTTGTGCATTCCCTGCCAAGCTCAAAAAGAGCAGCAATAACACAACGACAAGGACTTGGTAAGATTTTTTGATCATATTCTTCACGTGATTCTTAAAATGATTTCAATGCATCATCAATTTCTATGCCTTGTGCGATCACTTTTCATGCCTGATGCATGGGTCCCAGACATTA
Source organism: Bacteroidota bacterium (assembly GCA_031415375.1). Classification (GTDB taxonomy): domain Bacteria; phylum Bacteroidota; class Bacteroidia; order J057; family JADKCL01; genus JADKCL01. Next base: position 4,966 of record JANORP010000297.1, on the reverse strand, counting down.
ACCTTCAATGGTGAATTCTGAAGTACCAGCCGCCACTGTTGACGCCCTTTTCATGCTTACAACGCACCTGCCCCGCAACAAGGTTTACTTGGGACGCGTGCCAAGACAAAGGCGGGGCCAAAGGTAACATATTTACAAATCGTAAATGGGAGAACGGTGCCTGAATTATTGGGTAGTAGCAATTTACGCGTACACTGTCGCAATCTTTGAGCAAGCGGCGGCACCGTCCCCGAAAGGCAGCAACGATATCTGCAAGTTGGCGCAAGGTGGAATTGCAGCTAGCCAGCCCATGAAGCGCAAATTTCCAGTCCACGGTCGATCATCCCAACCGAATCATTTGCAAAATGATCAGCGCTTCCCATACCGTCGCCACCAAGCTTCGAAATCGATGAACTGCATCGTGGTGGTGGCATTTCCATCGCTGAGTTGCTGCCGCAGGTGCCGCCAACGATAGAGGCGACGGCGCCACATGCTGTAGTCCTTGCGGTAGGTATCCAAGGCTGTCTGGTATTTGGGTTGCAACACAAGCTTGGGCTCCTGTCCTGCCGTCATGCGTGGGAGGGCTGTGTCTTCCCGCTGTGTGAGTGGCGAATTGGATGGTATCTCAGTCAATTCCTTGAGGAAATCCCTGAAGATGACGTTGTACAATTGGTAGTCGGCAACAAATTCAAAAGGCACTGCCAATATGGCTTGCAGAAATCGGCTGTCCCAAAACGGCGAGAAGCCAAGGTTCACGTTCACATAGGGCTGCAGCCAACTGCCGCGTGACCCATGATAGACGTTGCTGAAAAAGGCGCGCCCCAATTGCTGGATTTGGAACTGAAAATCACGGTTTTCAGATTCCATCTGGGAGAGGGCCTGCTCGTAGGCCTGGAAAGGATGCCGTTTCAATTTGCGCACAAAACGCTTGGAAAACGTAGCACGCAGCCGCTCATCGACCTCCGCAAAGGTGAGTTCCTTGCGAATGGGTGCCGCTTTGCTGCAAAAACCGCCCAAGTATTCACCGCCATGCCAGCCGCCGATGACTTTTTTGTTCCGCTGACTCTTGATCCGATCGAAATATTCGGTGCCAAACTCCAATTCGGAGAAGGCTACTCGCTTGATTTCATGCTGCAAGCCCAGACGCTCCACGAGGGCCAAGGCGCCGATCACATCACGGTCATCGTCGATCGGCAGCACGGCCAAGCTGCTGGTGAGAAAGGAAAGTCGCTTACGTTCTGCCTCGGGCATACAACTCAAGATGAGTCGCGTGTCGGCACCTGCCGAGACGAGGCAACGACCATTGGTGATTTGCGACAGCATCTGGGGAACCACCGTTTTGAGCACATCGACGATGCGCTCGGCGTGTTGCGCGATCGTGCTCTCATGATCGATCGCGATGCGCGGCCTCCAATAGCATCGCTCGGCCACTTGACCGTGTGCCACCTCGAGGATGGAACCTGCTGCGAGATTGCGAATGCCGTCTCCAAATGTATGCCCGTCGAGGGTCGTTCCAAAGCAGAAATATTCCGCTACAGCCTCGGCATCGAGTACATATCGATAGCCTGGCAAGCTGCACAATGGCTCAAACTCGCTGCAAAAGGCGACATAGTCTGCCGATTCGCAGATGAAGATGGGCCGCATCCCAAACTTGTCATTGGCGATGCGCAGGCGATGCCCCGCGGGATCGTAGGCCATGGCTGCAAAGGCGCCTTCGAGATTTGGGAGGCTATCCGCTTCATCTGCTAGCCATGCCTCCAAGAATTCATCGGCTGCCCGAGCCTGTGCCCGCCCGCCCGAGGCGAGCGTGCCCACTACCGCAGCAATCCATTTGCCAGATTCAGCAGCTGCAAATCCATGCTCCCCCTCCACTTCGTTGGTCGTGACGACCACAAAGCCAGGGTAACTGCGTTGTGTCAAGTGGCGGTGGGGCAGTGCACCAAAAATATCGATCATCGGCTGCACCTCGTTCAAGTTCAGTCGATTTTCACGATGATATATCCCAAGCATTAAGGACATGGCTTCCTATGAGACGGCTGCAATGCGAAAAACTGCCCCCCTTCATCGCAAAGCTTCAAAAAAAATCGCAAACCTGACCGTCAATTGCCCAAGTTTGAAAGAAATCAGGTTTTGACTAATTTCAGAAGATGAAAATACTGTTTCGCAAAGGCTCCAATGGCCCCGATCATCTCGTCTATGCACAGACTGATGGCAGCCTCGTCGAGGAAGCGCTTTTGCCGGGCAGTGCCTACCATGACATCGCGCATTACGTTGTAGAAACCACCCTCGACCTGCGTGATGGCCTCTGGGGAAATATTTTACAGGGTCATAGCCTTGCCGACTATGCCCTCCCCAATGCCGAACGGCCCTTCCAGATCAGCACAGAGGGCTACCACGCCGAAATCCTCGCAACGCTCATACAAAGTGCCGTCTTGACAGGCGAGATTTCGCCCGCCTACATCGAGATGCTCCGCCAAGCCAATGCCGCTGCGGGATTGCCATTCCCAGAACTGCCGCCCCAGCAACTGCTCACGCAGATGATCGCCGAGACGCAATTGCTCACGCGGCGCTGGGAATCTGCGGAATATGGGCTGGAATTGGAGGTGGGGTTTTGAAAAGTTGGATCAGCGCTTTAAAACCTTTACCCAGCCAGCTGCTTGCTTGCCTTGGACATGGAGCAGGTACACGCCAGCACTGAGGTCCTCGGTCGAGAACCGAAGCACATTCCCCCCTGCTTGTAATTTCCAGGTATCCATCTTGGAGGCCATGCGACCGCTCAGGTCATACAATACCACCTCCAATAGATCTGGACGATCGGCAACGAGTTGCACGGTGGCCACCTCATCCACTGGATTCGGCGAAACCTCCAAGGCATAGCCCCTCACATCCGCAGATGCCTTCACAGCCGTCACCCCCGTAAACGTCACCTGCCAAAGATTTTGTCGTCCACTTCGCTGCTCAAGCACATACATTTTGTCGCCGTCGAGCACGGCATCCACAGGTAGGTAAAATCCGTCGATGATGCGATGGGTTTGCATCACGTAGTCTCCCAAGCCCGTGTCGTAGTAGAGGCCCAATTGCAGCAAGTCTTGCGCTGGATCGACAAAAGGGCCGGGCGTACCCCAAGGTGAGACAGGGCTCATGCCGCTGCTGTCGCCGCCAGGCATGTAGCTGAGCACGAAGGCGCGGCCGCTGAAATCACCGCCGAGGAGGCTGTCACGGTCGATCGTGAGGCCGAGCGGAGAGCGGTGGGCCGTGAAACTGCGCATCACGTGCCCATCCACGCTCGCGTCGCGCACCTCGCCTGTGAGGCTGTCGCGGTAGAAATCGGCGTCGGGGCCAAGGTTGCGGATTGGGTTGGTAAATACAAGATTGGGGGGTACGGGGAAGCTCGGGTCGGCATCGAAAATATGCTCGATATAGCCGCCACAGAGCGGATTGACGAGGGGATCTTGATCGACATCATAATTGGGGTCCAGGAGCGGATTCCAATTGTCGCCCATCCGCCAAGGGAAGCCATAGTGGCGACCCGATCGCAGCCAATTGAGCTCTTCGGGGTCGTCGCGCTCTCCACTGTTGTCGATCGCGATCAGGTGATCCTCGGCATTGAAGGCCATGGAGTAGGCATTCCGCAGACCCCGGCAATAGACGTAGCCGCCGCTATCGAGGGCGGCGCTGTCGTTGGGGAGGCTGAGGTTTTGGGTTTGGATCGGGATCTTGTAGAGGCGCCCGTTGCAGGGGCCCTCGCGGCGGCCAGGATGCTGACCACTGTCGGTGAACACTTCGCCGGTCATCGTGCGCGCCCCACTTGCCCAGTACAGGTGGCTGCCCGAGGGGCTGGCGATCACACTGGTAAATGGGTGCTTGCTCGCGGGGTGAGCGTCGGTCTGCACGACTGTCGTCCAGCCGCGACTGCCATTGGGTTGCAAGGTGCCCTTGCTGATGCGTGCGGTCACATAACCAGAGCTGGCATTGGTATTGCCGCTCAGGAAAAGCATGCTATCGACAAAGCACATGCCCTGGGGCTGTTGGATGCCGTGATCGGCAATCGTGAACCGCAAGGTTTCTGATGCAGGCTGCCCGCTGGGAAGGCTGATTTCATAAACGTCACCGCCTGCGACGCAGTAATACAGGTGCCCACTCACGGGATCCAAAGCGAGGCGATTGGGAAAGGATTGCGTGCGAAACAAGGAGTCGATCTGCATGCCCGACACCAAGGCATGGGGCGTCTGGGCCAAGAGGATGGATGACAGCAGGCAGCAAAAGCACAGGGAAACAGCTGATTTTTTCAAAATTGTGGGATAGACTTAGGCTGAATGTCGGCAACGACATCCAATGATACAAGCTGCAGCGGCATGCGCTAGCCGCATTTCTGCAATTATCTCTGGTCAGTCTTACGCATCCAGCCGTCGGTACCGTGTCCCGATGTAGTCGATGAAGTCTGGCTGCAGACCTTGCTCCCGAAACAGCGTCTGCACTTGGGCGCGGTGGTGCACGCCATGGAAATTGAGTTGCAAGGCAATGTCGCTGAGTTTGGCAGTCCAGCAGGCACCGTCAAATCCTGCGTAAATGACCTCGGCCTCGATGGCTTCCTCTGATTGGCTTTGCAGATAGGCGATCCAGTCTTGAACGCTCCGCTCCCATTCCTGCACGATGGCATCCATGGCAAAGGGAGGCCCAAACCATTCGCGTTGATTGGCAGTTGGCTCCTGCCGCAAGCGGGCGAGCCATTTGTCTTGCGAATGAATCAGGTGACTCATCAGGTTGATGGCCTCATCGGCAGGATTGAGCTCGCCGAGCCGGGCAAATATCTTGCGGTTGGCAAGGTCTTGGAAGCGGAAGAGGTCTAGTGTCGCGTCAAGCCTAAAATCATAGATTCAATTTTTATGGACAGTTCCTCTGGAAATCCCCATTGGGATTGGGGATTGTGTGCTATGTGATCTTGAGAAAAGTCTTGATCCTTGCAGATGTGTCAAATAAAATATCG
>JANORP010000296.1:0-13316 GCA_031415375.1 Bacteroidota bacterium | reverse complement strand
GTCACGATAGCTGTCACGATTAAATTTAGAGCGCGGTTTACAGCTATTTGTCTCGATCGATTGACGTTTACCCAATATTCAGAAAGGACTCCAATTAACCATCGTCAAGGATGCGTAAGCTCATAGTATGTAGAAGGCCCTGAGCCTTGACGCTTGAGAATCCCCAGCTCTTCGAGCTTTTCAAATTGCCGGAGAGCTTTTCGCTTCTCAATCCCTTGGTACTCTTGATAATCATTGCGGGTAACGCGTCCCTTTTCACGCACAAAGTTCACCAATGTCAATTCGCTCGGCTTGAGCATAGAAAGTGTGTGGTCATTCAGCACCTTGCGAAGTACTTCTGCATTTCTAGAGAAGGTGACGGTCAGAAATGGCCCCTGCATCGTAAACTCGGGCGCTGCAAGGCCGTTCTTTTCATGCAGCGCACGAAAGGCCTTCATTCCAAACCCTTTTTCTTCGACATAGTCCATTAGACCAAAGATAAACGAGATCACAGGGTTTCTGCTGATCGAAGGCGCCTCAAAAGAGTTCAGTTGCGCTAAGGTAATGTAGGGCAAGGGTTGTCCAGGACTTTTAACGACTATTTTGGCGTCATCAATTTCTATAAAGGACTTGGCCCCTTCTATAAAATAGTCACGATGAACAACCGCATTGATCACGGCCTCGCGCAAGACTTCCAAGGGAATCTCGGGCATATCCAGCCGTTTGAAACCAGAAATTTCCTTGGCCAAAGGCAGCACTTTCTTGAGCCAATCTGAGAGGGCATCAGGCAATAATACAAGGGCTTCGTCAAAGGTCCTTGGCTCAATCTTGTTTTCACCGTAGGATACAGAAGCCATCAAGGCGGCTTGCGGATACCGCGCACGAGGGTTTTTTCCAAACAGCAAGATGCCTAGGCCAGTAGGCCGATAGCCCTGCTTTTCAGAATCGAACTGAATCAATCTCAGATCGCTCAAAAACGTAAGAAATTCAATGTCATCAATCCCTTGAAATTCAAGGTTGGACTCCTTGATGAATTTTGAAAGTGCTTTTTCTGACAATTGACCCAAGTCAGCATCAGGAACCACACGCTCCAAGGGTCCCAAAAGGTCAGCTTCAGCCTCCTTTTTTTTCCTGTCCATGGCCTGAGCGATGAACATCGCATTTTCCTGCGTGATGGCATCTTGTAAGTCGCGGTCAAACATGATGACCGTAGCGTCGCCATCCACGAGGTGTTGAATCCCTTTTCCGTCAACGGTTGGATCTGGATCCGTGATGCCCACATAGACCTTCTTGATGCGCGCATTGGTGGTGCGGCGACAACATGGAACCTTCGGAGGGTTCCTTTTTACACAAGGTTCCAAGGTGGTAAACAATGTACAGCCTTCCAGATTCCTATCCTGCAATTTTCGCTCGATCAAGGTAAACTCAGCGTGATCACCATCCCGCAGCTCGCCACGATAGGCTACAACAACCTCACCATCAGGAAAAACCAGCACTGCCCCTACCTTCGGTGGGACTTTGCCATCGGCCCGAGGCTCATTGCGGGATTCTTTCATCGCCTCGACCGCCATTTCCATGTATCGCCGAGCGTCAAATATTTTGGAGGTTTGCTTAGCCATCTTCCTATGTTTTTCAACAATCCTGAAACCACGATCTGTCAGCGATCGACATCCAAGTCTTCAAAACTGCCGCCATTCGTTGGATGCAAAAAACGAAATTTACATCAGTTTTCCAGCAGCCGCATCTCAAATACTTCTGGCCCTAAAAAAAACGGGCCGTTAGCGGCACTATTTTTGCACGTCCACGCGAAGTCTTGCGAGATTTCCTAAATTCGCCCAGCGATGCTCAACAAGTTAGATCGGTATATCATTTTCAAGTTCCTGGGGACGTTTTTCTTCATGGTGATGATCATCTTGGCGGTCTCCATCGTGATCGATGTGGCCGAAAAGATCGACGACTTCATTGAACGCAAGCCCCCGATTGACTTGCTGATTTTCAGCTATTACAAGAATTTTTGCCTGTTTTACGGCAATCTCTTGGCCCCTATCTGCATCTTTTTGGCGGTGATTTACTTCACCTCGCGCATGACCAACAATACTGAAATCGTGGCGATGCTCGCTGGCGGGATCAGTTTTTGGAGAGTGCTCGCACCCTACCTTGGGACGGCGATCTTGCTTGCCGGCATCTCATTCTACCTCAATGCCTACGTCGTACCGATCGCCAACCGAGAAAGGGTGGACTTTGAGTACAAGTATCTCAAGCGGCGTACGGTGATGACCGACACCAACATTCACAAGAAGATCGGATTTGACGAAAAGACTGGTAACGAGACCTTTGTCTATCTCTACTCCTTCAATCAGTGGTCCAATGAAGGCTACCTCTTTTCCATGGAGGTTGTGAGTGCACAGGAACTCCTCAAAAAACTCGATGCCACCAAAATCAAGTGGAATGAGGAGCAAAAGAACTGGCACCTGGAAAATGTGAGCGTGCATACATTCTATGGTGGCAAAGAGGAATTGTACAAGCTGCCTGCCATGGACACCACCTTTCTGCTCACGCCCGACGACATCTACATCAAAGAAATGCGGGCAGAGAGCATGCCACTCAATGAGTTGTATGCCAGTATCGAACTTGAAAAGACGCGTAGATCGGGACTCGACGAGGAGATGGTGGTGGAAAAATATCGCCGATTTGCCTACCCTTTCGCAGCGATCATTTTGACCTTGATCGGCTTTGCAGTGAGCACGCGCAAGCGCCGAGGTGGCACACCACTCTCAATCGGGATCGGCTTGGTCATCAACTTTATCTATATCCTTTTGGTTGTCACAGGCCAAGCCGTCATCGGCGACAAGTACCCTGCATGGATTGCGGTATGGATCCCCAATGTTGTCTTCTTTGCGGTTGCCACCTTCATGCTACGCATCGCTCCCAAATAGGTCTCAGATACCAGTCACCCTCTTTGCATTGGTCAGTGGTCATCTCAGAAGGCCAAGAAATCCCCGTCATCCCTTCAGTGGCATGCTATTCAGCAAGCGGTACCCGATGTTTCACGCAATGCCCACCGACTTCATTTCCCAGTAGTTTGCATTTGGCCAGCTGGCAAGGGCCGCATGAAGGCCCAGACGATCAGAAATTGTGCTAGGTAATAGGTGATCATGATGCCATATTTCGCTCCAGGAAATGGCTGGAGAAACTTGCTCACAGCAATCATCGCATCCGAAGCCATAAAGGTGAGGGCACCAAGCATCAGCATGGGGGAGACGTCTGTGCGCAAGCCTGCAAACAAGACCATGATCGTGATCACGGTCAAATATGTGTACACGGGCGCAGCCATCGCGCCCAAGTGTGGAGCAAGCAAAATCGACATTGTGATACCAGCACCAATCGCGAAAAGAAAGAAAGGGATACGCCGCACCTCCCACTTGATCTTGCGACTGAAAGCGACGATATAGGTTACATGCGCCAACAAAAAGAAGCCCAAACCGATCATGAAAGCCAATTCGGCATTGAATGTAAGGGCAATATCACCGACCGATGAAAGCAAAAATCCAAGCGTGAGCAACTTGCCCGTCGTGCCGACCACATTCTTGTAAGCCAATGCTGCGAGGCACCAAATTGGGATCGCCTTGATCAACATGCTCCCTGGAAAAGGAACCCAATGGATCAAGGCGATATAAACCGCGCCTACTATCCAGAAGCTCAACAGCAATACCTGCTTGGGATTTTTCATTTTCCTTCTTTTTCTTGCATTCTATCTCCCAACGTGGGTGCTATGTGCAAGCTACAAAATTCACAGAGGGATCAATATGGAAACCTTCTTCTGAATTGCATTGAGAAGGGAGCGAATCCAAAGCGACAATTGCCTATCTTTCAGTATGAATCCAAATCCCTCCATCGGCTGGGGAGTGCTCATGCTGGGCCTCATATTGCAAACAACTGCATTTGCCCAGGCGAATATCAGGCTCACAAACGCTGCTGCACGCAACGTGCTTAGCTATAATTATATTCCTGCCAACTACCAAGCAGTCCAGGTCATCGATCACCCCGACTCGATCGCGCAGTTGCTGCAGGCACAGATTTCAGCAGACAGTTTGCGGTTTTTTCTGGAGCGGCTTACGAGTTTTGGCAACCGCAACTCAGGTTCAGATACCTCAACTGCAACATTTGGGATCGGTGCAGCACGCCGGTGGGCCCACGATCTGCTCTTGGGCTTCAGCAGAGCGCATGACGATCGCTTGCAGGTCGGCTACTTGGAATTTGACCTTCAGATCTGCAGCACACCGCGGCACCGCAACGTGGTCGCCGTGCTCCCAGGCACCGACCTGACTGCACAAGGCTTTGTGTTGATCGAAGCCCACATGGACAGTCGCTGTGCCGTGCTCTGCGACACTTCGTGCAGCGCCCAAGGTGCCGATGACAATGGCAGTGGGTGCGCGCTCGTGCTGGAGTTGGCCCGCGTGATGAGCGCATTTTCCTACCACCGCAATGTCGTGTTCATGCTCACCATCGGCGAGGAGCAAGGCTTATATGGCGCCAAGGCCATGAGCGATTACGCAACATTGGAGAGTATGCCGATCAAGGCTGTACTCAATAATGATGTGGTGGGCGGCATCATTTGCGGCCAAACATCGAGCGCACCGAGCTGCCCAGGCGCTGGCCAAATCGATAGCCTGAATCTGAGGTTGTTTAGCTTTGGAGGATTCAATTCCACCCACAAGCAGCTCGCCAGGTACAATAAATTGCAGTACAAGGAAATGTTGTTGCCCCATGTGGCTGTGCCGATGACCATGCACATCATGACTCCAGAAGACCGATCGGGGCGCGGTGGCGACCATATCCCCTTTCGGCAAGCTCAATTTACAGCGATGCGCTTCACCTCGGCCAATGAACACGGCAATGCCGCCGTGGGACCTGGCTACAATGACCATCAGCATACATCGGCCGACAGCCTGGGTGCCGACACAGACCTAAATGGCAATATTGACAGTCTATGGATTGATTTCAACTACCTCGCACGCAACACAGCCATCAACGGCAATGCGGCCTCGATGATCGCCTTGGGTCCTGAGACACCCGAATTTACCGCCGCCCTACTGCCCGGCAATGCAGCCGAGATCACGCTCACAACGCAGTTACAATATGGCCACTACCGTGTCGGCATTCGCACCGCCTCCAATGATTGGGATTCGGTCTATACAATCGCTGGCCCCATCGATACCATTTATGGATTGCCAGGGGTACAGACCATCATCTTCAGCGTGGCGTCGATCGATGCCCAAGGCGTCGAAAGCCTATTTTCCTACGAACTCTACCAGACGACAACCGCTGCAAGTGAGCCGACAGTCGTGCAATTGCTCTCCAATCGGCCCAATCCATTTGATGAAGCCACGCAAATCACAGTCGTCTTGACGACGCCCATCGCCTATCAGGCAGCATATATCCAAATTACTGACCTGGTCGGGAAGGAAATTGACCGCCTACAACTCGATTTAAAGGTCGGCGTCAATGAAGCCGCATTTCAGCATGGCTACCATGCCAGCGGCGTCTATTTGTACAGCCTGGTGATCGACGACAAGGTCTATGCCACGGGGAAAATGGTGATGCAATAAGGGAGTCCTACGCAAAGGGGAGATCCCAGAAGGCAATTGTTCAGGGAATGAAACTGCCTCATCCATGCCCTTGTGGCACGAGCAAAGGCAAATCAAAAGCTTCCAATGCTTCTGCCTCAGTCGCTACGACATACAAAACCTCGTCGATATGGGTCAGCGAAAACACCTTGGTTATCAAATCATTGACCTGGCAGATAACCATGCGGCCATCCATATTTTCTAACGATTGGTGAATGCGCAACAGGGCGCCGATCCCCATCGAATCGCATTGTGTCAAACCTTCAAAATTCAGGAGAATTTTGCGCACACCGAGTTCTACTATCTGCGGCGACACTGTCGCCAAAAACTGAATGCCTGCCTCGCCTACAAGGCGGCCATGTAAATCCAAAATCGCAATCTCAGCAAGAGTTCTTTGGGTGATCGTAATCATATAAATTCGCGTTTCGGGGGTGATTTAGGCATTTATTCTTGAAGTCGCAAATGTCACGCCATCATCGGTTCTTTGTTGGCAGCGTGGTACGAGTTGCATGAATTGGCAAACCAACAGTAGCAATCGCAACATCAGTGGCTCTGTATGCCGCTGGCAATTGAAGCGGGAGCCTCTGCCCGCCTTGGCGGATGACTGAATCATGAGCCGTGCTTATCCCGCTCTCTGAGCGGGATTGTACACCCGCGAGCTGCCTCCTAAATGTGTTACCAATTTGCATTCAACCAAATTAGAATCCACCTCATGAAACAAGTACTCCTCCATTTACTGCTCTGGTCAGTGGTCTTGGTGCAAGCCCAAAACTTGCCTGCCTTCAAGCTCGTTGAGGGCAATACGGCAACATTGGGCGGTGGCTATCAATTTGCAGTGAAGGAGTATTACATGGTCTTGCTAGGCAACGACCCACTTTATGCGCGACTCAACCAAAACCAAACGACGATCGGCGAGGTCCCCGACCAAAACAATCCTGAGCGCCGCGTGACCGTCTCTCGTTTTTTCATTTCAGAAACGGAAGTCACCAATGCCCAATACCGCGAATTTCTGCTTGATTCCCTGTTCAGGCCAGATGAAAAAAAGGCCTTCAAAGCCCAGCTGAAGGCCAAACAATACGATGACGTGCACCATGCCTGGCACCCGCTCATCACAAATGCCGCGATGGCTGGGCTGCTGCCCGACACCAATTGCTGGATGACCGATTTTGTGCTTTCGAGCAATGAACCCTTGGTGAAACACTACTTTCTGCATCCTGCATTTGACCAATATCCAGTGGTCGGGGTGAGCTGGGACCAAGCCAAGGCCTATTGCGCTTGGCTTACCTGGGACATGAATCAGCTACGCGCGGCCAGAAATTTGCGACCATTGCCTAGCTATCGACTGCCAACCGAGATGGAATGGGAATTTGCAGCGCGCGAATTTGAAAGCAAAGCTGACAAGACTGTTTTTGCCTACAACTTGCCTTGGAAGAGCACCACTATGGTCGATGAAAAAGGGCAGTACCGCGCGAATATCAAAACCGCACCGGGCGTCTATATCGGTGACAATTATGAATATACTGCACCTGCAAAGTCATTTGCCCCCAATTCCAAAGGGCTGTATCAAATGGCTGGCAATGTCGCCGAGTGGTGTGAAGATGTGTTTAGGGTCAATCTCGTCGAGGAAGTTAAGACCGAGCAAGCGCCTCGACAAATTCGATTGTTTGAAGCGGCAGATGGTGGAATTCCAGACGAGGCACGTGTCGTCAAGGGCGGCAGCTGGGCCGATTTCCAATATGCAGCACTCTGCGGCAGCCGCATGGGCTGGCCGCAAGCGCGCGGTGGGGCACGCATCGGCTTCAGAGTCGCCATGTCACAGATTGGTTGCGATTGCAAACGCACCCAAAAATGTACACACATTCAGGAATTCTAGTCTCCATACGTGCCCATTCGCTGTAAATCGAGGTCGCCAGATGGCTCACTTCTCGTTGCCACAACGAGCTTGAAAACAGGATTCACTCCAACCCCAATGGCATACGGGCACAATTCTTGCAAAAGACTTGGAAACCGTATATTTGCGGCATGGCCCCCAAGATACCACTGAATTCCACCATGTTGTCCCTTACCCTCCTGCTCGCAGCGCTCTGGCTAGGTGCTTGCCGCCCCAATACATCCACCACGCCACCCTCACACCCCAAAGTCGATACATTGATTACGACTGGGATCGATAGCCGTGTGCGCACGGGTGCTGAGATCCTCATCACCGACCGCATCTCGCAACTCACCAACAAGCGGATCGCGATCGTCGCCAACAACACCAGCCTTGTCTTTGCACAAGACGACCAAGGCAAGGGTGCGGTGCACCTCGTCGATACCCTGCACCGCCGTGGCATCAAGATCGCCAAGGTTTTCGCGCCAGAACATGGCTTCAGGGGCGACCAAGATGCTGGCAAACATGTCTCGAACTCCAAAGATGCCAGCACAGGCATCCCGATAGTATCGCTTTTTGGCAACTCCAAAAAGCCCAAGCCAGAGCAACTCGCGGGCATCGACATGGTCCTCTTTGACATCCAGGATGTCGGCGCACGCTTTTACACCTATATCTCTACCATGAGTTACGTGATGGAGGCTTGCGCCGAGCAAAAGATCCCCATCATGATCTTGGACCGCCCAAACCCCAACGGTTGGTATGTCGAAGGGCCTGTCTTGGAGGATGCCTACAAATCATTTGTGGGCATGCACCGCGTGCCTACGGCGCATGGCATGACCATTGGGGAATATGCATTGATGGTGAACGGCGAAGGCTGGCTCGCTGGCGGCAAGCGGTGCATCCTGGATGTTGTGAAATGTGCCGATTACCAACACAATACGCGCTGGACCGAAACGGGCCTCGCATGGGTGCCCCCCTCCCCCAACCTTAGCACAGAATACAGCGCTTACCTTTACCCGATGTTGTGCTGGTTTGAAGGCCTCAAAGTGAGCGTAGGACGTGGCACTGCGCATCCATTTGAAATGCTGGGCGCACCATGGCACAAGGGCTATGAAAACGAGCTCAAGCGCGATTCCATTGCGCAAGTAGCCGAGGCAACGCACATGCAATTGTATGGATTGAAGGCCGAATACTCAAAATTCACCCCGCGCTCCACGCTGGGCAAGGCGGTCAATCCCGATTTTCAAAACCAGGTTTGCTACGGGATACATTTCCTCAACCGTGTCGCGGGCAAGGAATTGTTCATGGCAGGGATCGCGCTGCTCATCAATTTTGAAGAAGAATCCAAAAATGTCGGCAACTACGCCACGCTGTACCAGCCGAGCTTCAACCTGCTCCTCGGCAATAACACCATGCGCACCCAATTGAAACAAGGCAAATCCGCAGAAGAAATCTATGCCAGCTGGCAACCTGCATTGGGCAGATTCAAGGTGATCCGCAAGAAATATCTGCTGTACCCTGATTTTGACTAATTGATAAAAGCCCTTCAAATTGCATTCATGAAAAGCATGCGCCCCTCTTCCTTCATCCAATTGATTTACAGGCTCTCGTTGTGTGGTACGCTCCTAGCTGCCGCTTGGACCGCGCCGCTGATGGCCCAGACCAGCGGCAGTGAAGCCCAAGGCAGCGACGAGCAACTGGCTGCAGCACCCTCAGACAGCCCCCTGCATCCGGCAAAATCTGAGGCCAAGGCCCACAAAAACGCCAAGCCTTTTGCGGCTGTCTTTTCACTCCCGATTAAGGCTACGCGCCTACAAGGGCAGCCAACGCAACCCAATTGGGAACAGCTCTTGGCACGCCAACAGCGCCCTGCGCAACCCAATCGACCGATTCCATTGGTCTTGAGCCTCACTGGTCTTTTGATGATGCTGGTCTGGGGTGGCGTCCTTGTCGGTGCCATCCTCACCGCTGGCACGACACTTGGATTGGTGCTCCTCATCTCGACCATTGTCTTGTCGGTCCTTTTCATTGTCGGTTTGGTCCTCTTCATTGGGGGATTGATTGCTGGCTTCTCAGGTGGTAAGAAGCGCCGACCTGCAGCCCCGCAATCCTGATAACACGCGTACGTGTGTGTCAAATCTTGGCCAGCTACCCGATTTCTTGCGTCGCCGCACTCCGCTTTGTACCGCCATTCCCTGACCCTCAGTAACTTTCCATCCCTCTCGGCAAGACATTTCGTCCTACCAGAGTCCGATTGAAAAAAGCATTTGTCAATCCTTTTTCCTACATTAGTGCCATAACCAATCATACGATGTACATGAAAAGCTATTTCCCTCAGTTTCTGGCGCTCGTTGCTACAGCGACCTTGTTGATGATCTGCAGCGCCAACTTGCAAGCGCAGTCTGAGGCCCAAAGTGCCGACGACAGCGCGATGAGTCAGCGTGAAATCGGCAAGGGGATCATGCAACCTGAGCCAGCAATCAGCCACCCGAGCCACCACCGCAAAAGTGTCGCCGAGGTGGCACCTGCGCTGCAACCAACCACAAGCAAGCCCAACACGCAAAACACTATCTGGCCCCAATTCGGCATCGAAAAAATTCTCCATAAGCAAGCCAAGCACAGAATACTCCATCCAAGCCAAGACCCGCTTGGTGGGCTGCTCCTTGGCTTCGGCCTCCTGTTTTTCCTGCCTTCTTTGCTCACGCTCATCTTGGCATTCGCGTTGATCACCGACCCTTTTTTCCTCCCCCTACTCCTCGCCTTGCTCATCACCTTTGGCATCACGGGCCTTATTGGGTTGATATTGTTGGTGATCGGCATCGTCGTCTTGGTGTCGCAAGGCAAGGGTGCGAAGGAAGAAAAAATCAAATCTGAGGTGATCGAATAAGTCTGGGGACGCGGGGATATTCTTGCTTGCACGGTACGCCGCGAGACCCGTAATTTGCCAGATGCGCATCGTATTCATGGGCACGCCCGAATTTGCGATCCCTTCATTGCGGATCTTGATCGATCACGGCTATGACGTCGTGGCCGTCGTGACAGCGCCCGACCGCCCCAGTGGTCGTGGCCAACAGCTCACTGCCTCCCCTGTCAAGGAGTTTGCCGTCTCACGCGGCCTCATGGTTTTGCAACCCGAGAAGCTCAAGGATCCTACCTTTGTAGAAGCGCTCGCGACGCTTGCGCCCGACCTCGCCATTGTGGTTGCATTTCGCATGCTTCCGCAAGTCGTGTGGGCGATGCCTACACGCGGCACCCTGAACCTGCATGCCGCCTTGCTCCCAGACTACCGTGGTGCCGCACCCCTCAATTGGGCGGTCATCAACGGCGAGACAAAAACAGGTGCGACGACCTTCATGATCGATCAACAGATTGATACGGGTGCGATTCTCCTGAAAACGGAGGTGAGCATCCCTCACGAATGGAATGCGGGCGATTTGCACGATGCCATGATGGAACAAGGCGCAAGCCTCGTGTTGGAAACGGTGCAGGCCATCGCGGCAGGGACCTTGCAGCCACAGCCCCAAGATGAAACAGCCTTTTTGCACCCTGCACCCAAGATTTTCAAGGACGATTGTCGCATCAATTGGCATCGGTCAGCTGCGGAGTTGTACAATTTCGTGCGTGGTCTCAGCCCCTACCCGACAGCCTGGACCACACTCAACGGCAAGATGCTCAAGATTTACAAGGCCACAGAGGGCGATCTCGAAATCGATGGCCCGGCAGGCAGCTTGCGGGTGACTGAACAAAAGGAGCTATGGGTGCGTTGTGCAGATCGGAGTTTGCGCATCGACACGCTCCAAATCGAAGGAAAAAAACGCATGGAAACAGCAGCATTTTTGCTTGGGCATCGGGAGGACCTGCAGCATGTGGAGTAATCGCATGGCGAGCTTTCGTAGTACGCACTATCCGCGCAGTAAAAACACCTTCGTCATCACGCAGGAATACGCAATGCGGTATTACCTCGTGCTGATGTTCATCGTGCTGATTGGCGCGGTGATCAGGAGCTACAAAGGCAAGGAAATGATCATTTTTGGGGTGATTGCACTCATCGGCTCCATATTACTAGGCAATCTGCTGGCCCATGTGAAACTCAAGCGCAGCGTAGCCGAGATTTTTTTTGTCAATGACGGCTTCTCCATCATCTCTGTACACGACATCTTGCACCAAAGCCCCAAGCGTAGCTTTCCGCTTCGCTTCGCGAATCCTACCCGCACCGAAGACGAAATCCAATTTCACTTTGAAGACCAGATCATGCACCTGAAGCGCGAGGACTGGGCCGATGAATTTGACCTGATATGGAACTGGTTTATCTCGGGCACTGTCGAAATGGGTGCTGCACCTGGCCTCGAGGACTACTAATCCACGCTCAATTCCCCGTCAAACGAAACGACTGGACGACCTGCCCAAAGGTTTCGCGGTATTTGTCGCGTTTATTTTTGGTGGTCCAGCACATGACCGTGTATGTGCTGCGATCCCCGACGATACATGTGACGAAGTAGGCCACATCCACTTGCACGTCTGGCACAGATGCAATAAATTCAGACGAGGTTGCCTCCAAGCCATCGATGAGTGTATCGACCGCGACATAACCTGGCTCCACAGTAGCATTCTGCCCGATATTATCCGACTGAAGCTCAAACAACACCCTTGATAGGCGGTCTCCCTCCTTGTACAGGTCGGCATCCTTTAGCGCTGCCATGAGAGGATCCTTGGGTTCATCGATGACGATGATATACACCTCTTTGTCGGGAAAGGAATAGGAAAGCGAAGCCTCTGCATGCAGCGTGGGATCGGCCGTGACGTAGTGCGGCAGCATGATCGCGTAGTCTCCTATTTTGGCTTCTTTGAAATCCTTGTCCATTTCCAAGTGCTCTACCCCATCAAAGAGGCCACTGCACCCTGAAAATAGGAGGCAAATGCTACATAATAAAAAGCCGAGGCGATATCTATTCATCATTTTGTTGATTGATTTGAATGCTGCAAGATAGTTGATTTGTTTCGAATTATTCAGAAATGAAACCCCAATGTATTTTCAGAATTGCTACAGAATTTCCGCCTAAATTTCCAACTTATGAAAGTATTGGTCGTGGAGGACGAGGCCTTGTTGTGCACGCAACTCATGCAGGAATTGCGTGCAATGGGCTACGTCGTAGAAGCAGCAGGTAGCGTGCGCGAGGCCATCGAAAAGGTGTCCCTATACACTTATGATGCTTTGATTCTTGACATCGGGCTACCCGATGGATCGGGCATGCAAGTGCTCAAAGCCCTCAAAGACCATTTGCCCAACACGGGTGTGCTCATTTTGAGTGCCAAAGACTCGCTCGACGACAAGTTACAGGGCCTCGACCTCGGGGCCGACGATTACCTCACCAAGCCCTTTCATACTTCTGAGTTGATCGCCCGGCTGAAGTCTATCTTCAGACGCCGTAGCCTACAAGGCCGTTTACAATTGGTTTTTGGATCGATGTGTATCGTTCCCGAAGAAAACAGTGTCACCATCCTCGGCCATGCCCTTGAACTCACCCCCAAGGAATATGAGTTGCTGCTCTACTTTGCGAGCAACGAAGGTCGTGTACTGACCAAAGCCGAGATCGCTGAGCATCTGTGGGGAGACATGGCAGACAGCTATGACGATTTTGATTTCATCTATGCCCATGTCAAAAACCTACGCAAAAAACTGATCGACCATGGCGGTGAGGATTGGATCAAGACGACCTATGGCGTTGGATACAAATTTGTGCCTGCATGAAGCTCATCTCCAAAACCACCTTGATCTATTGGGCGATGACCTTGCTGGGATTTTCAGTGGCGGGTATTGCGTTGCTGCAAATGATCGAGCG
>JANORP010000295.1:0-4139 GCA_031415375.1 Bacteroidota bacterium | reverse complement strand
TGTGGGGAGGCCCGACGAACAGTTACCCATCAGTTGCGATCCGAGCCGTTCGTTGGGACTCCCCAGCAGTACTGGAGAGGCCCGACGAACGGATAACACCTACGCTAGGTAGGCCCGACGAACAGATTATCTGAACAAGGTCACAGGGAGTTCATCCTTATGCTGGGTGATTTCGTCCTTGTATTTATAGGTGATCGCGAGGAAATAGACGCCCTCAGGGAGGTCATTGCCATTGAGTTTGCCATCCCAAGTTGCGTTGAGTGAGGTACCCGTAAACAAGGTATGGCCCCAGCGATCGACGATCCAAAACTCCACCTCTTCGATGTTTTTGCCTTCGATGACAAATCTGTCGTTGAAGCCGTCGCCGTTGGGGGTGAATACGTTGGGGATATCAATAGTGCTGCTGCAATCGTCTCGCATATCCACTTCATCGGTCAATTCGCAATTGGCAAATGTGACCGTGACATTGTAGCTCGCAGGGTTGCTCACTGTGATGGCCTGGGTATTTTCGCCAGTGCTCCAGTGATAGGAGGTGAAGCCGCTTCCAGCATCCAAGGTTGCTGATTCCCCAGGACACACGACCACGCTCTGCACCTCAAACGGCGGCAAGGGCACCAAGGTGACCGTGATGCCATCGCTGCCCGAGCAGCCAAACTGGTCGGTGACCGTGACTGCATATTGGCCTGAATCACTCACGACCAGGTATTGGTTGATGCTGAGTCCATTGGACCAGGTATAAGTTTGCAGGCCAGCACCTGCATCGAGTAGCAGTTCGCCACCCTCGCACAATGGGGTCGTGAGCGGACCTAGATCCACGACCACCGGAGGGCTCAAGGAAAGCGTGATATCATCACTGCCTTCGCAGCCATTGACGCCCGTGACGGTGACACCATAAGTCCCAGTCGTCGTCGCAGTGAAGGTTTGGGCTGTGGAGCCATCGCTCCATGCGTAGGCAGTGAATCCCGCGCCAGCATCGAGCATCGCCGTGCCACCATCGCAGAGTACAGTGTCATTGCCAAGGAAAATGATCGGGGCTGGCAGTCCATTGACCAGGACAGTGGCATTCGCTTCGCAACCGTTTGCGTCGGTGGCTGTCACGGTATAGCTACCTGGACTGGTCACATCTAGGATTGCACCAATGGTGCCATTGGACCAGAGATAGCTTGGAAAACTACCAGAGGCGGTGAGCTGCAAGGTGCCGCCGTCACAAAGATCTTGGCTGGCTGGCCCTGCCGTAACTGTGGGGGCCGTGAAAAATGTGAGCGTGGAGCTCGCGCTGCCGCTGCAACCATTGGGATCGACAACAGTGACAGAATAATTGCCAGCTGCAGAAGGTGTGATGAATTGGCTATTGCTGCCTGTGCTCCAGACATAACTTGTGTAGCCAACACCTGCATCCAAGAGCGCAGGCGCGCCAGGGCATAGATTGAGATTGCCCAAGCTCAGACTCACGGCCGGCACGAGTGTCGCTACGAGTGTGTCAAATGCTTGGCAACCATTGGGATCTGATGCAATGACTGAATAGGTGCCTCCCGTCGTGACAGTTGTGGTCTGTGTATTAGCAGCGTTGCTCCAGAGATAGCTGGCAAATCCTGCGGTGGCCGTCAAGGTCACCCCTGTGCCACCCGTGCAGATATTTACATCGGATCCCACGCTCACCAGTGGCGCAAAATACCAACCGAGGGTGATCGTATCAGCGCCTCTGCAGCCATTGCCATCGGTCACAGTCAAGGAGTAGATGCCTGGAAAGATAGGCGAAATCGACGAGGTGGACGCGCCCGTATTCCATTGGTAGGTCGCAAAGCCGACCGGCCCAACGATACTGCTCGTTGTGCCTTGGCAGAAATCGAAGTCAGGCCCGAGGCTCACAGACGGCGCCGCAAAATTGCCAATGGTAATGGCGTCTGAATTTTGGCAACCATTCACATCGGTCACCGTGACCGAATAGGTGCCTGCGCCGACATTCACGGTAGATGAAGTCGCAGCATTGCTCCAGGCATAGTTTACGAATCCTGTAC
Organism: Bacteroidota bacterium; assembly: GCA_031415375.1. Classification (GTDB taxonomy): domain Bacteria; phylum Bacteroidota; class Bacteroidia; order J057; family JADKCL01; genus JADKCL01. Next base: position 2,121 of record JANORP010000295.1, on the reverse strand, counting down.
CTGCATTCAAAGTGGTCTGCGTCGCTTGGCAAATGCTGTAATCGGCACCGAGGTTCACAACCGGGAGCGGATCCACACTGATCAGTACAGTATCGCGTACTGTGCAACCATTGGGATCTACTACGGTGACGGCAAACGAACCTGCGGTCGAGACCGTGATTGTGGAAACGGCAGTGGCCCCTGTGCTCCAGTTGTAGGATGTCATGCCAGGGGGCACGTTGAGAGGGGTAGATGAACCTGCGCAAATGGATCTATCGGCACCGAGGCTCACATTGGTAGGTACAAAATTGAAGATGGAAACCGTATCGCGGCCCACGCATCCTATAGCGTCAAATACAGTGACGCTATAGCTCCCTGGATTGCCGACACTGATCGTCTGTAAGCCAGACTGACCAGTGCTCCAAAAATACTGGGAATAACCAGCTCCCGCATTGAGGGTGACAGGTGAGGTGGGGCAAACTGTCTGGTTCACGCCGAGATTGGGCGTGGGACCAGGGCTCACCGTGACCGTGACGGGATCAGTATCTGTACAGCCTCTGCTATCGGTCACAGAGAGGGTATAAATCGTCGTGGTCGTAGGATTGGCGATCGGGTTGGAAATGTTGGGATTGCTGAGGTTGGTCGTCGGTGACCAGCTGAAGGAATAGGGTCCCAAGCCGCCCACGACAGGGATCACGTCACCCAGCGTAGTGCTCTGTCCTGCGCAGATACTACGGTCGGAGCCAGCGTCGCCGACTGGCACCAAGGTCGGATTTTCGGTGACGACAATGGTAAACGTGCCCATGGACGCTGCCAAAGCCCCATCGACCACAAGGTAGTAGATACCAGGCGTGCAAATCCCGTAATTGAGGACCGAGGAGTTGATACCGCAACCATTGTCATCTGAGATGATAGTGGTGCAGGAGCTGTTGAGCAGATACAAGTAGGTATTCCAAGTCGCGCCGCCACAAAGCGAAACGTTGACCCCAGTCGCCGCCGTCACATTGATCGCATAAAAGACGTCGTTGCCTGGGCTAGAGGCGAAATTGTTGGCATAGCACTCGTTGGAATTGAAATGCGTGAAGCTGCCAAAACCGGGTGCGACGTTGCCAAGGTTAATTGCGTTGGCACAGGACGTGCCGCGCGTGTATCGCCAAAACGTCTCGATGTGTGGGCGATAGAAGTTGTTGACTCCGCAGCTGCCGGCAAGAAATCCTTGATCGGTCCATTGGCAAGGAGGGCCGTTGCGGTAGTTGAGGTTGTCGTAAAACACCGTCGGGTTGCAGCGGATGTCGTCGCCTTCATTCACACAACCAAAAAATGGAACGTTGACGCAGCAAAACAAAGGATCGAAGGTGCAGCGTGGAAACGTGCCTGCATTTCCACAAACTGTGAGGCCAGAAACCGTCACAAAATCTGTGGCAATATCGTCTTCCCAAGCATCTAGGTTGATGTCGAGAAACTGTGGGACCGTAGGTGTGAGGTAGGTGAAATTGAAAATGGAGGAATTGTAATCGATAGAGGTATTGGGCACCGTCACGAAGTCCTGTTGCAAGCATGTGCCGCCTGTATAGCCCGTACCATCGAGATCTTGGTCATCACGGGCGTAAACCTTGAAGGAATACTCATCTGTGGAAAAATTGGCGAGTGGCAATGGCCCGACCGTGAGTGTAAGGTCGGAATTGGAGGCAGCAGTGACTTGAACTTCGCGCACCCGCGCCTGCAATTGAATCGGGCCATCATTATACGTTTGCCCACTGGCAATATTGGCAAATAAGACAATGAAACAACAGAGCGAGCCTAACCTTGCTTGAAATCTATTCATGTGACAATCTACTTCTTTTGATATTCCGTCCTACAATTACGCAATATAGCGATTTGCGCGAAATTCATAAAATGGCATCTTTCCACAGGCAGGACAATCGCTTGAAAATGCTTGAGGGTTGGCATCCACATTCCCTTTCAATAGCTGTCGATAATGTGTAAGCCCACAAAGCGTGACCTGTACACACCAAAATCGCTCAGCATGACGGTTCATTTTTCGTTTCACAAGCATTTTTCTGGTGAAGGCCTTGCCAGATTCGCCCCAAGTATGTTGTCCAATAGCTGATCAAGGCAAATCTAGGGCACTTTTCGGGGGCA
>JANORP010000294.1:0-12946 GCA_031415375.1 Bacteroidota bacterium | reverse complement strand
TGTCGGCGGGCAGGCGATGCGAAAAGGTGCCGACCTCGCGCGCGGTGCCGCAGGCAGAAGGCTGGCCGGTGAGCGAGAATGGCGAATTGCCGGGCGTTGAAATTTTGCCGCCTTCGTGTGCAAGGGTGATGTCGGGTATTGAGGTCTCGCTGCCTTGACCGAGTTCGTAGAGATCTCCTCCAGTCGAGCTCATCGCGCTGCGGCCATGTGCACCGCCGTGCAAGCGCAGGCCGTAACCAGACGAGCCATTGTGGGTCACACTTACAGTAACAGGGTAGTCGCCGTTTCCAGGTTGCCGTGATCCATCAGGTGATGCGATTCTCACTTTGAACTTGCGCGAAAGGCTACTTGAGATCGCACTAGTGGTGCGATCGCGCAATGTCCCAAATCCGCCTCTCCCAAATCCGCCTGCATCGATAAAATTGACCTCCTTTGTGATCGCGAATGTGCGGTTGAGCATCGTGAGCTGCGAGGTGTAGGCGTTGCCTGTATCTGTAGTGTTGGTAAATGATACTTCACGCTTGATTTGCTCATGCGAAATGTACCCATCATACCGCTGACCATTGAGTTGTGTCGTACAATGTAGCCATGTGTCACCACCCAATACGCGAACGATATGGTTCTGAGGCACATCGACCAGTCGGGTGGAGTTGATATCGGCACGCGCACGGAGTGGGGTACTCCAAGGAATGATTTTTCCATTGAATGGCGTCGCACTTGGGCTGCGTGGAATCCGTTGTATCGGCGCATTTGTGGTGCTCGACTTGCGTTGTAGGGCCTCGCCGCCGCTCTTGCTCGCACCCATGGATGCGGCCTTGGCACCCATGAAATCTGCTTCCTGCTCCAATGAATGATCATCGTTTACAGGCATCCCATTGATGGCAGTGGTCGATTGAACCTTACCCTGTTTTTGCTGCGCGACGTGCCAAGCTTCATGGGGTAGGTGCTGCTCCTGGCCGGGAGCTATTTTGATCGTGTTCCCTTGCGCAAAAGCAAGTGCACCCACTTTGTCTGGAGATGTAGAGTTGTATTCGACATTTGTGTCGCCCATATCCACGCCAGAAAGAGATTCGATTCCAGCTTTCAGGTCTGCTGGGAGATTGCCACTCGAGGCACCATTGCCTTTTTCCGATGCCTTGAGCTGGAAAGGGGGAGGTGCAAGTGAGGTCAATTGTCCCTTGCTGGAGGTATTGGATTCACCATCGCTGGCCTTCAATTGAAATGTGGGAGGGGACATAGAATTGCCCAGTCCTTCCAATTCGGGTGATTCACCCTTTTGGGCTTGCTTGGAACCTTTGTCTTGATGCACTGTTTCCATGTTGCAATTATACGGTATATCCCGCAAAAAATAATTATTCCTGAGGGGCATCCTGATTTTTAGCACTGTGAAAATAGGGGCATGCACCCAATAGTGAGATGTATCCAACGAAGCGATGGTGAACTGTCATCATTCCACCACCACTCTCAGATGCTCCACGCGTCCTTGCATGGTAACTTGCACAAAATAGACCCCAGCTGCCCAACCCTCTGTGCTCAAATAACAAAGTCCTACATTGGCCACGTTGTCTGCGCGCAAGATCCTGCCGCTGGCGTCCATGACGCGCAGGCTGATCGCGGCTGCTGAGGCAGGGAATTGAAGCTTGAAGCTGCTGCCTTTCGCGATAGGATTTGGGCTGATGCGTACCTGTGTATCCATGTCACCGCCGCGATATTCCACGACATTGGAGTAGCTGCGCTGCCCATCGAGCCCCAGGGCTTCGATTTGATAGCGGCCAGCCGCCAGCCCATCGACTCCGCGCCAATGGTCGCTGCGCCCGTCGAGCTGGGCGATGTCTTCCCACTGGCCATCCCTTGAATGCTGTATCGTGAAGGTTTGCGCCTCCTGTGGCTGCTCCCAAGTCCAGCGTAAGCGTGGCGCATCGCCTGGCTCGTCGATCGCCAAGACAAAGGGATCAGCCGCCAATAGACCGCTCGGCTGGATGTATATATTGAAGTCCTCAATGTCACCGACCGAAGCCGTGGCGCATGGACCCGTGCTCGGGCCAGGAAAGCTCTTCACGTACACACGCAAGCGCGTCTGTCCGAGTGTGGCTGTGCTTGGCACTGTGAAGCTGGTGAGCTTGGTGCCCCCAAACGTCGGATACCAGCTGCCGCCTGGGGCAATGATGGCCTCGGCGGCATCAAAAAAGTCGCCATCTTGGTTCCAATCTACCCAGATCGCGGGCGCTACGCTCCCGACGAATGTGATCCTGATATTGTAGGTGCTGTCGATGCGCAAGATCGTGCTGTCGGGTGCCATTACATATCCCTCACTCACACTTGAAGTGCGGTTGATCGTCTTGACCTTTACATTGGAGGCCCCGACGGCTGTCGGTGGACCAAGCACAGGGACACACCAAAAGGCCGAAGTGCCGTCTTGGTTGATGGTGACCGTGTGTGTGCGGGTGCCACGCGTGAGCACGAGTGTTCCGATGCGTGCCGCGACGCCGGGATTGTTGGCGACGGTGAGGCTGAATGTGCCATTGCCAATGCCAGCTCCACCGACATAGCTGATCCAGGAATCGGCAAACGTCACGACCCAATTGCTATCGCAATTGACCGAGATCGTGTGGGTGCCGCCGCCAGCTCCCTCTGCGATGGGATTGGGGGTGGCTCCGAGGCGTGGGCTGATGCCTGCTTGCTTCACAAAGACAGTGTCGCGGTAGCTGCCGCGTGCCACCGCAACGTAACCAAAGCGCTTGGTCCAGCTTGGATTGGCGGGAACGGAGACATTGTTGCGCAGATAGCCTGCCGGTCCGCTCGTCGTGGAGACGGTGATCCAGGGCACCGACGTGGTGGCCGTCCAATTGCTGTCGCTGGTAATCTCAAACGTGGAGCTGAAGCCAGATTCGCTGAAGCTCAAAGAATCACCCTCGACTTCAAACGGACCCATGGGCTTCATTCCGACGATGCAGCTCACGGTCGAGAATGTGAGGCTGCCCGGGTTGAGCATGTTTTGGGCATAGTAACCATTGTAGGTGCCACCCCAGCCCCAGTTCATGTGGTAGAGGTCTGGGCTCGTCTGGTAGCCGTCGCAGACCCAGATGTGTGCGCCGCCATTGTAGGGAACGATTCGCGCGGCGTTAAACTCCGTGCGCAGGAGCACGTCCCACTGCGCGTCGGTATAGGAAAATTTACTGCGGCCTTGCGTACTGAGGCTGTAGCGAAAGTAAGCCTTCATGGCGTCGTTCAGTGCGGAGAAGTAACACGTGCTCTCGGTCGTGCCATAGTTCATGTCGAGCGCAATGCCGCATTGGCTCATGAGCTGCGCCACAGCGGGATTGGCGGCGGTGACATTGCCAGGCATCGCGGCCCAGTTGTAGGTGGTCGCGCCATAATTGGCGGATTGCAGGGAGTAGGAAGGTGGCGTATAGCTATGCGAACCAGTGCCCACGATGGGCCATGCGTAATATTTCATGGACTGGGCCAATGCCGTCGCACCGCAGCCAGTCCAGACACGCCCGCATCCGCCACCGGCATCGATGGGGCAGTTGGCGTTGTAATAGCAGCCTTGGTTCCAAGTCGTGCTGAGCAAGGCTGGCACGATGATGGGCGGCATGAAACTTGCCGGCGGAGCATCTTCCTTGCAAGCCGATTCCAAATAGGCACCCGATTGCCATCGGGCCCACTCGGCGGCAATTTCAGGTGTCGTGGGAATCTGGTTGAGGACAATGTGGTGGATTTGCCGCGACCATTCCTCCATCATCCAATCCATGGCCGGCACATGAACCTTGGGGTCAAATGCGCCTTCATGGCAGATGCCCAAGACAGGGCGTGCGCGATCGTCTGCGCTGAGGAGCACAAAGCCACCCTGCGCAAAATTGACTGCGTAGATGACGGGGAGATTGTGCCATTTTTGGAGGTGGATGGAGGTGATCGATGCCTGCACGGCACCCTGCGGATGCTTGGAGAGATAGACATTGCGCGCAACCTCCTCAGCCCAATGACGTGAAACGGGCGCAGCCAAAAGCATTCCAACTGACAAGCAGGCAAGACTTACAAATACGATGTACCGACGCATTTTTTCTGCGATTGAATTAGCAAGTTGCTCATTTTAGGTGGCAATGGCAAATGCTTGACACGCTTCTTGCAGCAGATCGGATTTGATTTTGGGCGGTTGGGGATGGGTGCGCAAGGAGTGGTCCATCTGATTGCCCAGCATGCAAGCGGGGTCTTAGGAGGTCAACCAAGCCGCAAAATGGGCATTTGGGATGGTGACAAATGATGCCTGCATGCTGGCCGCGAAGACAAAGTCGAGCAAAAAGCGGCGATGGAGGACTTCATAAAGGAATTGGACGATTGGGGAGGGGGAAGATAGGCTTTGCTTTCAAGGTAGCGATCCAAAAAATCACCCAACGGCACCAATTTCCATCCCTTTTGCGTGTGGGGGAGAATGAATGGGATTGCATTTCCGGATTTGCCTGACCAATTGCGTGGCTGATTGGTGAAGGGTTTATTGTCAAATAGCTTCGCCGAACTACGTTTCTCAAATCCCAAATGCCTATCTTTGCAGCCCGAACGGGGAAAAGTACATTTGTACACAATCATTTAGATTCTTTTAAGGCATGATCACAGTCTCCAACCTCGCCCTGCAGTATGGCAAACGCGTCCTCTTTGACGAGGCCAATCTCAAATTTGTAGAAGGCAATTGCTATGGCGTGATCGGTGCCAATGGCGCAGGCAAATCGACCTTGCTCAAGATCATCTCTGGCGAAATTGATCCTACACGTGGACATATCGCCATCGACAAGGGCAAGCGGATGGCCATCTTGAAGCAAAACCACTTCGAATATGAAGAGGAACTCGTGCTCAACACGGTGATCATGGGCCACGCAGAGATGTACCGCATCATGCAGGAAAAGGAGGCCATTTACTGCAATCCCGATGCGACAGAGCAAGACATGCTCCATGCGACAGACTTGGAAAACAAGTTTGGCGAGATGGGTGGCTGGACAGCCGAGAGCGATGCTGCCGAGCTCCTGAGCAATATGGGCATCCAGGAGTCCTATCACCACATGTGTGTGAAGGAACTCAGTGGCCCTGAAAAGGTCAAGGTTCTCCTTGCCCAGGCCCTCTTCGGCACGCCCGACATGCTGCTCCTCGACGAACCAACCAACGACTTGGATGCCAAGACCATTGCTTGGCTCGCCGACTTCCTTGCTGACTTCAAAAATCTTGTGATTGTCGTCTCCCACGACCGCTACTTCCTCGACATGGTCTGTACCCATGTCGTCGATATCGATTATGGCCAGATTCGCATCTTCACTGGCAACTACACCTTTTGGTACGAATCCAGCCAACTCATCAAGCGGCAACTTGCCGACAAAAACAAGAAGATGGAGGCCCGCAAGGCCGAGTTGCAAGAGTTTGTGCGCCGTTTCAGTGCCAACGCTTCCAAGAGCAAGCAGGCCACGAGCCGCAAAAAGGCCTTGGAGAAGCTCGATTTTGAGGAAATGCGTGCCAGTACGCGCAAGTATCCCTACATCGCCTTCAAGCCCGAGCGCGACCCCGGCGGCCAAATCGTGACGGTCGAGAACCTGAGCAAGAAAAACGAAAAGGGAGAATACTTCTTCAAAAACGTGAGCTTCACGGTCGGCAAGGGCGACAAGATCGGCCTTATCTGCGATAGCAGCGCCAACATGACCGCGTTTTTTGAAGTGATGAGCGGCAAGACCGAACCCGACACGGGTAAAATCACCTGGGGACAAACCATCACGATGGGCTACCTCCCCAACGAAAACCACGAATACTTCGAAGGCAAAAATGACCTGAGTCTGGTCGATTGGCTCTGGCAATACACCCGCGAGACCGACGAGCAGTTCATCCGGGGCTTCCTCGGCCGCATGCTCTTCAGCGGCGAAGAGGTCCTCAAAAAAGTAAGCGTGCTCTCCGGTGGCGAAAAAGTGCGCTGCATGCTCAGCAAAGTCATGCTCGGCCACCCCAACTTCCTATTGCTCGACGAGCCGACCAACCACCTCGACATGGAATCGGTCATCACCCTCAACAACGGCATGAACGAATTCACGGGTAACATGATCTTCACCACCCATGACTTCCAGATCATGAACACCGTCTCCAACCGCATCATCGAGCTACGCCCCGACGGCATTGTGGACAGGATGATCCTGTTTGAGGAGTATGTGAAGGAAATGCGGGTGAGGGATATGGTGAAGTAGCCGTAGGCTACTTCCTCCCTCTCATACTGGACTAGCACTAGTTTTGACTTGCCGAATTTCTGAAGATCTTTGGAAATGAGCGAATGCCCCACGCTGAAATTCAATGTCGTAGTCAATTGGTCGCCTTCATCGAGTAGGTGCAGGATCATGACCTCATCGATGACATGTTGCGGAGGCTCAAGCTCCGTTTCGAGAAGGACGTATATGAGACGAGCGACTTGGAAAAGGCAGGAATTTTTGAAGACCAGCAAGAAATCGCAGCTGGAAAAAATATGCGCGCCGCTCGGATTTGAATCGTGGGATGAATGAAATTGGCTATTGGGAATACAAAGAAGATCAAGGTTGGAGATTTGCCGAAACCATCCAGTAAATTGCGCCCAATGACGAAGATTAAAAGAACCGCAGAATGGGCCATCGCAGAGATGAGCGCTTGGCTTGCAAGCCCCCTGGAATTTGGGCAGGCACCCGTTGAGACCGAAGTGTGGATGCACAAGGCACTCCCATGGCTGGATGGCAACGAGCACGATTGTTTCTTGCTGCGGTTCAAAATGGCCGACGGTTATGAATCGGTGGGGTTTACCGGGCCAGTAACTTGGGCATTTTTTGAGTTGCCAATGGCCGAGATTGAACGGCTTCGCAAGAGCACACGGTTGCGCGACCTGATCGACCTCTATTCTGGTTGGTGCCTCGCCTTCGCGACCGTGCAGCAAGACCCCAAGTCCACAGAACACGATCCGGCCGAGTTCCAAGCCCGCATCGCCCACTTGCAGCGTCGCACAGAGCGGCAAATCCCGGTCAATCTCGCGTTTAAGGAATATCTGCGCATAGGCAAGGAAACCTTGTGGGTGCTGGAAGGCGACCTCTTGTACAACGAAAAAACCACCGTCCTACCTCCAGAAGGCGAACTGAGCGGCCTAAAAGTCGCAAGCGTATTCGACAAGAAAAAAGCACCCTACATGGGCGAACTCGGTTTGTATTTCTACCTCTGGAAAAGCAAAACCAAAGGCTTCGGCCGCGGCAGCCGCACAGAGGCACTCAGAGGTCTGTTCCCGATCTATTGTTTTGTTGGGCGAACGTTTGGGCCGTATCGTAGAGGGTGATCGCCCAAGCAATGAGTCTAGTTGCCTCCCTCCGCCTCGGCGGATATCGACCGCGTGACTCTGCGCAGGGTGGGGGCATTCAGTAATGGAGAATCAACCGAATTGAACTCAAGAAATTTTCTTCCTCCTAGTGGGAAAACGGGAAGGATACTTGTTTGAAAAAACATGATATTGCAAAGGTCTGTTTGCCAAAGGAAAAGAAGATAAATTATGACAAAGATTAGGGCTGAGAAGCTGCGTCTCAATCGTAGTGCACCCAAGCGGGATCATTTTCTTGAGACTTCGAACAATGCCTTGAGCGTGATTCCTCCGCAATTTGAGGTACGTAGCAGTGAAAACGGAGACGAAAATGAGTCTTCGAATTTGCAAGACAAGCGGAGCGATCCTCAGAAGCAATCCGTCGAAGTCATCGACGAAAAAATACTTGCCCTTCATTCGCAAGTACTTCCTAAGGCCAAGGGAAATCTCAAGGCTTCCGAAATGCCTGCCTTGCCCAAGACGGGTGGCCATGCCTTGCCAAGTGACCAAAGGGCCGCCTATGAGAAATCGCTCGGAATAGACCTTGGGGACGTGCGAATTCACAGTAGCCAAGAGGCCCAAGATGCTGTCAAGGCATTGGGAGCAGAGGCCTTGACCCACGAAACAGACATCTACCTCAAAGAGCCCCTCAAGGTGGGCGATCCCATGAGTGAGCGCATGCTGGCCCACGAGTTGCTGCACGTGAAGCAGTTTATGCAGGGCAAGGTGCCTGGAAAAGAGGGCAATGCCCTCAGCTCGCCTAGCGATGCGCTTGAAGTTGAGGCCTACGGCAAGGAAAATGAAGTCGCCAAGGAATCACTAGAGCTGCGTGGGGAGTCCACAAACTCGCCTATTCTCAATCAGTCTTTTACCCCACCACCAGCCAGACAAGAAGAAGGTGCAGCGGAAGGTGATGGTTTGGAGGGGATGAATGAAATCCTAGACCAACCATCGAATGAAAATAGTCTCGAAGAAAACAAAGACGCCCCTGCCGACGAAGGCGATGCCGAAGGAACCCAGGAAGAAGCTCGTGGCCAGCAGACCAAAGCAGGTGCAGAAAAGCCTGGAGCTGATGGCGATGCAGCAGGAGAAGTACCATCTGCTAAAAATGCAGAGACCAAGCTGCCCCCCGTCTCTGCGAAGCCAGGTATAAAACCGCTTCCCAAAAGCGAGCGCCCAACGATCGATGGCAATGGCATAGAGCTTGTACCCGCAGCAAAAACCAATGCTGGCGATGAGAAAAAGGCCATCGACATGCATGCTGAGGCCGATCGCGTGCAGGGCTTAGCCCGCACAAAGGCTGCAACCTTGCGCGTGTCGGGTAGTAGGCGGCTTGTCGCCTACAAGCGACAAAATGAGACTACCAAAACTGGCCTACGAGAGACCGCAACGAGCACCAAGGCGCAACTCGCAGCCGCCTTTGCAGCGCAAGCACAAGCCCTGCAAGGCAAAGCAAGCGCACAATTGGGTGGCATCGACGCTAGCGCAGTAAGCCAGAAGGCTATCTTGACGTCAGTTGGCGCGGCAGAGTTGCAGCGCTTCACCGCTGGCAAAGACGCGGAACTCGCCGCCGCACTTGCGGCCGTCACCGCCAAAAAAGCCGCCACTCAAAACGCAGCCAGTGATGCCGCAACGCGCGCCACCACCGAGAGCGAGGCAGATGCGCAGACCATCCTCACCGAGGCATCCAGCTTCCCGATAGGTTCAGAGGCCGAGGCCAATGATGCCAAGCGCAAGGCGCTCACCGACATCGCAAACGATACCGCAGAAAAAATCAGGAAAAATGGAAACGAAGTCGCGATCAATGTGACGTCTGAAGGCGGCGCATTCAGCAAAAGATACGACGAGGCCCATCAAGAATACTTACTGGGCATCGAAAAAGAGGCCGCTCAGTACGTCGAGAAAGCCACAGATCTTTGCACCTCGGTCGGCCTGCAGATTGACTCTGCTGCCAGGCAGGCACGTGAGGCCGTGAATGTGGCCCTTGCGCAGGGGCAGCAAGCTTTGGAGGCCGAGCAGCGCAATGCCGAGACTGTGATCGACCGACAACTTGAACAGTACATCGCCCAGATCGACGGCGCTGCCACTCAAGTCGAGGGCGAGTTTCGCATACAATACACGCAAGCAGCCGAGCAAGTGGAGACCTATGGCCAGACCAGCCACGACCAGTTGCTCAGGGCATCGTCCCACGATTCCGAAGGCGTCAAGACTGCGGTGGGGCAGATAGAGGAGAAGATCAACCAGTTTGCAACTGAGATGGAGTCTGGGTTTGCTACTTGGGAAGACAAAACCAATAGCGAACTCGCTGGTTTGGCACAAGCGGCAGGCGGAGACTTTGCTCAGACCATGGACTCGGAATCTGAGCGTGCCGCCAGCATAGGCACTGGCTTGGGCACCGAGATCGACAACGCTGGGCAGGCAGCGCTTGACGGTATGTGCAAACTTGTGACTGACACACAAGTAAGTGTGACTGCCGCCACCGACGAGATGCTGGGCAGTCTCGGCAAGTCACGCAGCGACTTGGAGGTGAAATTCGAAGCGATCTATGTCGAGGCAGTCGCCAACCTCACACAATTTGTGACTGACGGCCTCCAAGCGGGCAAAAATTTACTGGTCACGGCTCGCGGCAAGATGGGCGAGGCTGTATCCGAGATCGACAGCAAATACGCTTCGCTCAGGGCCGAGGCCGAGGCCAAAAACGGCCAAGTATCATCTAGGGTCATGCGTGGATTCTGGAGCTGGCTCGGTGGGGTCGTCGAGTCGGTTGGCAGATGGTTTGAAGCAACATTCGGCGCGTGGCTAGGCGGGATTTTGTTTGGTTTATTGCAGGCTATCGTGGTCGTTTTGATCGGCTTGGCCGTATTTTGGGTATTGGGAGCTATTTTGGCGGCCTGTGCCGTCGCAGCGGAGGTGATCGCCGTTGTACTGTTGGTGGTGGGTCTTGTTATCGGTATAGGTTTTGGCATCTACAATCGCTGGCAAGAATACAAGATTGACCACCATGGCGAGGGCCCGAGTGGCTGGTGGATTCTGGGAGTTGGGGTGCTGGGCATCTTGGACATCACGGGCATACCATTCATCGTTGAGGGCATGGTAGGCACCCGCGCAACCGGTGGCGAACTCACCGATTTTCAACGTGGGGAGCGCATTGCGATGGGCGTCGTGTTCTTGATTGCATTCGGTGTCTCGGCAGTCAAGGCATTCAGAGGTTCTAGCCCGAAAGTACCTGTAGAGGATCCATTAAGGGTTCCTGTCGAAGAGGCAAGGATTCCAGTCGAAGAGCCTGTCGCGCCAGTTGAGGAGCCGCGTGTTCCAGTCGAAGAACCTAGGGCTCCCGTTGAGGAGCCGAGACGCAATCCCAAAAACCCTGAGTATAGGCCATGCTTCTTGGCCGGCACTAAGGTGTTGACTCCAAGTGGCCCTGTAAATATCGAAGATTTGGCAGGTGGTTCTCAAGTACAATCTTTGGGTGATGATAGTCCAGGATTTCTTGCCAACTTTGATGTGACGGCAACATTGATTGGAAAAACGGAAAAAGTGATTGAGATCATAGGCGACGGTGGAAATCTCTTGGCAACGCGCGATCACCAGTTTCTTGTGGCTGGTGAAGGATGGATGCCCGCAAAATCCTTGGAAACGAGCCATCGATTGACAACGCCGAATGGAGAATTGCGAATTTCATCGGTCCGCGAAATTGAATTGGCTGGAAACCAAGCAACTTACAATATCACGGTTGATATAGCTCATACCTACTTTGTACTGTTGGGTGAATCGTGGGTCTTGGTTCATAACGATGATCCGTTTGGCCGAGAACTCTATTGGTTATTTGGGAAGAAGCCCGACCTTAGGCCAGGTGACGTTGACGGTCTTTCGATTTGGAAAACAAATTCAAGAGCTGAGGTTAATACATTTTTTGAAACGAGAGTACATGAAAATCTCCCGCCACGAAGCATTAACGACGTTCACAGTTATTATACGGCAGATCAACTGGCTAATCTGGAAATTGTAAGAACCCCGAGCGAGAACATTTTGTCCGAAAGAGGTCTTGAGCACTATAGCCTTCGACCAAAAGAAGTTTCTGCTGATCCAGCCTACAGGCTTACAGAGGCGGAGATGACTCTCTTGGAATCCAAATTGTCTGAACTTCCGAAATCTACCAATGTTGCACCAAAAGCATTGGATGGTCAATGTTAACCTTATGCATGAAATGATAAGTCACCTCCTTTCGATCCCATTTGTTGAGGGCGGCAGTTTACAGGCGATGAGTTTTTCTGGGGAATGTCTCGCATTGTCGTCCTTAGGGAAATTGCGTCTGTACAATCCCAGAACGGGACTGCTCATTCGTAAATCCGATTGGGATTTGCACTTTGTCTTGATTTCTCCTTGCAATCGTTTTGTGGCTGGCGTTGCTCGGAATGGTAGTCAATTGCAGGTGCAAGAACTAAAAACCGGAAAGATTCTGTATGAAACGAAAAGGGTTGTCGTTTCATTCCGTCATACTCCTTTCACTTTTTCCAACGATTGGTTGTTCTTTTCCATCGAAGATGGAATTCTTGTCGGTGTGAATCTTCTGCATCCCAGTGAGCAAATTACCAGCGATGGCAAATCAGCGAATGGCCCTTTTGTTATTGAAACCTTGGTCGATCTAGGAAATGGGAATCTTGGGATGATAGGCTATGTCGGTCAAGGTGAAAGGTCCGATTTTTTGGCAATACCTATTGCTCGACTTGTATCCGATCCATCACTTGGATTTACATCATTTGCATACCCGCAAACTGATTATTTGACCTCAGAAGTTTGTGTCATTGCTCCATTCGGAGACTCGCAAGTTTTGCTATACAAAGACTATGGTGACTCTGAAATCGACATTGAAGGTGGGGAGTTCAATGGATTTTCAATCCAAACTTTATCCGAGGGAGGCTGGATAGCCCTTCAGGCATATTACGCAGAAAATGTTATGAGAGGAAATGCATTGCTTGCAACGCAGACCTGCTTCGTATTGGGACGAAGGGATGGCATTGACATCATATCCCGTATTGCGCCGTTTAGGGTGCAGCATTTACCCACGTTATATGATACAACGAGTTTCTTCAGGACCCCTTTCTATGCATTCAATCAAGAAACCAACGAAATCGCTATACTTATGGAAGAGCAGGTAAGCATCTTTCGAACCAAATAACGCCCTCAACATGATCTTCACCACCCATGACTTCCAGATCATGAACACCGTCTCCAACCGCATCATCGAGCTGCGCCCCGACGGCATCGTGGACAGGATGATCCTGTTTGAGGAGTACGTGAAGGAGATGCGGGTGAGGGATATGGTGAAGTCATCGGGTGAGTCGGCGGATTTCTATGGCCTAGGCAAGTGATTGCACCAATTGTGGCTCTCTTGCCTTGTACATATTTGGGCAAAAAACTGGGTTTAGCCCTTGTGCTTTTGGGACAAATGTCTTATATTTGGAGACAAATGTCTCAAAGACTATGAGTACCACCACAAGGCACAGTGCCCCAGAGCTCGACAAAGCCTTCCAAGGCTTTGCAAAAGGCTTTGCTCCTGATTTCCAATTTGGCACCGAGCGCAACAAGGTCACCTTTGAAGCGCTGCTCCAA
>JANORP010000293.1:0-3869 GCA_031415375.1 Bacteroidota bacterium | reverse complement strand
GGGGGCGACGCCGATGATGACTGAGCCTGCAATATTGATGTTGTCGAGGTACATCGTCTGCCCAAAGTGGCCAATGCCACGAAAGGCGACGACGACCTCTGAGCTGCCCGTGTAGGCTGCGAGATCGACGGTGTCGGTGCGCCACTCATTGGAGGCCGGCACAAACTCGCCAGTGGTGAGGTTGGGTGCCGTGGCCAAGCCTTGGCCACCCTCGCGGTAGAGGCGGGTAAATGTGATGCCACAATCGTTGGAAGCGAGCACTTCAAGTGTGTCGGTGTACTGCCCGCCATACTCGGCATAGGCGACATCAAATGTCACCTTGGTCGATTGCATGAGGTTGAGGTTCACGTAGGCGCGTAGATCGGCCGATGTGCCACCGCCATCGACATTGTAGTTGTCACATTTGGAACTCGTGCTGCTATTTCCATAACCGCCTACTGCTGCTGCTTGCGCCCAAGTAAGGTTGCCAGTCGCAGCGGTTGTATAGCCGGTCGGCGGGAAACTGGTTTCAAAATCGGTACTGATGCTCGTCGCGGTCACGCCGGTGAGCGTGACGACCATGCTATCGGTGTCGCTCTGGCCCAAGTTATTGGTCACCGTGAGCACAACGATATGGTTCCCAATGCCTGCAAATGTCACGGCTGGATTGCGCAAAGAAGATGTGGCTGGCGTGCCGCCCGCAAAAGTCCAATTCCATGTGGCACCAGCATGGTTGAGCATGGAGTGGTCTTCAAAGTAGAAAGTGTCGGCGCTGCAAATGGCACTGCGTACATTCGCCATGGGCGTGCAAATCGGGCGCGTAGGCTGTGTGTGAAAGGGACTTTCCCAGATGCCTTTGCCATAGGAAGCAATCCTGAGCTTGCCGTCGCGGTAAAATGGACGCGCAATATTGGTGACGTATTTCAGGGGGAGACTGGTGTTGAAGACATCCCAATCGCTCAGGTTGTCGTCGCGGTAATAGACGGTATTGTCGGTGCAAAAATAGATGCCGTTTGCGGTGCCGCCGACGTGGGCGATGCTGTGCACGGTCTCGCCATCGAGCATGGCGGTCGTGAGGTTGGTCCAGTTGGCGCCACTGTTGGTGGTCTTCCAAATCTTGTTGCCGTTGCTGGCTTGGGGCAATGCGATCCACATCGTATTTTCATTTTCTGGATCCAAGGCCATCAGAATGCGGCGCTTGTTGCCCGAGGCAGGGAGGGGAATCGTGGCCCAGGTGATGCCGTTGTCGGTTGTTTTCCAGATCTGCCCATTGTTGCCAGCGCTGGGTTGCTGCGTGAGATAGACCACGTCTGGATTGCTGCGGGCGATCTCGATATACTTGACTTGCGCATTCACATCGGTGCCAAATGCATAGACCATACCAAAGCTGCCGCCACCGTCGCTCGTGCGCCAGAGCTTATTTTCATTGCCCAAAATGGCGATGTTGTAGCAGTTGGGGTGAAATTCTAGTTCGCTGCTCTCTGCAGAATAATAGGTCTCGTTAGGAGCGAGGCCAAAAGGGACCCCACCGACAGTTCCTGTGATGCTGAGGGGAAGTAGGCGGCCGCCGATGTCGCTGAAATAGGTCTTGCGGTTGATCCCTGGATTCACATATCCAGTCGAAGCCTCGCCGCCACCCAAGGCAAGAAACTCGCCGGGGGCATAGTTTTCATGGTAGGCATTGTTGCCGTTGTGGTACATGCCGCCTACCAAGACGTCTTCGTTCCAGCCTTGGCCAAAGCCCCAATACTCTGCACCATGCACGCCCGTCATCTTGACTTCGGGCTGGGAATCAAAGAAATCGAGCCCATGGTAAATGCCGCCATCGGTCGTGATCCAATAGTCATTGCCAAAAACCCTGAAGTCCTGGTTGTCCACATGCATGTCGAGCGGGCCTCCAATATAGCCTGAGACGGAGGTGAAGGTGAATCCGCCGTCGTCTGAGCGCCACAGGTTGAGGCCGCCAATGAGGATGGAGTCGGCATTGGTGGTACTCGCCATGAGGGCACAATTGTAGAATCCTTGGTGGTATTGCCATGTGTCGCTGCCGCGCGCCAGGTTGCGGTGGGTCGCCGTGTAGGGGCCGCCTGCTGGTCCATTGGGCAATGTCCATGTGAGGCCCGCATCGTCGCTGCGGTAGAGGCCGATGAAACCCACGTCATTGGCCTTGGCCTCACCGATGAGGTAGGCATAGACACGATTGGGGTCGGCAGGCGTTACCGCAATATGTGCCCCGTAGTCGATGCGGTTGGGGTCGGTGCTCGTGTACCAGCCATTGCTCTGGATCTGCCAGGTGGCGCCTGAGTCATTGCTCGTGAAAAATTCGCTTTTGATCAGCGTCGCATTGTTCTTCACCATGAAAGCCTTGGCGGGGTTGGTGACATGCCACTTCATGTCATAGGTCTGATCTGCATATAGTTGCACAAAATTAGTGCCGCCATCGGTGCTGCGGTAGAGGCCCTGTTTGGTACAGGCAAAGACCAAGCTCCGATTCACAGGATTGATCTTGATTTCATTGACCTCCACATTGCCTAGGCTGCCGACTTGGCCCCAGGTATTTCCGCCATTGATGCTGGAAAACAGGCCATTGTAGGTGCCAGCAAACATTTTGTTGGGATTGGCGGGGTCTATTTCCACTGAGAGGACGCCGCTCACAATTGGCGATTGGTCGCTCACACTGACCCAGTTGTCGCCGCCATCCGTGCTTTTATAGACCTCGCCAGGCTCGGTGCCAGCCAACATGATGAGAGAATTGGAGACCGATTGCGCAATCGAATAGACATTGGTATGCTCGGCAAAAGCGACCCCGCCATTGTTGCGCACTTGCATTGGACCCACGAGCGACCAGTTGCCGCTCGTGACCTTGTGGCCCTGAGCCGCCATTTTGGATTGGTAGTGGAGTGCGGCGAGTGCTTGCTCGGCTATGGTTTCTTGGTGTACGTACCCTTGGTCGTCGATGCGATCGTTGATGCTGCGGCGCCAGCGTTTGTAATTTTGGGTATGGAAATTTTTCTCGAACGGGTGACTGCGATAGTAGGCTTGGTAAAGCGCATCGATCTCCCAGACATTGGGACGCGGTGCATACATGCGTTGCGCCCATGCAGGTGCCTGTGCCTGCTCGTAGGCGCTGGGGACGATAAGATGTTGGGCATGCAGGGCTTCTGTAAAGATGCCCATGCAGATGAGGAGGCCTAGGACCAGCAATTTTTTCATAGCGATCACGAATTTGGAAGCAAGAACGCCAATTTCACGAAACCTGCCAAGGTGCACCATGGACAAAATGTTCGCTAGAACGGCTGCTACCCAGTCCAATGCCCTCTATCGTCGTAAGGCGACACTACGCATTTATTTAAAGCATATTGCTGGGTGGTAAGCTAATCTTTTGGTAAATTGCCAATTGATTGTAAACAGCATTTGTAATCCCAATTTGTTATGAGAAAACTTTACACCACCCTCTGTTTGCTTGGCTTGGCGACAGGCGCCTTTGCACAGGCGAGTTTCAGTGATAACTTTGATAGCTATGCGCTCAACGCCTATATCGGCGCGGTATCACCCAACTGGACCACCTGGAGTGGCGCCACTGGCGGTGCTGAAGATGCGCAAGCTGTCAATACCCAGGCTTCTAGCGGCACTCAAAGTGCCTACCTTATGTCCACTGATCCCGCTGGTGGCCCGCAAGACTTTGTTTTGCCCTTTGGTGCCCAATACACAACTGGCCGCTTCCAGTATGAAATGAATATGTATGTCACCTCGGGCCAGGGAGCCTATTTCAACTTCCAAGCCAATACCACCATCGGTCAATTGTGGGCGATGGAGTGCTACATGAACAATACAGGTGCTTTCAAATTGTCCAACACAGGCGGCACCTTGCTCACAGGCACATACCCCAC
>JANORP010000292.1:0-2179 GCA_031415375.1 Bacteroidota bacterium | reverse complement strand
GTTCGTCCCAAAATTTATGCCTACAAAATGTTGTCACACAACATGGAATATTCCATTTCATTGCTTATTCTTGTCTCATAGCACTAAATCATGGAGAGTATGAGCACTTTGTCGGCTGAAACAACACAACATGGCATCGCTTCGCTGGAAGAAGTGATGGCCTACATGAACGATGACATCATCGACAAGTTTATGGAGCACTGGGACCTGAGCCGTGAAGAGACCCTCGACCTTTTTTCAGAAATGAAAAAATGGATGTGGTTATCCGCCGATAGCATTTATCGCACATCACAAGGAGAGGAAGCCGTCACGCTCGGGATCACATTCTCCATGACCCTCTTGGATGAGATATGGCATACCTTCATTTTGTTTACCATGCCATACCAAGCATTTTGCAAGCGCTATTTCGGATTTTACCTCAATCATGGGCCCACCACAGGTGCCGAAAAACGCAAGGCACTCGAAGAGATTGAGCGCGATCCTGCCGCCTTTCAAACAAAAATAGAGGAGGATCTCGCTGCACAATATGGCTATATCTACGATCGACTAGGCCCCGAAACCCTGCAAAAATGGTATTCAGATTGGACCGACCAAGTCACACCCGAATATCTCAGCCAGCTGCGCAAGCAGCCTTGGCTAAACGCCGAGCACTGATTTTCAATATATTTCATACACCTTTAAAAAAACAGTTTTATGAACGCTAAAGATCAAATGATTCAGCAATTGGTTAAGAAAAACACCGAAAACGCCAGCAAGGAATTTCCTTGCATCACACTTTGCATGCGCCTCTGTCTGCGCGCCTGCATCGTCAACGACTGATTGGTGGCACAGCCCTAAAACTGCCTTGGTAGAGCGATTGCTTTGCCAAGGCAGCTTTGTTTTATCACAGCTGCTCCCATATTTTTCATAATTTGCGGGCTATGGCCCAAATTGTAGATATCACCGTTCGCCCCAATGAAGTAGATGACCACGCGCTCCACCTGCGCATGATAGCCATACGGCTTGGATGCCCCGCAGAGGCCATCTCTGGCGTGCGACTACTGCGCCGCTCGATCGATGCGCGCAAGCGGCCACCCAGCTACCAATTGCAATACAATGTCTGGCTCAATGAGCCGCAAGAACCCGCCGAAATTTGGGATTTCCCCCTGCAAAACGTCACCAATGCTCAGCCCGTGATCATCGTGGGATGCGGTCCTGCGGGCATGTTTGCGGCCATGCGCTTGATCGAGCTCGGACTCAAACCCATCGTCCTAGAGCGTGGAAAAGATGTGCGTGCACGTCGGCGCGACCTCGCCATCCTCAACAAAGAAGGCATTGTAAATCCCGAAAGCAATTATTGTTTCGGCGAAGGCGGCGCGGGTACATTTTCTGATGGCAAGCTTTACACACGGGCAAAAAAGCGCGGCGACACACGCAAAATCCTGGAAATATTGATCCAGCATGGCGCGACAACAGATATTTTGATCGATGCCCACCCCCATATCGGAACCAACAAATTGCCGCAAATCATCACCGCGATGCGCGAGACGATTGAGGCACATGGCGGTGAAGTGCATTTTGAGAAGCGCGTCGATGATATCGTGATCCTCGATGGGCAAGTCAAAGGGGTGATTGTCAATGGCGACGAGCGCGTGGAAGCCAATGCATTGATCCTCGCGACGGGCCACTCGGCGCGTGATATATTTAGGCTGTTTGTTCAGAAAAAACTGGCCATCGAGTCCAAGCCATTTGCATTGGGCTTGCGGGTCGAGCATCCGCAAGCGCTCATCGACAGCCTGCAATACCACTGCGATGTGCGTCCCGACGGATTGCCCGCAGCGGCCTACTCCGTGGCGACACAAGCTTTCAAACGCGGGGTGTACAGCTTTTGCATGTGCCCAGGTGGCATCATCTGTCCCGCCGCCACAGCCGACGACGAGCTCGTCGTCAACGGCTGGTCCCCAAGCAAGCGTGACTCACAATTCGCGAACTCGGGCATGGTCGTCGAGGTCACACCCGACGACTGGAAACGTTTTGGCTGGGCCAATCCGTTAGCAGCCATGGAGTACCAAGCCGAGGTCGAGAAAGCCTGCTATATTGCGGGCGGCGGCAAGCAAGTAGCACCTGCCCAGCGCCTTGCAGACTTCGTCAACGGCAAATCCTCCTCTACCCTACCCGAATGCAGCTATCTCCCTGGCCT
>JANORP010000291.1:0-4766 GCA_031415375.1 Bacteroidota bacterium | reverse complement strand
GAGCGTGGCCCCAAGAATGTAGGTGGCCGCACACGGGGTATCCTGGTGGATCCCAATACGCCTTCTGGCCTCAAAGTCTTCTCGGCGGGTGTCGCTGGCGGTCTCTGGGTCACCAACGATATTTCAGCCAATCCTCCCGTGTGGGCACCGGTGGATGATTTTTTCACCAACTTGGCCATTTCCACGATCGCAGCAGCCCCAGCAACTCCCTTGACCATGTATTTCGGCACGGGCGAGGGTTATTTTAACGTGGATGCCATGGATGGCGCTGGGATTTGGAGGTCGGTGAATGGCGGGACAACTTGGGCACAGCTCGCAGCGACCAACAATGCTAATTTTACCTATGTCTATCGCATTGCCGTCAATGCCACCGGTGTGATCCTTGCCGCTACGGCAACTGGCTTGCGACGCTCTGCCGATGGTGGCACGACCTGGACCAAGGTCCTAGGCACAGGTCTGGGCATCACGGGTGCCGCCTCCAACCTCTGCTATGACGTCGATGTGGCCGCCAATGGCGACATCTATGCCTCCCTCAACGGGTCGGTACACAAAAGCACCAATGCTGGCGTTACCTTCGGCGCAGCACAAACACTTCCCATTGGCGTAGGCCGCGTCGAGCTTGCCTGTGCACCGAGCGATGCCAACTATGTCTATGCCGTTTGTGAAAACGCCAATGTCGTCGCTGGCTTTTTGCGCACCATCAATGGCGGCACGACCTGGACATCGCGCACCGAGCCAGCTGATGCAGACCCAGGCATCGGTGCAACCGATATGTCACGTGGCCAGGCCTGGTATGACCTGAGCATCGCGGTCGATCCACTCAACCGTGACCGCCTCTTCACCGGCGGAGTCGATATCTTTGTTTCAGGTGATGGCGCCGGGACATGGACCCAAGTGACGCACTGGTATGGCGGCTTTGGATTCCAGTATGCCCACGCCGACCAGCATATTGCGCTCTACCAACCAGGGAGTTCGACCGTGGCCTATTTTGGCAACGATGGCGGCATTTTCCGCACCACCAATGCGACCGCAGCTACGCCTACGCTCACAACCAAAAGTGACAATTACAACGTGACACAGTTCTATGCCTGTGCGATTCACCCCACCGCGCTCACCGACTATTACCTCGCGGGTGCCCAAGACAATGGCTCGCATCAATTCTCGGGGGCAGGGATCAATAATACAGTAGAGGTCACGGGTGGTGATGGCGCATTTTGCCACATTGACCAAGACCAACCCCAGTTTCAGTTTACGGCTTACGTGCAAAACGATTTTTTCCGCTCGACGAATAGCGGCGCCTCCTTTACAAACGTGACGACTTCTGGCGGTCAGTTCATCAGCCCGACCGATTATGACAACGTGGGCAATCGCATGTACATGTGCGATGGCAACAATAACTATCGCCGCTGGGACGATCCACAGACGGGAGCGACCTTTGTGCAGGTGCCTGTCGCTGCCTTTGGAAGCGACGTGAGCTGCATTACGGTTTCCCCCAACACGGCCAACCGCGTCTTTTTTGGCATCAGCAACGGCCGCGTGTTTCGTGTGGACAATGCCCATACAGGAGCGCCCATTGCCACCAATATCTCCACGGGATTGCCGGCTGGCAATCCCAGCAATGTCGAGGTCGAGACCGGCAACGACAACCATTTGCTCGTCGTCTATAGCAACTATGGGGTCAACAGTGTGTGGGAAAGCATCAATGGCGGCGCTGCTTGGACCTCCGTCGAGGGCAATCTCCCCGACATGCCGATCCGCTGGGCGCTTTTCAACCCCAGCAATACCGACCAAGCCATGATCGCCACCGAGCTTGGCGTCTGGACCACCGACAACCTCAACGGTGTGGTGACCAACTGGGGACCCAGCAATACTGGCTTCGCCAATACCCGCGTCGATATGTTGCAGATGCGCCAATCAGACAAGTTTGTGATCGCCGCCTCCCATGGCCGCGGACTTTTCAGCTCAGATGCCTTCACGACGCCCACGGCGCTATTCTCTTCAGACAAGCACGTGCAATACATCGGTCGGCCCATACAGTTTATCGACCAAAGCTACCGAGCAACCTCATGGGCATGGGCCTTTGGAGACGGGGGCACATCGACGGCACAGAATCCCAGCTATAACTATGCCGCCGCAGGTCTGTACAACGTGACCCTCACGATCAATACGGGCGCAGCGACCATCACCAAAAATGGTTTCATCCAGGTCTTGCCTGACCTGGGCACGCCCTATGCACCCGCTGCTGGGGGTAATTTTGAGGCACCCAACCAATTGCACTTTGGCCCTGAAAACATCGCAGGTACCGACTGGGAGCGTGGCAACAGTGGCGTTGCTGGCAAAAACGGCTTCGTTTCTGCCTCCAATTCCTGGGTCACCGGCCTTGTCGGCAACTATGCGAACAATACCCGCGCCGAGTTGTATTGCCCCAACTATAATTTCTCTTCCCCAGGTGCCTATACCCTGCGTTTCCAGACCAAGTTTGTCACCGAGAACGGGTTTGATGGCTACCGCGTCGAGTATAGCACCAACAAGGGCGTGTCTTGGATCGCCCTCGGTACCGCCGTTGCAGCAGGCTGGTACAACCAGGCGAATGCATCGGGCTCTGGTGTCTTCCCTGCCAATGAGGCTTGGTTTTCGGGAACACAGGCTGCATTTGTATTGAAAACATTTGACGTCACTTTCTTGGCAGGCAACCCCACCGTGGCCTTCAGGTTTGTATTTGGGTCAGATGTGAGCGCGATCGCTGCAGGTGCAGCCATCGACGACTTTGAGATCTTGGGGGCCGTCAATCCTGCGGGATTGCCGCTCGTATCCTCGCCACTCTATGGTGCATGGACGGGTACCCAACCCAACCTCACCTGGACCACCTATAGCCAAAGCAATACGAGAGGATTTGCCGTGGAACGTTCCATGGACGGCCTCAGTTTTGACGAGGTGGGCTTTGTCAATGGGCAAGGTACAAGTACCGAGACGCAAAAATACCTCTGGCAAGATCCCAATGCCCCGGCAATCCACTACTATTATCGCCTGCGCATGATCGATCAAGACGGCAATTTCCAATTCTCCAACACCGTAGAGCTCACACGTGGCCTGGGCATGGTGGGCATCACCAAGGTCTATCCCAATCCCTTCACAGATGCGCTCTCGATCGAGCTGAGCAGCCCCGGCAATGGCTGGGCCGACCTCGCTCTCTACGACCTCTCGGGTCGCAAGGTGGTGGCCTATGATGGCCTCTCCACCGCAGGCGACTTGATCACCCTCACTGGACTCAACCTCGCCTCAGGCACTTATCTGCTGCGCCTCACCGTGGGCGCAGAGACCACCACGCGCAAGGTCGTGCGCCGATAGGCGCACCCACCGGTATGCGATCGACAACCCGCCTTGCCACTGTTGGTAAGGCGGGTTGTTTGTTGTAGGGTTGGGTGGTGCTGGGAATTGACCGTTCGACATCGCCAATTTTCACGCGATGAAGGCACTGGCTGGGTGATAATCCATGTTAATTTTGTCATGGGGATTTTGAATTGTCGATCATCGTATGTAAATTGACATCCAATTAGCCAAACGTAAGCACAGGCCGCGATGATTGCCTTCAAAATTCGCAGACAAACTGTATGAACACGGCTTATGGTGACCGATACTATTCAAAATACAAGACTTCATTCAAAAATTAGCCTCTATGAAGACAATTTTTCTGCGATTTTTACGCTCGGTAGCATTGCTGCTCATGGCTGGGATGGCATTTTCCCAATCCCCGATGGTGTTTGAGGACTGGGCCACCGCTGGCGGCAGTCAAGGATTCTACATCAAAGGTGCCGTCAAGGCCGATTCTGATGGCAATGTCTATGTCGCGGGTGCCACGCTCAATGGGGCTGGCAACTATGACATCCTGATTTCCAAGTATGCCGACGACGGCACCGTGCTCTGGTCGGACCAATACGACGGCGATGGTGCCGGGCATGACGCCGCCTTGGCACTCGTGATCGACGGGGATTTTAACGTCTATCTCACGGGGACGACATTTTCTTCCGCAGCCGACACGCTCGATGCCGTCGTCATCAAGTACAGTTCCGTAGGCGACCGCTTATGGGTCGCTGTCGTGAATGGCACCTCAGATTTGGCGGATGCAGGCACCTGTATCGCCTTTGCCAATGATGCCATTTACGTGGGCGGCATCACCACCGACGCTAGCAATGGGCAAGACTTCCTCGTGATGAAGTACAGCACCGACGGCACGCAGGAATGGATGACCACCTACGACTACAACAACCTCTACGACGTCTGTACCAAGATCGCCGTCACCAACAAGGTCGTCACGCTCGCTGGTGCAACGCATACAGGTGGATTGGACTGGGATTACCTCGCCGCCGAATTTCTGCTTACCGACGGCTCATTCAATCAAAACCAGACCATGAGCGGAGGCGCGGTCGGTTTTGACAAGGTCACGGCCATGGAAAAGGATGCCAACGGCAACCTCTACCTCACGGGTGCCGTCGCCAACGGCTCCTCGGGCTACGACATCCACACGGTCATGGTCGATACC
This sequence comes from Bacteroidota bacterium, assembly GCA_031415375.1. Taxonomy (GTDB): domain Bacteria; phylum Bacteroidota; class Bacteroidia; order J057; family JADKCL01; genus JADKCL01. The sequence goes on along the minus strand of JANORP010000291.1, from coordinate 226 downwards.
AACCTCGCTGTCGTCTGGTCGGCGACCTATTCCAGCGCAGGCAACCGTTTTGACCTCGGTCAGAGCCTCGGTATCGATGCCACCGGCAACGTCTATGTGGGCGGTTATGTGACTACGGCCACCCAAGCGACCGATTTCGTGACCATCAAGTACAACAGCAGTGGCAACCAACAATGGGCGCAAACTTGGAACCATGAGGCCGATAGCGCCGACACCATCAAGGCGA
>JANORP010000290.1:0-12566 GCA_031415375.1 Bacteroidota bacterium | reverse complement strand
GGAAGGCCAAATAGCCGCATGGACTGCTGACAAGAACAACACGGCAAAAAAGACCGATTGGCAGTTCACCATCGACGATGCAAGGATCAAGCTCAAGAGGCTATACCCCAAACTCGGTATTTAAATTTGACGCGACACTAGGAGGTGGGATTTCATTTGCATCGCGGGTGGGGGCTTAGTCTTGGTGGAATTCTTTCAAAAGCTGTCCGATCTCACTATGTCGCATTAACATTGTGAATTCTGCCTGCTTGCTGAAATAATGCCTCAATTGAAATTCCGTCCTTGTTTTTTCCAAGGGGTCTGAAGTTTTCAAGTATTTCACTGCCAGCAAGGAGATCTCTTCCCTTCGTCTCCGAATGCATTCTCGCAGCCCCAGCGTTGATCGATGTGAATCAACATCACCTTTGCGTCCATTGTGAACTAAGTCTAACAATTCTACAGAATTGCAAGCTTTTTGGTTGCTTGAATCGACGGCTGCAAAACGAATGGTCTGTCCGTCAGGGAGAAGAATATACTGTATCTCCGTTTCTACATCGTCCTTTGGATCGCATGGATCAAGATATCCTCCTCTCGGCATTTTCTTGGGTCGAATCCTGTTGGTCTTTGGGTCGATGGGCAGAAGGTTTGTCCAATCGTAGATGCGTTCAGGTGCTTCAGCCTGCGGGACAAAATGATCCACTTCCAATTCCGCCGCGTCTTCAAACCTCCTTTCCGTCAACCAACATTTGGAGAAAAAACTATCACGAAAGGCATTCAGCAAGTCGCAATGACGGTAGCTTCCAGGTTTCGTGGGTTCAGCATCGATGACACCTTCCCTGTACTCCTGCAGCGCTTTGAGATATCGCTGAATCTCTGGGCGCTCAAGCGATCTTGGCGCATTCGTGGGTCGGTTTAGATTGATCATTTCGTGATGGCTAGCTCTGCTTCCAATCTAATGATGGTAGATTCCAGTTCCAGACTCAGTGTTGGGGTCAAGATGTCCCTGTTTTCATCGATCAAGGCTTGAATCTTGAGCTTCTTTTGAAGTCGATCCCCTCCATTGAGATATACTTCTTTAATTTTGCCGAACAATTGATCCGCAATCGGCCCAAACTCATTCTCCAAACCAAAATGGGTCTCCATCAAAGAAGAAAACGACTCTCCCACGATATGGGAAGGCGCATATTCCCGTTTGCTCAGGTCATAAACGGTCGCATTACGGATGCTGGAAATGACGGCAGGCGAATGCGTGGCGACGATGAATTGGACCTTGGGGAACAACTCAGTGAGCAAGGGCATGATTTGGTATTGCAAGTCGAGGTGCAAGTGCAGTTCGGGCTCGTCGATGAGGACTAGGCCGGGGATGTGCACGTCAGCAAAACCTTTTTCTCTGCGGATTTCTTCCTGCCTCGCAAAGAGGTTCAAAATGATCATCACAAACGAAAAATGGCCGTCGGCTAGGTCGCGGACGTTCACATTGCGTTTGTCGCCAAAGATGAATGAAAAGGTGAGCTTTTGCATGTAGTAATCAAGGGTCAACTGATCGTCCTCGAATACTTTCCTAAAAACCTTGATCAATATTTCAAATGCTTCGTCATAGTAGGCGATCAGCTTTTCATCTTGCCTGTCTTTGCTATCCAAAGATGAAAACTTCAAACTGAGCATGAAGCGTTCAAATTCCATTCCTACACTTTCCAACTGAAAGGTGGATCGTTTCTTCAGCTCAATCTCCACTTCATCAACAGAAATCTCCTTCACGCGATTTCTGTCTGTATAGAAACAGGCGTAAGTGTATCGATCCAACTGAGGAAACTCCTGAATCCAATCTGCCTTTTGGTAAACTCCCGATCTACGTTCAACCGATTGGTAAACTTCTATCCTACGTTCAGAAGTTCGATTTTGCAACCTAAAGTCTCTGATCTTTTGGATCAATTGATCCAACGCCCTCAAAATCGAACTCTTCCCACTCCCATTCCGCCCAGTCAAAATCAAATGCCGAGGCGCATCCACTTGCTGACCCGGCTCGGCGATCTTGATCTCCAGATCCTGAACCACATAGCAATCCTTCACCAGAATTCCGTCCAGCCAAGGCACCCATTTTGATTCAATAATTTTCATATCCCAAAGATAAGAATTTCCCGCATTGGCCTGCAAGCCCCACAAAGGCAGCCAAATAGACATTCCAACACCTTGCATTCCCCACCAATTTAATTATTTTTGCATCCTTTTGTGTGAATCAAAATCCTTAATATCAATTCATTCACCTCGATATGGGTCTATTTAGCAATATGTTTGGAGGCGGCCAAGCCAAGCCAGTCTCGTTCAACCGCCAAGAAGCCTTCATGGGCTTTTTGCTGGCTGTGATCGCCGCCGACGGCGTGATCACCAACGAAGAAATCCTCGATTTCTACAGTGCCACCAACAAGGCTCAGGTGCTGCAAGGTCTGGGCCAAAATGATTTCAAGCGCATCATCGACAAGCTCATGGGCGTGCTCAAGAAGCAGGGCCTCGGCGAAATGTTGACGCTGTGCTCGCTTGGCACCACGCCTGATATGAAAAATGGCGTTTTTGCCTACTGCTGCGACCTCGTCTTCAGCGACAACAATGTCGATCCCAACGAGGCCAAGGTCATGGACCGCATCAAACAATTGCTCAACATCGACGATGCTTTTGCCGAGAAGGCAGGCCGCATCGCCCGTGCAAAGGCATCGGTCTGATTTCATTTCATTCATCACACTCCCAAAAGACAAGAATTATGAGTTTCATGGATAGCATTCTGAGCGGCGGTGGCCGACCAGACGTTTTCAACCGCCAAGAGGGTTACTGCGGCATGTTGCTGGCCATCATCGCCGCCGACGGCCACTTCAGCCAAGAGGAAATCATCGATTTCCATTCGGCCATCAAAAAGGCGACGATCCTCAAAGGCGCATCGGCCGACTACATTCGCAAGATGATCGACAAGTGCCTGCGCACGCTGGATACCAAGGGCATGGACGAACTCATCCGCCTGAGCGCAGAGGGCCTCACCCCCGATGTCTATGAAGGTGTGTTTGCCACCGCTTGCGACATGGTCTTCAGCGACGGCAGCGTCGATGCCAAGGAGATTGCGGTCATGGACAAAATCAAAGCCGCCCTCAAGATCAACGATCAATTTGCCCGCGACTGTGCCGAGGTTTTCAAAGCCAAGTCGGCGGTCTGATATTGGCCCGCGTTTCGCCACCGGGCGCTCCTACCTGCATGGTGGGAGCGCCCGGTTTCTTTTTGTATGCTTCCAACCGAAGCATGATCCAGAGGATTTGGCACACAAAACGAGGCACCTGCGCTGCGCAAGTGCCCCATGTTGCGTGCATGAGATGTGGCTCCCTCGATGCACAAAAGCTGCTTACAAAAAAAGGTTCTAGGCTATTGTTGCTTCCGCAGTCCACGCAGGTCCTTGGCGCGGATGATGTATTGATCGGTGGCGAGGTCATAGTGCAATCGGCTCAGTGGCAGGGCCCGCAACCGTGTCTTGCGATGCTTGTTTTTGTACACCACCGTATTGACGACGAGCGTACTAGGGTCATGGTTGATGTAATGAAGCAGATGTGTGCCGCCCTCCGTATGCGATGGGATGCGCTCGCCAGTGGTCGTGATCTTTCCGATCAAACTGCTCGTCTGCACCCCTTCCAGTTTGATTTTCACTGGCTGCTCGGTATGGCATTTGTCGCCGATTTTGTAGTCGGTCGGGTAGCAATCGCGCATGTCGTCGAGATTCACCATGAAAAAATAACCGCTGTCGGTCTTCACAGGCTTGAGCATGCGCTCGCCATGGCCGTGGGTGATTTTGCTAGCGGTGTAGTGCGTGTCGGCAAATTGGATCTCGCTGAGTGGGCAACGCAGGTCTTCGGATGTCGGGATGGCAAACCTGAACATCTTGGAATTGCGACAGGGATCGATCGGCATTGAGGGCTGCAGACAATTCATATTGCCCCAAACGCCTTGATTTCCCAATACGTTTCGGCTTCCCCAGTCAAAAGGGTCCCCTTCCTTGTCCAGAGTGATCACCCAAATTTGTTTCGGCCTGCCTTCGGCGGTCGTCATCTCACGGTAGGGCACAGAGTTGCCGTCGCGCAAGGTGGCTCGCTTGGTCGCGAGCGGCCTCACATCTTCGGCTTGGCTGGGATTTGGGATGCCGATGAGTTCCACGCGGCGGTTGCGGGCGCGGTTGATGGGATTGGTGTTGGGGTACAGCGGGCGTGTCTCTCCCCAAGCCTCCATCACCAATTGCTGGACCCTGATCCCCTTGCCCAGCAGGTATTCCGTGACGACCTGCGCGCGACTCCGTGAATGCTGAAGGTTGAGCAGGGCTGTTCCCTGATCGTCGGCATGGCCCGCTACGATCACTTCGCCTGCTGCGTAATGGGTGCTTACAAAGATATCGATCAGGGATTGCTGGAAGCCTGTGACGGCTTCTTCACCTTCGTCAAAATAGACCCGCAAGGTGTCCCGCTCGGCTTGGAGCGACCAGAAACTTCCCAATAGGAACATGAAAAGGACGATCAGTTTTTTCATCGGTGTCAATGCATTGTGTACAACCTGGCGCGACCCATGTGGCCCCGCTTCTTTTTGTTCCGTTTCCCGCACCGCCTGCTGTGCGGTGATTTTCTCTCAATGACAGGTGCGGGAATGTAGGGTTGCTTGGGGATGGGGATTTTTTTTGATTGGTTTTGGGCGAGTCCCCTGATGGCGGTTGCGCGATCAGGGGACGGGTCATGCAGGGCTGCGCTTTGGCTGCGGCCCATGGGCGCGGATGCTGCATGGGCCCAAGGCCCTTCCTACCCCGCTCGCGGTTTTTTTGCCAGCCAGAGGCTGGCATTACGACAGCGCGGGAGCCGGAGGCTCCCGCTTCTTTTTTGCTCCCGCTTCTTTTTTTGATCCCGCTTCTTTTTTGATCCCGATTCCTTTTTTGATCCCGATTCCTTTTTTGATCCCGATTCCTTTTTTGATCCCGCTTCCTTTTTTGATCCCGCTTCCTTTTTTGATCCCGCTTCTGGCAGATTCATCTTTGCCATTTTTTACCGAAATTCGCATTCAACAATTATGAGTGGATTTCAATACTCCCTTTCACAGATCGCCGAGATGATCGGTTCTTATGCCCAATTGATCGGGCAGGTCTCCGACGGCGCCCTCGCCGAGGTCGAATTTGATACGCGACAAATCCATGATCCTGCGGTGACTTTGTTTTTGGCGATCAAGGGCGACAACCGCGATGGGCACCGCTTCTTGCAGCAAGCCTTCGACAAGGGCGTCAGGCACTTCCTGCTCAGCGAGGCTGAGCGCCTGCCTGCTGGCGCCTGCGGCATCCTTGTAGGCGACACTGTTGCGGCCCTGCAAGCCTTCGCCAAAGGCCACCGCGACCGCTTTCACGCCTGCACCGTCGTCGCCATCACGGGCAGCAATGGCAAGACCACAGTCAAGGAATGGCTCGTGACCTTGCTCGGCGATCGCTTTTCCGTCCACAAGTCGCCCGGCAGCTACAATTCGCAGATCGGAGTGCCGCTCTCCCTGCTGGGCATCGAGGCGCATCATGAGGTCGCCATCATCGAGGCCGGCATTTCCAAAAAGGGCGAAATGGCCCGCCTCGAACGCATCATCCGCCCCGACATCGGCATCCTTACCCACTTTGGTGACGCCCATGCCGAGGGCTTTGCCAGCCCGGCAGAGAAGCTGCAGGAGAAGCTCCAGCTTTTTCAGCACACAAAATTGCTGCTCGCCGATGCTGAGGACGCATCGGTCTTCGATGCCCTCCACGCATTCACTGAACGGCATCCCCAGGAATTCCTCAGCCTTGGCGGCAACGCCGATTGCACGCATTCCCTCAGTGATATTCACACCGATGCCAGCGGCAGCAGCGCCATCCTCCACGCCGCGCGCACTGCACTTTCACTCGTGCTGCCCGTCCCCGGCGAAGCTGCGCTGTCAAACGCGGCCTTGGCCGTCATCGCGGCGCGGCGCATCGGGCTGCGCTTCACAGACGATGAATACGGTGACGTTCAAGAGCGCCTTTCGCTGCTGCGCCCGGTGTCGATGCGCATGGAGATGATCACCGACAACCCTGAGCTCACGATCATCAACGATGCCTACAACGCCGACTTGAGCTCGGTCAAAAATGCGCTTTCCTTGCTGGAAACTGCACGCTACCACGCTGCACGTACGCTCATCCTTACCGACATCGACCACCAAGGCCCTGCCCAAGAGCGGGTACAAAAGGCGATCCTCGACATGGCCGTGATGGCACTCGGTGCAGACAATATCATCGTGATCGGCCCCATCTTTGACCTGATGCTGCGCGATGTGCCCTGGATCGCGAGCTATCCGAGCACAGATGCATTCATTGAGGCATTTGACTATGAGCGCTTTCGCAACCGTACCGTCTTGCTCAAGGGCGCGCGGCGGTTTGAATTGGATCGGCTCATCCCCTACTTGAGCCGCCGCGCGACGGCGACTTGGTTCAAGGTCAATATGAATGCCCTCGCCCACAACTACCGGCAGTTGCGGGCACGCGTGCCCAAGGCTACCCGCACGATGGCAATGGTCAAGGCATTTGCCTACGGCTCGGGTTCCTGGGAGATCGCGCAGGCGGTCGTGCGCGAGGGGGTGGACGAGCTCGCGGTCGCCTATACAAGCGAGGGCATCATGCTGCGCACACGTGGCATCCACGTGCCGATCATGGTGATGAATGCCGACTTGCAAAGCATTGCGCAACTCTTTCGCTTCGATTTGGTACCTGAGGTTTACAACCTCGATTTCCTGCGCAGCTACATCGCCGAGGGCAGATTACAGGGCAAGACATCCTTTCCAGTGCACATCAAAGTCGATACAGGCATGGGACGATTGGGCTTTGACTGGCAATCGGCAGCCGAATTGATTGCTTTTTTGAAGGCTGAACCGATGGTCTTGGTCCAAAGTGTGCTGAGCCATCTTGCCAGTGCAGATGCCCTGGATCAAGATGCGTTCACGCATTTGCAAGCCGGGCGTTTCCAGCATTTCTATGCAGCAGTGGTGGCGGCAGTGTCGTTTGAGACGCTGCCATTGCGACACCTGTGCAATACGGCGGGCATGTTGCGGTTTCCAGAGTATGCCCTCGACATGGTGCGCTTGGGGATCGGGCTGTATGGGATTCCGCCCTTCGAAGAGGCCAACATCGATTTGCAGGAGATCGGGAGCATCCATACGGTCGTGACGCAGGTGCATGGCTATGCGGCGGGCACGCCGATCGGGTATGGTTGCAGTGAAAGCCGCGACTATCCCACACGCATCGCGACGCTGCCGATCGGCTATGCAGACGGCATCCGACGCAGCTTGAGCAACGGCAAGGGCCATTTCCTGATCAGAGGGCAACGTGCGCCCGTGATCGGGCGCGTGTGCATGGACATGCTCATGCTCGACGTCACGCATGTCACAGGTGTGCAAGCGGGCGACGAAGTCGTACTCATGGGCGGCCAAGGCAGTGATTTCATCTCCGTGAAGGAGATCGCAAGGCTGTGTGAAACAATCTCCTATGAGATCCTGACCGGGATCTCGCAACGTGTGCGGCGGGTTTATGTGAGGGAATAATTGGCAGTTAGGAGTTAGCAGTTGCGGTGATGCACCCCCGCAACTGCTAACTGCTACTTGCTAACTGCTAACTACCACCTCTCAAAATCCCGTTTTTCCGACCGCGTTTGTCGCTTTGCGTTTTTTACATTTCACATTCCCAATCACATTGATTAATTTGCCGCCTCGATAAAAAATCGATCCCTATATGTCGGCTGAGCTCGCAAATTTGTTGATGAATCTCATGATTGTCGCCCCTCTGGTCGGGGTGCCTTTCGTCCTTCTCATGGACAAGAAGCAGGCCAAGGTGATGGCGCTGCTGTCTTCTTGTATTCCGTTGATCCTCTCGATCTTGGTGTACATCTACTACCTTGACCATGCAGATCTGGCGACCGCTGCCACGGGTGGCGCGCCGACAGTGGCCATGAACAACTACGTGCTTTTTTCGGTCGGAGACTGGTGGTTTCAGATTCCGGGATTCGACATCAAGTTCATGACGGGACTCGATGGCATTTCGATCTATCTGCTCCTGCTCACGACGATTTTGTTCCCGATCACGATATTTTTCTCTTGGGGCTCCGTCGATAAGCTCGAAAAACCCTACTACGCCTTGTTGCTGATCTTGCAAGTGGGTGTGATCGGCTTTTTCTGCGCCTTGGACATGGTGCTCTTTTATGTCTTTTTTGAGATGGTGCTCATCCCGATGTATTTCCTCATCGGCATCTGGGGTGGCAAGGAGCGCATTTATGCATCGATCAAGTTTTTCCTTTATACGCTTGTCGGCTCGTTGCTGATGCTGGTGGCGATCATCTGGGTGGCTTTTGAGGCAGCTCCGATTGCCAACACGCTGTATCCACAAGCTACGAGCATCATTTTCTCGACCGATTACCACGCCATCCTGAACACCGACATTCCGTTGGGTGCACAGACATGGTTGTTTGGGGCCTTTGCGCTGGCGTTTGCCATCAAGGTTCCGCTCTTCCCATTGCATACTTGGTTGCCCGATGCACACACGCAGGCTCCTACTGCTGGCTCGGTGATATTGGCTGGCGTATTGCTCAAAATGGGCACCTATGGCCTTGTGCGATTCTGCTTGCCCTTTTTCCCTGAGGCTTCGGTGGAATTTGCGCCGCTCATGTGTTTCCTCTCGGTGGTGGGCATTATCTATGGCGCCATGGCGGCCATGGTGCAAACCGATGTGAAACGCTTGGTAGCCTATTCATCTGTCTCTCACTTGGGCTTTATCGTGCTGGGAATCTTCTCCTTCACGCCCGAGGCGCTCAATGGCGCTGTGATCCAAATGGTCAATCACGGCATCACCACAGGTGCTTTGTTCCTCATTGTGGGCATGATCTACGACCGTCGCCACACCCGCGAGATCGCCGACTTTCAAGGTCTGGCACGTCAGATTCCAGTCTTCACTTTGTTTTTCATGATCACGGTCTTGGCCTCTGTCGGTCTGCCTGGCTTGAATGGCTTTGTCGGTGAATTTTTGGTGCTCATGGGTGCCTACGGCTCCCATGTGGTCGGTGGCATCTGGGCAGTGATCGCCGCCTCTGGCGTGATCGTCGCTGCGGTCTATCTCCTTTGGATGTTCCGCCGCGTGATGTTTGGCGCGCTGGACAAGGACGAAAACAAAAAAGTCACAGACCTCACCCGCAATGAAATCTGGGTATTGATCCCCTTGGTGCTGCTCATGTTTTGGTTGGGCTTTAACTCGGGGCCGTTCCTGAAGCAGATCGACGCGAGCTCGGTGCGCATTTTGGAGGGTATCCCCGGCTCGGGCGTGCATGGCACGCATAGCGAGGCACCCGCCAAAGGTGCCCCTGCGCCTTTGGCGCAGTATCAACATTGATCAAATTGGCAATTGAAAAGATATTGAATCGCTCCAGCCTCAGGTTGGAGCGATTTTGTTTTGTGGGTAGCTGCTGGCCGCTATCTGCTTGGAAAAATCCAAGCGGGTCGCCTTGGATGATGTTTTGATTTCTAATTCCTTTGGGTGTCGCCTATTCCCATGGATCTCCTTGGGGACTTCCCACATCGAAGATTCGAGCGCGCGAATGCGCAAGCAGCATCGCTTTAGCCGACGATGCAGCGTTGCCTTGAAGCGGAAATGGAATCCACCAAACATTTTTTTTCAGTTTCAGGAGCAGGAGGGGCTTTGGCGTCCCACCTTGGCTGGCTCGGAAACATGCTTGCGCGAAAGGTGATGCCCAATGAAAAAAGGAGGCATAGACAGATCACAATCCGACTATGCCTCCTTCAAATCCGATTCTCTGCAAACTAGGCTGCGGGGCCTACCTTGTGACGACGATTTTCTCAGTCATTACGTGGTTGCCAGACTTCACCTGTAGGAAATACAAACCTGTGGGAAGACCTTGCAAATCGATGGCCACACGGCTGAGTCCCATTTCTGTGGCTGCGGCGTTTGTCCATACAATGCGTCCGTCTAGATCGGTCAGCACGAGATCAGCAGTGCGACCATTGCCTACAAAATCGGCAAAGAAGGCTCCAGTGTTGGGATTGGGGATCACGCGCAAGCCGCGCTGCTTCCCATCGAGACGTGCGGCGACGATATTGCTGGCATGCTGGAGACCATTGCCGTCGATGCCATGGAGCTGGTAATAATAGGCCTGCCCGTCGGCGACTTGTGTATCCACAAATTGGTCGCCAAAGTCGCTGGCTATTGCTGTCCACAAGTTGGAGAATGCTGCATTTGCGAATCCATCAGGGGCATCGGCACGTGCCAATGTCCAAGTCACATCTTGCATTAGCAATGGAATGTCCCAAGCGAGGGTCACACTTTGCGCCTCGGGCATTCCCATGGCCATCAAATGCACGTCGTCGAGCGGCAATACATCCGAAGACTCCGATCCTATAAATGCTTGTGAAAAAGTCGTGACCCCATTGAATGTGGCTGTCCCGTCAAATCCAGTACTCACAGTGGCTGCGACGGCGGGTATGCCGACGTCCCAGATGCCGACGCTGTTGCTGGCACGCTTCACCCATTTGAGAAAGCTGGGCGTTGCCGCCTCTATCGGACTAATCCCAGGAATGCCGCTCACGACGACATTGGTGGTAAATGCGCCGCCGCCAAACTTGTTGATGACATGGTAAAAGTAGGGGTTGTTATCGACAAGGGTCGTGTTCGGAGCTGCGTTCCAAGCAGGATTGGGGGTCTGCTGGTTGATGAACTGGTTGATGCGGGTAACGGTGACATCAAACGGAGTGCCTGCTGCTGCGGTGAAATCAAGCAGCAGCTTGGGGGTGAGGAAGTCATAGCTGCCCGTTGCAGTCACGGTCATCGATTGGCTCACACCCTTGCCCACACCAATCGGGCTCAGCGCACGGCCGAGGCCATTTTGCAGGTAGCCATTGCGCAGATTGGTCACATCTTTGAAATATCCGCTCGTCTCATTGGACTGGTAATAGGTCACGACATTGGTGAGTTCGCTGGGGTCGAGTGTGCGGTGCATGGCCTCGCGCACCTCTTGTTGGGTGCGGACGACATCCCACATGCGAAACTCATCCACGCTACCGTTCAAATAGCCTGAACCGATGCCCAGCTGCCAAGTATTGGTATTGATGGTGAGCGGCCCCGTGAACGCTGCACTGGTCACCAGAAGGCCATTTTTGTATGTCCTTACGGTTGTGCCGTCAAAGGTCACCGCAAGATGGTACCAGGTATTGGCGGCTAGCGGACCGAAGGTATAGCTTTGCCAAGTACCAGCATTGTTGCGCATGGCCACGGCGCCACGACTGGCACCCGAGGGGTGGTTCCAGTTAAACTCCAGCACATTGCTTTTTTGCAGGATGGAGCTGCGCGCGGCGTTGCTCGGCGCGACGGGAGACATGACCCAAGCTTCTGCGGTGAAGGCTGCAAGATTTCCGCCATAGTAGGTCTCGACATAGTCATCGACACCATCGAAGGCGATCATGCGGCCAGGAATGGTATCGGGTACACCGGGCACAGGCACAAAATCGATTTCAAAATCATCAAAGGCGAAGCCTTTGGATGTGAAGGCTCCGTAGGCGCTGGAGGAAAGGAAATCGATACGGAAACCGACCCTGGCATTGCCTGCCAGCGATGAGGCGTCATAGATCGCCTGCCTGAAGGTGAGACCTGTATAATTCCACCCGATATTGCCAGGGATCTGGTCTGCATTGTCGCAGCCGCCAGTTGCGCCCTTGTTGTACCAATTGGCAAAGGCATCGGGATCGGTGCCTTGTTTGCCGCCCAGGCGCATCCATGTCGCGCCTTCGTTGGTGGTATATTCTACCACGGCGCCCAAGGGCGCGTTGCAATAGACACTCTGCATGGCGGTATTCATCCGCACTTGATATTTGCCGGCACTTGAAAAGTTGAAGGTGGGCGTCATCACTGTGGTGCCGTAACTAGCGACGGGCACATTTGCATTCAGGCTGGTGGCCCAGCATTTGGTGCCGCTGGCAGCGGCTGGAAAGGTGAGCGCGACGCTGCCCCTTTCAAAGTTGTTGACCAAGCCGCTGAGGCGCTTGTCGCCAAAGTGCCAAGCAGTCGCATCGCTCTCCATATCGCCGGTCCAGCCCGTCGTGATGGAAGTGTAGGGCACAGAAAGGTGTGGCAAGACTTGGATGAATCCCGTTTTGGTCAGGCTATTGACACCGTTATTGATGGTGAGGCTCACGGTATATAAGCCCGCAGTTGCATAGAGGTGAGCAGGATTTTGTAATGTGCTCGTGAATCCGTCGCCAAAGTCCCAAAGCCAAGTATTGGCGCAGTCAGAAGATTGATCCGTGAACTGGGCAGATTGACCGACGTAAATCAAGGTGTCATTGGAAGAGAACGCAACGGGTGCCGTGACTGCGAGGATGTAGTTGACGCGGCTCTTGACATCAGACCCGTTGATGTTGGTGGCTGTGAGGGTGATCGTGTAAAGGCCATTGACTGGAAATGTGACCTGCGGGTTCTGGTCGCTGGCAGTCGTGCCTCCGACAAAAGTGGCGATACCAGGCCCTGCGATGACCCAAGC
>JANORP010000289.1:0-70141 GCA_031415375.1 Bacteroidota bacterium | reverse complement strand
ACAAGTCGTGGGGAGGCCCGACGAACGGGTCATCAATTTGCCCACAGATTCAGGGCTTGTCGGCAATCTCTCGCACGGGAATATCTTTGTTGCGCCAGATCAACGGTGCACAAAAGGCTGCTGCCAAGATCATCAAGAAGGGTTCGACGGGCACCAGAAACCGAGGCTCAGAGAAAAAGATACAATGCAAGGTCGCGATGCCGATGAGCGGCAACAAGAGCAACAAAGTCCAGCGATCGCGGATGCGCCATGCAGCACCCAAGGCCAATAGCAGCAAACCAAAGCGCAGACCGATCAAAAGGCGGCTTACGGTGCCGCGCGCTTGCAAGCCATGCCCCGCCGAGGGCCATGGCCCGATCAATTCCCACAAGGAACTGAGCCTTTGTCGCACCCATTCGCCGGGATGCTCGCGCATGAAACGGGTATAGAGCCCGATCGGGTCCTTGATGTTGAAAAGGCCTGGCCCCACTGCGTAATCGATGCCTTCTGAACTCGGGGCAGAGATCGCCAAGTAGATGTTTTCAGCAAAATTGGAGGGCATTTTCACAACATGCATTTTCACAAGGGCAAACTGCAACATCCAAATGATGAGGAATCCACCAGCATATTGTGCGACCGAACGCCAGCGATACTGTGCGTAGGGGAGTAGCAACAATGCCATGGCCACCAAGATGCCGACGGGCAGCATCGACGTGCGAAAGATCCAAAGTATGCCCATGGTGAGGCCCCCGAGCAAGTACCGCTCCCGCATCAGCCACCAAAATGCGGCCAACAGGAGGGTCGCAGAGATGGTTTCAGTGAGTTCATAACGCACATAGTTGAGCGTATGTGGGTAGATGAGCATGACGACGAGCGCCAGCCAGGCGGTGTGGATGCCAAAACAGCGCTTGGCAATCAGGAAGACCAAATAACAAGCTGTGACGGAGGCGACGACATTGATCGCCATGAGCCCCAAGATCGCCTTGTCGCCTAAGAGCAGCATCAATCCAGCTTCCAAGAGAGGCAACCCGTTGGGGAGCCTGGGGTCTGGGATGCCTTGCAAGATGAGCTCAGCCATCCCGCTGTAGATTTGGGAGTCGGTTGAATACCAGGAGGGTGCCAGCAAGACGGCAAGGATACGGATGAGCAAGGCCAGGCCCATGAGCAGCCAAAGCACGCGCGATTGGGTAGCATTGAGTTTTTCTTGCTCTGAAAACAAGGCCATGTTGATGTCGTGCATTGCCATACCACCGGGTAGGTACACGACCACAAGGTCGGTTGAATCATACCCAGACTACAGGGCAAATCTAAGGGAATATACGTCGGAAAGGTAATTGCTGAGCACTTGCCAATGCGCGCCGCGGTCGCTGGAGAGGAATACGTTGCCAGTGGTGCTGCCAAAGGCAAGCGTGTCGGCGGTGATGTCCATCGCGTGGCGATAGACGAGGTCATAACAATGCTGCTGCGGCAAGCCGTTGCGTTGTTGCTGCCAGGTCTTGCCGCCATCGGTGGTATGGCAGACACAAAGCGCCCGGTCGATGGTCACACGCATCACATCGCTGATCGCAGGTACGACCCAAGCCTCGTCGAGGTTCTTTTCGTCGGCAATGATGCCAAAGCCAAAGTTTGCAGGGCCATCGGGTTGCGAGATGTCATGCCAAGTGGCCGCGCCATCTGTCGTGCGGAATATGCCACAATGGTTTTGTTGCCACATCACCTCAAATTGGCCGGGGTGGCAGGCGACGAGGTGAGGATCTTGGCCGACCTCGACGCTGGGATCGGGGAGGAAGTCTGCGCGCAAGCCATGGTTGCGGGGTGCCCAAGTCTTGCCACCGTCGCGGGTCTCAAATGTGCCCGCGACTGAGATGCCGACATGGATATGGTCTGCGTCGGCAGGGTTGATGAGGATGGAATGGATGGCTGCATACGTGCGGCCACCTCCAAACCAGCCTTTTTTGCGCGTAGGGTGGTTCCAAAGGCCCTCTACGAGTTGCCAAGTGAGGCCATCGTCATCGCTTTGGAAGAGGCCGCCGGGCTCGGTGCCGGCATAGAGCCGCCCAGGTTGGTGCGCCAAGCCTGCCGCCATGACCCAGATATATTTGAGGGAGGCGGGTTTGTTGTCGTCGATTTCGGCACCCTCGGGGTATTGTGGTGCGGTCACCTCAGTCCACTGATGCCCTCGGTCGGCACTGAAGTGCAGCTTGCAGCCCCAATGTCCATGGTCGAGACAGGCCCACCACTTGCCTGAACGTGGGTCGGCAAAGGCATAGCTCACAGGTACGCCCAGATGGTGCTCGCTTTCAAATGCCCATTGGCCGTTTGTGCGGCGATAGACGACGAGGCCGCGTCGTGTGCCGATGAGCAGGGTGTTGTTGAGATTCTCCATGGTGATCATCCTCCAGAAAGTGCTTGCAAAATATAGACTTCGTCTTTGGGGCCGATGGGGTCCGTGAGGCCGACCTTGTCAAGGATGAGCTCTTCGCCCACAAATATGTTTACATGCGTGCGCAAGCTGCCATGCTCGTCCACGAGGTAGGCGCGGAGGCCAGGATGGACCTTGTCACATTCTAGGAGCAATGTCGCGACCGTGTGTGCCGCTATCTGCATGGGGCGCAGCTCGGGGAAAAAGCGCTTGAGATTGGGTGTAAATCTGACTTGGGCCATCGCGAGCGAATGAGGTAGAAAGATAAAGTGTTTTTGTCAATCTTTTTGTGGTCATGGTAAAAAACATGTATGCCATCGAGCAATCGAAACATTCAGGAAAATTCACTATCTTGACCTTGTATGACGAACCCGCCAATAGACCCAAAGGATCTGCTATCACAGGACACGGTGAGCGAGACCGCGTTGCGCCAAATCGCCTTTGCGGCAGGCATTCTGATTGAGCCAGCCGCAAGCAGGGCCCAGATTCTCGACATCCTTACTACAGCAGAAAATCTCCTCAAGGTCATCCCACGCCTGCATTTGCTGCCAGAAATCATTCTCGCAGAAGCCAAGTTAATGAAGGCCAATGCCGAGCACATCCAAGCAAAAACGGCAGCAGCTAATGCTCAAATTGAAGAAGTCACAAAAACTAGATCCCTCCGCGAAGCCCTCGACACAAGTACCAAAGTCAATCGCACGCTGGGCCTGAGCTTCGCAGCTTTGATGTTTTACATCCTGCTCATCATCGCAAGCACTACCGACCTCCAACTTTTCCTCCCAGAAAGCAAAGTACGTTTGCCTATCCTCGACGTAGAACTGCCCCTGCTGGGCTTCTACACTGTCGTGCCCTACCTGATCTTGATATTCCACTTCCACCTGCTCATCAACCTCAAGCACCACCAAGACAAGTACCGCATCTGGAGGGAAAATGCAAAGAAGGAAGACAAAGACACTGGTTTGGATCCAATCCTCATCAATTTTGTGGACAGCTATAAAAGGCGGTTTAGCCTGTTGCGCGTCTTGCTCTTGATGATGATTTCGATTTCGGTTTTCTACTTCCCGCTCATTGACATCATTCTCATGCAGTGGCGGTTTGGAGCCTACCATAGTTTTTTGATTTCCAGCTTGCAATGGGCTGCAGCGCTTTTGGATGCGGGGCTGATCGTCGTTTTTTTCTACAAAATTTTTTTGCGGAAGGAAGGTGTAAAGCCATCTTGGCGGCGTCGGATATTTTCGTTGGGGAATACTTTGGCCCTCGGGATTTCTGTCGTGGGTGTCTTGGTTTGGTTGGTGGCCCTACGCCTTCAACTGATGCTGAGCGATCCCGATGTCATGAAGTCGTGGTCCTTGCTTTGGACGCCAAGGATAGACCTCACCAATACCGCCGATCAAGTCGGGGAAGTGGCGGATGGCTATGTTTTGCATTATTTGAAGAATTCATCGAACGAGGAGGAGGCAAACGTGAAGGCTAGTGAGAAATTTGGGAAACCCCTCAATTTGGAGGGCCGGGATTTTCGCTTTGCGATTTTGGATGGGGTGAATTTGGCGCGAGCGAATATGAAGGCTTGTCGGATGGAAAGGGTTTCAATGATTGGGGCGCATTTCGAGGGGGCAGATCTGAGCGGGGGAGATTTTTTGAAGGCCGACTTGCAAGGAACAAGTTTTGTAGGGGCTAATTTGACAGGTACAGGTTTCGAATTTGCCATTTTGAACGGATCGAATTTTGAGAATACCGATGTGGCGACGGCTCTTGTTCAAGGGGCAAAAGCATTCATAAGGGCTAACTTTAAAAATGCTAATCTCGCCGAAGAGAATCTTGAAGGAGCTGATTTACGAGGGGCTTATCTCGAAGGGGCAAACTTAGAAGGAACACATCTTGAGGGAGCTAATTTGGGGGATGCTCATCTGGAGGGAGCTTATTTACGAGGTGCGCATCTTGAAGGAACTAATTTGACACTCGCACATCTTGAAGGTACTGATTTGGTACTTGCGCACCTTGAAGGAGCAACATTGACGTTGGCATACCTTGAGGGGGCCGATGCTTCACGTGCCTTTCTCCGTGGTGTAGATTTCGATGAGCACGAGCTCGATCTCGCACTGGTGAAAGGGGCTGATTGGGCCTCGACGCCAAATTGGGGCGAAATTTTGAGCAAAGCCCCTTCCATTAGCAGGGATTACCCTGAATCAGGTTTTGAGGAGCAAGTGCGTGTTGCTCGAAAACTATGTGCCTCCCAAACCTCAGACGACTCACTCCCGCAAGGAATTACAGAAGAGACACAACTAAAAATGTTGCCTGCCATCGGCTGCAGAAGCGCGTTCATCATGAAAGGAATTCTGTTTCAATTTGAGGCCATATCTGAAATTGAAACACAAAAGGCCCTCCTAGATTCATGCTGCGCCTTATGCAAAGACAAAGTTCTCGAAGTCAAAAAAAAATGGGCCTATATCGTCGAAGGCGCCCCTTGCCTTGAAAAATAGCCGCACGATCCGCGCCGATACATCCCCCAAATCCACAAAGCAGCGAAGCATCCCAGATACCCCACTGCCTTGCGTTATTCTCAAAAAAAAACGACCTACTTCCCGTTCACGAGCGCACCGCTCGTCTTGGTCAATGTCGCTTTGAAAGGCACCGCCTTTGGCGTTTTCACCCATTCGCCGACAAGCTCGACGCCGTCAGCCATTGCCGTGGCACCTTTGAGACTCATTTCCAATTTTTCCTTCGAGCTTTGGCTGGCCCAGTAGGACTTGGCCTCGTCTAGGTAGCCGCCATAGATGACCATGCTGGCATTGCTGGGGCGGGTGCCAAAATTGACGGCGAAGACGCTCAGGCCGTTGCCAGCGTCGTAAAGGTTGGAGCTGGTTTGCACAAATTCGACCTCGTCGGGCATGTCTTTGAGGATGCCTTGGGCAAATAGCACGATGGATTCGCGACTCACGATCTGGTCGAGCCACTCGGGCATCGCGGTGGTGACGGGAATGAGTTTGGTGGGGACGATTTTGAGGCCCTTTTCCTCAGTCACTGTAAGCGCCTTGCCAAATAGGCTGTCTGAGAGTTCATTCACAGGAAAATCTTGCGGCTCGACTTTGACGACTTGCGTGGTGTCGATGGAATCTTTGTCCTTGTCGCCACCTTGGGTACCACCGGTGCAGCCAGCTGCGAAAATGAGCATTCCCGTGAGGGCAAAAGAAGAGAAGAGGATGCGTGCCTGTGTGAATTTCATAGCCTTGGATTATTTTTTCTGGCCAAATGTACCGTTTTGGAGTGTTTTTAGAAAATCTCAAATATTTTTTTCTACCCTGATTAAACCGAAGTGGCTGGCCCAAGTCAAATGGGCAGATTCGGTAGCAAGGCCATCAACAGCCGCCGCCACCTGATCCAAACTCGATCGGCCAACGGAGTTTTCTTTCACACTTAGAAATCTGATTAGTTAAAAGCAATAAAAGTATGAAAAAGCACATCGTAAAAATCGCAGCCCTCGCCTTCATCCTTTCGTTCTTCATGACCTCCTGCCAAAAGGAGAGCGTGGAGTCAGATGACACCAACATTGCCGCCGCACAATCCTCTTCTGAAGCGTCTGGCATGGTCGAGGACCTGAGCGACGAGGCTGAATACCGCCTCTCGCCCAACACACCGATCACTGGTTGCCCCACGATCACCTACGCAGTCCCACAAGGACAATTCCCCAACACGATCACGATCGACTATGGCTCGGGCTGTACTGCCCAAAATGGCCGTGAGATCGCTGGGAAGATCATCATCGACATCTCCAATGGCTATTTCATCGCTGGCTCAGTGCGCACTGCACACACTGATGGCCTCACCTGCGACGGAAACAGCCTCGAATACACCCGCGCGGTCACCAATTTAGGCCTCAACACCAGTGGTCAGATGTTTTGGGCGGTAGAGGTAAGCGGCAGCCGCGTGAAGGCAGCCGATGGCAAGACCGCAACTTGGACCGCTAGCCGCGTGCGTACCCTCATCGAGGGCCAATCGACCCAAGACGAAATGCTGGACGATGTCTATCAAATCACTGGTGGCGGCACTGGCACCTGCCACGATGGCAAGGCATTTACGAGCACGATCACTACGCCATTGATCAAACGTGCTGATTGCCAGTGGGTCGTAAGCGGCGTGGAGCAGATGTCCATGGAGGGTCGCAAAGGCGGCCGCAGCCTCGACTTTGGCGATGGCACCTGTGACGACAAAGGCACGGTCACCATGCGCAACGGCGAAACCAAGGAAATCACCCTGCGCCGCCCGCGCTAAAAAATGAAAGAGAGCAGAGTTTTTGTTTTTGGTCGGCCCCTACATAGGGGCCGACTTCTTTTGAAACGGGAGCTGTGCCTGTCCCGCACATTGTGCGGGGGCTCCCACGTTTACAGAATCGCGAGCCTCTGGCTCGCACAGAGCACGCCAATTGAGCAGGTACTCCCGCTCTCTGAGCGGGATCCTACACCCTTTGCATGACCAACGCTCCCATTTGTCATTTTCCTCCCTTATATTTGCCGCCATCAAAAAGAAATATCTGATTGCAATGAAGTACTTCCTTACAGCCCTCGTGCTCTGCTTGCTCGCTTGCCCATCTGTCTTTGCACAGACCGCCAAGCCCGTGAAACCAATGGCACTCAAATCCAACCTCGACAGCGTCGGCTATGCCATCGGCATGGACATCGGCAACAATCTGAAGAAACAATCGGTCGAGGTGACGATGGAAGCCCTCATAAAAGGTCTGGAAGATGCCTACGGCGGCAAGACCACCCAATTGACCGACGACCAAGTGCGTCAGGTGATGGCAGTGTTCCAGCGCAACATGCAGCTCAAAGTGGAGAAGTCCAAGCAGACTGCAGCTGACGACAACAAGAAAAAAGGTGTGGATTTCCTCGCCAAAAACAAAACCAAGCCGGGCATCATCGTGCTCCCCAATGGTTTGCAGTATGAAGTGATCAAGGAGGGCACTGGTCGTCAGCCCCTCTCCACCGACAAGGTGACCACGCATTACCATGGCACCCTGATCGACGGCACTGTCTTCGATAGCTCTGTGGATCGTGGCGAACCAGCCACTTTTCCTGTGAATGGCGTGATCCAAGCTTGGCAGATCATGTTGCCTATGATGAAAGAAGGCGGCAAGGTCAGGATCTTTACACCGTCTGAACTCGCCTATGGCGCGCAAGGCGCTGGTGGCCAAATCGGCCCCAATGCGGTCCTGATCTTCGAGATCGAGTTGATCAAGGTCAACTGAGGTTAAGTCTCCTAGACATTTGATCGGCCATCTTTTCCATTTGCCCTTTTGGCATGCGGAAGAGATGGCCGATTTATTTTAGGGATCTAATCAGCCAGACTCAATTCTTTGAAATCCTGGCGTAGTGGCTCGCGAAATGATATTGCGTGAGCATGAGCATTTCTGTGAGCGTAACCAAGCCGATGTAAGGGAAAGGCAGACGCAAATCGTCCATTTGAGCATCGTCAAAAGTGCCGATGAGGGATATCAAAGCCTTGCATTGAGACATAAGCAATGCCACGACGTCTGCCTTGTTGGTCGTTGCCGCCGAGGGCAATTTGTCGGCCAGTCCTTGCATCTGTGTACCTGTAAGTGCATAGAAATCAGCGCCTATTTGTTCGTTTTGCGATGAATGGAGCTGGGCATTCTGCTCTGAGGCAGTGTCCACTTTGGGAACAAATGGCGGCAATGTCTTCCAGCCAGTCCAGGTCGTGGCAGCTTTATAATCCGCCAAAAAATCCAATTGGCTCCTGGAGGGCCTGCCAGAATGACCCCAACGCTCGGCAAACACCATGGGTTGCTTCAGGAGGTTGGTGACTGGCAGCATTGTCAAGGTAAGGTGCTGCAAGTGCTCGCACACAGACCATACTTCGTCCTTTACCTTGTGAAAGAAATCAGAATCGTCCATTTGGATTGCAAGATCAGCCATTTTGGAAAACTCGAGCTCCAATTGGGTGATGATCAGTTTCGTTTCCATTGAAATGCGAATGTGTTTAGTGCAACAATTGTGAAAATCGAAACCAAATTTAGACCCCGGATATGGCAAAGGAATTGACCTAGGTTACAATCGGTGGCTGCTGTGCCAATTTTTTGCGGAGGCGGCTCAGGCTCTCACGTTCGATGCCCAAATAGGAGGCTATGTGAAACAGGGGCACCTTTTCAAAAATCCAAGGCCGTTTCTGCAAGAGCTTGAGATAGCGCTGCTCTGCCGTGAGAAATAGGAGACTCTCGGTACGCTGCTCAGTCAGGACATAGACCTTCTCGGCGATAATCCTTCCAAATTGCTGCCACGCCATCGAGCTTTTGTAGGCATTTTGGAGGGATTCGTTGGATATCGTAATGAGCTTGCAATCTGCAAGTGCCTGGATATAATATTTGCTTTTGTTCTGGAGAATGAAACTTTGGTAGGAGACGACAAATTCATTCTCAAAAAAGAATTGTAGGTTGATCTCTTTGCCGCTATCGGTAACGTAATACATGCGCAGCACGCCTTGCTCTACAAAGGCCATGTCGGTGCAAACCTCCCCTGCCTGCACAAAAAAATCCTTGGCCTTGAGTTGGAGCGGCATCCTGCTATTGCTGAAATACAAGTCGCAATCCGGCAATGGGATCGTGGTCATGCGTTCAACTTTTGCCCTTAATTGTGTAGCCATCGTGTTGTCTCAAAATGCGCAGTGATTCATCAAATTGGGTGACTTCTCGAAATTCGTGGATTTTGATTTGGAAAGCAAGTGGTCGGCCAAGGGTCTTGCTGCGATCTATCGACTCCAGGTTGAAGTCAGCCTTGGCAAGTAATCGCCTTTGAGCTAATTTGCGCACATGGTAAAATTTAAGCCCCGCAAGGATCGCTACATCAAAAGTATCAAGTCGCTCACGGCATTTCTTGCGCAGGGCGAATCCTTGGCCAATTGCACACTGGTGGATTTGGACTTCAAGGAGGCGGCGATCGGGTGGATGCAGGTACGGATCGATCACACGACCTTTTTGGGATGTACATTTCGGTCGTCTGACGAGTTGATTTTGCGGGAAAAGGGGGCCTTTTTTTACCCACGGATGCCCGACCTGCCTTACAATCCCTACCGCAAGTCACTCTATACTTGGCAGGAGCTGATGGAAGGCTATAGCTCGGAGACCGACAATAGCCTGGACCTCGCGATTTATCAACAGTTTTCAGAATGCAGGTACAATCCTAGCATCAATGAGGCACTCAATCAGCGCATTCACGACCATGCCATCGACGATGCCTTGCGCAGCCTCATGGGCTACGACAACCAAGGCATGACCCAAAAGCGCTGTATCGGCATCATGGGTGGCCATGGCACCAAGCGTAGCGACGATTGCTACCGCAAGGTCGCCCATACCGCTCAATTGCTGACGCAAGCAGGTTTTTTCATCGCCTCGGGTGGGGGGCCTGGCATCATGGAAGCCGCCAATCTCGGCGCATGGATGGGCGGCTACACGACAGAAGATTTGATGCAAGCGATCGCGCTATTGTCCCGTGCCCCCCACTTCACCGACCAAGGCTATTTTGAGGCCGCTAAGGCTGTGCTCGCGCAATATCCCGATGGCCGTGAGGGTCTGGCGATCCCCACTTGGTATTATGGCCATGAGCCTAGCAATTTATTTGCCACGGCGATTGCCAAATATTTCAGCAACAGCATCCGCGAAGACACACTGCTGGCGGTGAGCCTGCATGGGGTCGTGTTTGCACCCGGTAGCGCGGGCACCACACAGGAGATCTTCATGGAAGCCACCCAAAATCACTATGGGACATTCAACTATTACAGTCCCATGGTCTTCCTTGGCCGTGCCCGCTATGCAGTTGAGACGATGATTTATCCGCTCGTGCAGCAGTTGTCTGTGGGGCAGCCTTACCATGAGTTGTTGCATTTGGCGGATGAGGCAGAGGAAGTGCTGGACTTTTTATTGAAGCATGGGCCTGTGAAGCGATAGGGTGCGCGATGGATGTTGCGCCACTTTGAATTTGGGCCTTGACTTGGATATGAAAAGCGTCGCGACAAGCCTCAAAAGGTGCTCAATCCTCATCCGTATCAATATTCAACACGTGCAAAAAGCGATGGATGGCAGGAGCCAATAAAACGGCTGCTGTCGTGAGGAATGCGACGCCGCTGTAAAGGGCATAGAATGAGGAAAATATTTTCCCGCCATCGGTGGTCATCGGCGTCACTGGCCCCATACCCGTGAGGATCATGCTGGCATTGTAAAAGCCATCTACAAAAGCCATTTGCCCAAAATAGCAGTAACCTGCAACACCCATCAATAGTGAAACGCCGATGATGATGGCTCCATAAGCAAAGAACCGCAATTGCCGGTAGATGTATTGACGGGAGCTGATCAATGGCTGCCGCCTATGTTCAAAGGACCTTCCGATGGTTGTTTTTGGGCGTTCCATTATTTTGAGCTGATCAATACTTTCTTGGTGATGCACAAATCCTTCATTTCCAATCGCAGGAAATAGAGGCCGGCTGCCATGCTGCTCGTGGAAATGGCTTGGTTCATGGTGCCATCAGTCTTGGCCTGCCAACTGCCGCATTCCTTGCCATGGATGTCTATCACGTGCAGGGCATAAGCGCCGCGCGGGAGGCCTTGTGCAGCTACCCGCAATAGCTGCGCATCCACATCTGAGCGCACCTGCATGACTTGCGCATTGGTGTGTGCATCGGGTGCGCCCACAGGCCCGACAACCACCTGTAGGAGGGAGGTGTCGCCCGCTGCATCCAAATGACTGAAAGCCAGCCCTGTGATTGTGCGCAATCCCAGCGTTTGCCACTGAATATCAATGCTGTTTGCATGCGCATTGCTCGACACGATGGTGCCGCCATTCACTGTCCAACACCAACGATGGCCCGCTTGAAATGGTACGCTGTAGGTTTCGATGGCATTGGGAAATGAATAGCCGATTCCCGTAATTGGTCCAGTTTGGGGTTTCAAGAACTGCCATAGATAGTTGCGGATATCCACCAAAATCGGATCCCAATATTGTGTCGGGCCACCTACGAAGTTGTTGGCGACGACGGTGCCCCAAATATTGTGGCCTTGGCCGGGAAATGGTACAAATTCGCTGTAGATCCCGAGGTGTTGGAGACGAGGATGAATGAGCGACGAGCCATATACTTGAGGCAAGGTAATCAATGCAGTGAATGGGAATCCTAACCCATAGGGGACGATAGGATCGAGGTCTCCATGAAATGAAATCATGGGCGTGTTTTCGCTTGCTTGCATCCACAAAGTGTCGCCGATCGCGCCCCAAGCATTGATGAGAGCCTTGACCTTGGAGCTATGAAGGTAGGTATTGCCGCTGCAAGATTTGCATCCCAGATCGGGCGCAATAAATGGCAATCCAGATGCATAGCTGCTCGCTGGACGCTCTGCCTCGCTCATGTATTGGCAGTGCATGGCAGAGATGCTGCCTGCGCTCACGCCCCCTGCAAATATCCAATTGGTGTCGATGCGATAGCTGTCCGCAAATTCTTTGAAATAGCGAATCGCCGCACTCCAATCTTGAACGGCGCGATAGACCGCGCGCTCCCCCGAACTGCCGTCTGCGACATTCATCCCGAGTCGGTAGTTGATGCTTGCGGTCACAAAGCCCTTGCGCGCAAATGAGTCGCACAGCGCCCGTGCATCCTCGTCTTCCTTGGCCCCAATGAGAAAGCCGCCGCCGTAGGCAAACAGCATGAGCGGTCGCTTGGAAAGCGTATCACCTTGCGGTTGGTAAAGGTCCAGTTTCAGGTCTTGGGAGACCGTGATATTTTCATTGACATAGACACCGGGGATGGCAAGGGCAGTGCCATATACGATGTCGGAGGTCTTTTGGACTTGGAAAATGGGCTGTCGATAGCGCAATGTATCGCAGGCTTGACCCCGTGCGGGTGGCGCGAGGAGCAGTGTGAGAAGCAGCGAGAGTGTGAACAGGATTACTGAGCGCATTGAACTTGGATTTTAAACGGGAAGATAGCGAAAATTGTTGTTGGGGCGCATTTTAAGGACATGCGGGGTGTACGACAAATTCGGCAACTAAGTCAATTCGCGAGCCAGAGGCTCACGATTCCGTCAGCGTTGGAGCCAGAGGCTCCCGCTTCAGTTGCTGGATTTTTCGTACACCCGACATGCGGCATAGGGTAGGGTGTCGCGAGCGCATTTGTAGATTCTGGCAGCATGGATTGTGAAGGACAACCATTTTTCGTAGCTTTGGGATGTGTCAAAGTATATCAATCCATATACCGATTTTGGCTTTAAGAAACTCTTTGGTGAGGAGGGGAACAAAGAACTATTGATTGATTTTCTCAATCAGTTGCTACCACCGGAGCATCAGATTGCGAAATTGCAGTTTCGCAACAACGAGAAACTCTCCGACCTTCCCGATCAGCGCAAGGCATACTTCGACATTCATTGCAAATCGACCACGGGCGAGCAGTTCATCGTCGAGATGCAGAAGGCCAAAATGAACTTTTTCAAGGATCGTTCGCTGTTCTATGCGACCTTCCCGATTCGTGACCAAGCGAAGCGGGGCAAGGAATGGAACTTCCAGCTCAACAATGTTTACTTCATCGCGATCCTCGATTTTGAATATGATGAGAATGAAGAGCGTAGAAAATTTCTGCGTCACGTGCAATTGAAGGATCAGGATGGGGACTTGTTTTACAGCAAGCTGCATTTCAAGTTTTTGCAAATGCCCTTGTTTACTAAAAAAGAGCACGAGCTCGTCACCCGTTTCGACAAATGGGTTTACTTTTTGAAGAACCTGAGCAAGTTTGACCATATTCCGGCGATTTTGAAGGAACCCATCTTTGAGAAAGCCTTTCATATTGCCGAGGTCTCTAATATGACTGAAGCGCAGCACAAGGCCTATGAACTAAGTTGGCTGGACTACATCAGCTTGAATGCAGTCGTGAGCAGTGCACTTGATCAAGGATTGGAGAAAGGGATCAAGCAAGGTGTCGAGATCGGGAAGGAGCAGGGCATCGAGATCGGGAAGGAGCAGGGCATCGAGATTGGGAAGGAGCAAGGCATCGAGATCGGATTCAGCCAAGGCCGCGTGGAGGCCGAACAAAAGGCAGAAGAAGCGGCTGCGCAGAAGGAGCGTTCCCTTGTTTTGCGCCTGCATGCAAAAGGCATGGATCCAAGCGAAATTTCAGAACTCACAGGCGTAGCTGTAGAAAAAATCATCAACATCGTTGCCGACGTCGCGGATTGAACGTAGGCGCAACGAAGGAATTTGTGGATTAAAACACATTCCTAAAACACTTTCCTTACGACCCAACCCACCAAGCCGCGCTTGCCAGCGCGACCGATCAACCAATTGAGGAGCCAAATCCGATCGCCCACCAATCGCTGCGCCCAATATTTTTGGCGCAATTCCTTACTGAGTTTGCCATGCATTTCCTTGCCATAGCCCGCCAATAGATCAGAGCTGAAATTTTGACGCTGAAATGCCTCGATGACCCATTTTGCTGCAATTTGTGCGCTCCACATTGCGTTGCCGATGCCCTCGCCCGTTGCAGGATCGATAAGCGATGCGGCGTCGCCACATAGTACAAATCCATCGCCACTCATCGTGACCCAGCGTGAGCCGAGTGGCAGCCCAAAGCCTTGCACCTTGCCGCGCAATTGCGCTTGCGCGAAGCGTGTGCGCAGTGCGGGGGTCTGCGCGATGATCTCCGTGAGTGCAGGCCGCAGGGCAATCTTGCGCTGCGCAATATCATGGCTCAGCATCCCAAAGCCGACATTGCATTCATGCGCATTCAGTGGAAAAATCCAGAAATAACCTGGCAGCCAATCGTCGAGCAAGTGGATTTCCATGGTGTCGGGCTGCAAGTCTGCAACCCCAGCATAATATGCCCGCACCGCAGCACAATGGTGCTGCGGGTCCATCTGAAATCCTGCCAATTGGCGCGCGGTGACGCCATTGGCGCCATCGCAGCCGATGATGAAGCGCGCGTGCAGGGTTTGCGTCGCAGTGGTGATTTCCCAATGGTCGGCCTTGTGCGCAATGCTCTCGACCGCAGCGCCTGTCAAAAAATCCATTTTTGCATTTGCCAAAGCCTCCTGCAACAAAAATGCATCAAAGTCCAATCGTCGCGCGCAATATCCTGGCGTCGTGAAAGCATACGTGAAGGGCTTGCCATTGGGGGCGATGACTTTGCAGGCCCGGATTGTGGTTTTGTGAGACAATGCCGCAAGGCGCAGCGCACTTGCGGGTGATACCTCGCCGAGCACGCGCATGGCACGGGCGGGAATGGCATCGCCGCAAACCTTGTCACGCGGGAAAATGGACTTGTCCAGCAAGGCCACACGCAAGCCTGCATTGCGCAAAGCGAGGGCACAGGTGGCGCCTGCTGGGCCGGCGCCTATGATGGCGATGTCGTAAGAGTCCACGGTGCAAGATAGGAGCAGAATTTGCAGTCCCGACGCGCAGGGGCCAAAATCTGTTTGGAATGTTGGACTTTGGGTGATTTGGGGATTCCTTGATGTCTGCAATGTTGACTTTTTGCGGGCTGTGCGAATTGTATCAAGCGCAGCGTTGATGCATTTTGTGATTCCTTTTGCCTTTTGTAAATTTCCGGATGAAAGTTCGGTTTGCCCTGTTTTTCGTTGTTTTGATGGTACTGGGATGGGCTTGCAAGTCCCCCGACGATGCATCTTCGCCAGTGGTATTTGAGCGGCCAGCGCCAGCGAGTGTAGGTTTGTTTTCACCCATACAATTGGCAGCCGACACGAGCGTCATCGTTTTGGAAGATTATTTCCCCAATGGTGAATGGCCAGATTCCATTTCCATGGATGCCCATTTGGTGTCGATAGCAGACTCCGCGCGGCATACGATCACGGTCGTGGAAGCTAGGGAAGGCTTGCCTTGGCTGTCCACTTTGGATTTGATGTTTGGCAAGCACCGCTACAATATTTTGGTGCGGCGCTCGCGGGAGGCCGATGTCGTGATTGCGTTTGAACCCAAGGGAAAGGTCTATGAAAAAGTGCAGGTCGCTGGCGAGATCAATGGATGGAATCCCGAGACGGGCCCGATGACTTTGAAGGATGGCAAATGGGAAATCACGATGCGGCTCAATCCAGGGCGCTATCAATACCAATTGGTGATCGATGGCAAGTGGATGCTCGACCCTGCCAATCCTGTCAAGGTTCCCAATGGTATCGGTGGCATCAATTCTGAATTGGTGGTGGGTGCAGGTTTGGGGCGTAGCGTGGAGACCGTGCGCTTGCACTGGGGGATGTGCAAGGCAGATGATGAATTGCTCATTCTACCGATGCGGCACGACAGCGTCTTGCATGCCTATGCGCCTGAAGATGTATTTGCATTCTGGGAAAATGAGCGACTGGCTTTGACGCCTTCCAAAGATCCAAGCGCGCGCAATGATTTGAGTCTGATGATTCCTGCGGCTGCAAAGGGATTGAAGCGCAGCCATATTCGCATTGTTGCGCAGGACGAGCGTTTTTGGACGAATGATATCTTGATCCCATTGGAAAATGGGATTCCAGTTTTGAATGCTGGCGGCATTACCGATGCCGACCCGCAAAGCAATGTGATCTATTTCATGATGGTCGATCGCTTCAGCAACGGCGACACCACCAATGATGCCCCACTCAACGATCCTCGCGTCGATTACAAGGCCGATTTTCATGGCGGGGATATTGCGGGCCTGCGGCTCAGGATCAAGGAAGGCTATTTTGATTCGCTCGGCGTGAATATGCTTTGGATCTCGCCGATTGTACAAAACCCTGAGGTCGCCTACCAAGAATATCCTGAACCACGACGCTGGTTTTCAGGCTACCATGGTTATTGGCCAGTGTCGAGTACACATGTCGATCACCGCTTTGGGACCGATCAGGAATTGATCGATATGGTGCGTGAGGCGCATGCCCACGGCATCAAAATCATCCTCGATTATGTCGCCAACCATTTGCACGAAGAGCACCCGATGATCAAGGCGCATCCTGAATGGAAAACTGAATTGTACCTCAAAGACAGCGTACTCAATGTGCGCTTGTGGGACACACATCGCATCGGCACTTGGTTTGATACTTTTATGCCGAGCTTGGATTACTCCAAGCCCGAGGTCGTCGAATTCCAGAGCGATTCAGCCTTGTATTGGATTCAGCATTTTGGTTTGGATGGCTTCAGGCAAGATGCCACCAAGCACGTGCCCACCGAGTTTTGGCGCCGCCTCACGCAAAAGCTCAAGACGCAATATATGCTTCCTGAAAACAAGGAATTGTACCAAATCGGAGAGACCTTTGGCAGCCGCGAATTGATCGGAAGTTATGTGGGTTCGGGCCTCCTGACGGGACAGTTTGACTTCAATTATTATTGGACGTTGAAGGGCGTGTTTTCTGGTGGCGAAAAGAATCTCGTGCGGCTACCCGAGAGCATGGCCGCAAGCGAAACCGCCTATGGAAGCCATTCGCTCATGGGTAATATTACGGGCAACCACGACATGCCGCGCTTCATCGCCTACGCAGGTGAGGCGATCGGCAGCAATGAGGATCCAAAAGAGGCTGGCTGGAAGCGTGCCGTAAAACTCAAGAACATGGACGGCTACAAGCGTCTGCAATTGTTGCAGGCTTGGCTATTGATGGGGCCGGGTGTCCCTGTGATGTATTATGGCGACGAGATCGGGATGGTTGGAGCGGGAGATCCCGACAATCGTCGCGACATGATTTTCAGCGGATTGTCGCCGGAGGAACTGGAAACGAAGGCGATTGTGAGCAAGTTGGCCCACATGCGCAAGCGCAGCATGGCGGTTTTGTATGGCTCGACCGAGGTCTATGTCCAAGGCAATCTCGTCGCTATGAAGCGTCAGTATATTTCGGAACCTGTATGGCTTGTCGTGAATCTCGGCAAGACCGACGGCAAATTTCATTTCCCCGAAACCGAAGCTTTGGAGCATGCACAATTCCTATTCGGGAAGGGTGCGCTGCTCGATGGCGGTTTCATGGATTTGCCCGGATTGAGTTTTGAGGTGGTGGAATGAGGGGTTTCCTTCAAATCCTTTTCAGACCATTCTCTGTCGCAATTGCATGAAGGGTTTCTCAACGACGAAATGCAGTAGGCTCGCCCCGAGGATGCAAGTGAGCACACATATCAACAGCATGAGATTGCTGTCGATGTCCAAGCCGTAGCTTGCGGCCGCTTCTTGGGTGATGTGGCAGATGCCCTTGTGCGTGAGGTAGAGGGCGTATGATGTAGTCGCGATGTAGGCCGTGGCCTTGGATTTCCAGTGGAACAAGAAGCTGGTCGGGCTGATGGCGCCCATCACCAGCAAACCATAGCCCGCTGCAATGAGCGGGAAACCATAGATGCTCGCAACATAGGATTGGGTATCGAAACAGAGATGATACGCCAACGCAAGCAAAGCCAATCCGCCCAACAAAAGTAGATTTCCGAACTTGGAAATTGCGCGCCACCAATGGGGGGCAAAATGGAAAAGGCCAGCAATAGATACACCCACCAAAAGGCCATCCATGCGTGTGTAGGTGGGGTAATAGATGTGTTGATACCAATAGCGCCATGCATCTTCGTCTGCCACATGGGGAAGATACAATTGGTCGAAGGCATACATTCTCAGTCCCAGCCCGATGCAGAACAGCGCTATCAATAGCCAAGCCGCGTACTTGAATCTGTTCAGATATTGGAATGTGAACACAATCAAGGGAAAAACGAGGTAAAAATGCTCTTCGACGCAGAGTGACCAGGCATGGGAAAATGTGCCCGATGTTTGAATGTTGAGCCCAATGTTTTGGGTGAATGTGAGGAAGCGCCAGATTGCAGGAAGTGCTTCCCGCTCATGAAAGCCAGGAAAGCAAAAATAGATGGCCACAACAACAAGGTAGGCTGGCAGAATTCTGAAGGCGCGCTTCAAAAAGAATGCCTTGAGGAGGGCCGATTGGCCCTGCTTGATCGCAAGAAAGAGTTGCGATGAAATCAAAAAACCACTCAGCACAAAAAAGAGATCGACACCCGTCCACCCAAATTTTGCCACATCCTCCAACCATAATGGATGCCCAAACATGGAAAGTTTGTAATGGAAAAGAAAAACAAAGATAATGGCTACAGAGCGCAGGTGGTCAAGACCATAGAATTTGCTGGACGACTGGAAATGAAGGTCTTCGTATGGCGGCATTTTGAGGCAACGATCTGTTGCCAAACCTACGGTTTTGTTGGCATTTGTGAATGGATTCCATCACGTTGTTTTGCACCAATTTTGGAGCATTCCCCCACAGGGAAAAACACATTCTAAAAGTAAATGGAGCCCGTCGCAAGATGGGCTCCATTTCTAACTTCCAATTGCATCAGCCGCAATCTTAGTGCGTCACTACAATCTTTTGTTTCGTGACACCTTCCTTGGTTTGGCCAGACAGGAAGTACACGCCAGGTGCCAAGTTGGCGATGCTAGCATTGAAGCTATTGTCGGCCGACAAGGTGATCTTTTGCATGAGTTGGCCCATTTCATTCATCAAGTAATAGGTGCCCGATTGGGTTGACTTGATGGTGAATGCGCCACTGTTGGGATTCGGGAATACTGAAAGCTCTACCGAGTTGACGCCAGCGCCTGTGACGACTTGGTCGGCAAGTAGGGCATCGCCCATTTTGGCTGCGGCGACGTTCAGGGTATAGTCTTCCACTTCGCCATAGGTCGAGCTGCCACATGGGGTCAGATTTGGTCCAGCGCCAGTGTCGGTAAGGCGGATGCGCATCCTGTGTGCACCGATGGAGGTGCCTACAGGTGCAGTGATCGTGGTCGAATGTGGGCCTACACCAGCTGCCGAGGCAAAAACAGCCTCTCCAGCATCTGTGAGTATGCCGTTGTTGTTCCAGTCCACCCAGATAAACACTTTATCAGTCGTGTATCCACCGCCGATTGAAACCGTGATCGCCTTTGCGACACCCCGCACGACGCCCGTCGAAAGCGCGGAATAGTCTGTGTAGGATGTGGCTGCGGTCGTATTGTTGATCGTGCCAATGGTCACGTTGGAGATGTACTCAAAGGTGATATTGGTGGTGCTGGCAGCACAATATGTGATGCTTCCAGTGATCGTCATCGTGATCGCGTTGCTTGTTGCAGTAGCTGGGCTAGGGCAGGCAGCATTGGAGGTCATGACGCAAGTCACGATGGCGCCATTGGTGAGGGTAGTGGTGGTGAATGTAGCACTGTTGGTGCCTGCATTCACGGCATTCACTTTCCATTGATAGGCTGGGGTGGTGCCACCATTGGTAGGTGTAGCGGTGAATGTGAGCGAGGTGCCAGATGCGGCAGGATTGGTACCTGTCGTGAGTGCGATAGACACTGCGGGTGTCACCGCTGCGGTAAACGAAGCTGTGATGCCAGTGCTGGTAGCCGTCGTGGGGCTGGCGCAAGCGAGGTTGGAGGTCATCACGCAGGTCACGATCTGGCCAGCGGTGAGTGCAGTTGTCGTAAACGTGGCGCTGTTGGTGCCAGCATTCACGCCGCTGATCTTCCACTGGTAAGACGGAGTGGTGCCGCCATTGGTAGGTGTGGCGGTGAAAGTTTTGGAAGCACCTGCACATGATGGGTTGGTGCCTGTGGTCAATGCGATCGAGACCGCAGGTGCCACGGCGGCGTTGATCGTGACCGTGATCGCGTTGGACGTCGCTGGGTTGCCGAGCACGCCTGCTAGATTGGAGGTCATCACGCAGGTGACAATCTGCCCATTCGTGAGGGTCGTGGTGGTAAATGTGGCACTGTTGGTGCCAGCATTCACGCCATTGACCTTCCACTGGTAGGCAGGTGTTGTGCCGCCATTGGTTGGGGTTGCTGTGAAGGTCATGGATGCACCTGTGCAGGAAGGGTTGCTACCGCTTGAGAGCGCGATTGCGACACCTGCCGTAGCACCTGAGCTGCATGGCGTGATCTGATAGGAGAAGACGCGTGTGCGCGCAGCGGAGCCACCTGTGGTGCCGCCCATGTATTCGCTCGTGCCCCAGAAAGTAACGCCATCTGGATCCAAAGTCGTTTGCGCATAATCACCGACACGGTTCACACCGCCAGTTTGGGAGCCAGTTCCCGCGATCACAACAGTCTCAGTGACGGGCAAGGTGCCGAGTGGATCGCAGCTTCTGCGGCCAGTATAGTAGAGACCTGGATAGAGTGCCGTGGAATTGGACCTGATATAGCTCAATCCGATGGAGCCATTGTTGTCCATAGCGATGCTTCCCATCCAGCGCGTGTCGGTACCTGGGGCATAGATGCCTTCTTGGTAAAGCGTCCACACACCTGTGCTTTGGCTTTGACGCAACTCGACCCACTTGATGCCACGTTGGGTAGCGCTGATTTTGACGGCCCAGTTGAGCAGAACGGAGTTGTAACCACTCCATGTCTTCCATTGCGCGCGGTACATCATTGCGCCACCGATACCGTCGAGTTTCTGTGTCGTGCCTGGCTGCGGGCAATCGTCCCAGTTCACATCATAGGAACCGTCAAATGCGGCGGTGGTGATATTGGTCGCCAAGGCGATGCTGGCGGTTGGCACAGCTGGCACCCAGTTCACGGTCATGTTATAGACATTGACCCGGTCAAAGAAGCCTGCGCCCCAACCATTGTCTGAGTAAGAAAAGATCGGGCATGGTGAGCCCGCCGCTGGCAATACACCATCGGAAGCATCCCCTGTCAAGGGCACAAAAAAGCCTGATTTGGGCGGGGCATAGTTCACGTAGATCGAGCGGGCACCAGGGGTGCCTGCGAGCATGGCAGAGCGCTCAAAGGCAAACACACGCTGCGTGCCTTGGTTGGAGGTCATGTAATAGCCATCTTGCCATACGCCAAACTTGAGATAGTCGGGAAACTCGGGTGACACATAAGT
Organism: Bacteroidota bacterium; assembly: GCA_031415375.1. GTDB lineage: Bacteria > Bacteroidota > Bacteroidia > J057 > JADKCL01 > JADKCL01. The sequence goes on along the minus strand of JANORP010000289.1, from coordinate 48,887 downwards.
GTAGGTATAATAGGAACCGAGTGGATCGCTCGTTGTGGAAACTGCGATGAAAATTTTCCTATCGGCACTGCTGCCAAACTGGGATAGAAACCACCTATCGGCAGCCTTGTCATACATCACGACAGGGTCTCCTGCATTGGCAGTGGCTGGTGACCACAGGTTGCCCAAGGTGGCTGTGAGCAAGACGGTTCCTGTCTTGTTATAGACCTTGAACGTGGTCGAGTTGATCATCTGGATATAGTGGTTGGGTCCCACAGCACCGCTGGGATCCATGGGCCTGAAGCCACTCGCTGTCTGGCCGAGGAAGTTTGCACGCATAGGAAGGGCTGGTACCGGACCAACCTTGTCTTGAATGCTTGCAGGATCGTTGCCATAGGCGGCACCATCTGCAACGGTGTTTACAAAATTTGTCGGGATGCGGTGTTGCCGATCCCCAGATTCGGTAATTTTTTTGACGATTTTGCTTTCGTCAACGGGATTTTCTGCAAAAATCTCCCGCAATGGGCGGGTGACGTGGAATTCTGATGCGACAATCACGCCTGTGGTATTGTCCACTTGGGCACGAAGGGTCACAACCCCACAAAAGAGGAGGACGAGCAATGCAATTTTCTTCATGAATCAAAAATTAATGAACCAACAACTGTTTTTAAGACCTTTTACCAGCTCTAAGTTTGCAGGATTTTTCCAGCCGTGCAAATTTTTGTTAATATGCTAGCTAAGGTTTGCTCATGTATATTTATGATGTTGCTAGAAATAGCTTGCAGGAGGCTATCTGGACAATTGGAGGCGCATGATCCCAGATTTGGACAGCTGTGAGGATTCCCGTTTTACAGCAATCTTCAACGTGCATACTGCCCATGCTTGGATCATGGGCGAACTCGCCGTCGCACGGTCCAATCATTGCTGCAAAGAAAATGAAGCTATGATGGCCAAAAAATTGCCCGACATATGCACGATGATGGCATAGGAGTGGTTGTTGTACTTTTCCTGATAGTAGCCAGCGATGATGCCGAGGCAGGTGGTAAACAGAACAATTCTCACCAAAAACAATGCACTCGCATCGGTGGTGAGCAAAACGAGGTGTGCTGCGCCAAAGGCGCTGGCGCTGATGATTACAGGCAGGCTCAGGCGGCGTTTGAAAACTGAGTAACTTTTGTTTTGAAGAGGTTTGAGCAGATTGAGTAACAATCCACGAAACAGCACTTCCTCGGCGACGCTTGCCAAGACAAATACAAAACAGATCACCTGCCAGGGTTGCAACTTTGCCAGAGCTGCCGGGATTTCGATTTTTTCACCGGCGAGTTTGGTCACGAGGGTCATGGTGGCATTGATGAGGACCGTGGTGGCGATCCCTAGCAGAATGGGTTTGACAATGGTCTTGAATTGTGGTAGGGCAATGCGGATGGTCATGATGTTGCGCAGCAACAGGATGGCCAAGATTGAAAGTCCAAGCTCGATAAGCAGGGTGATGCAAAAATTGGGGACGATAGTGCTGCCCACATCGAGTTTCGCACTCGCAAGTGTGGCGGTCAAAAAGATCACGGCTGTGATCGAGAGCCCAAGGGAGATGCGCCTGATTTTCATTTCCATGTTCTATCTGGGCAAGGGCCTCTCAATTTTTGAAAGACGCCGTTTCCAGCACCGCAAGTTCGCTCAGATTGCGAGGGCCATCGCCTTGCATTTAGAATTCAGCGACATCGACGCGGGGGATGGTCGCTTTGAGGTGGTAATTGGGAATATCGAATGCCTGCTGGCACAGAAGGCTGGCTACCAAGACCAAGTGCTAGCCAGCCCAATGCTCAAGCAGGAACTTCTTCCATGGCTTGCTTGGCCGCCAGCGCTTTCATCATGTGAGGGCAGCCCGCAGCCACTGCTGCCTGCATGACTTCGCTGGAAACGGCCTCTGAAACAGGTTTCCGTTTGTAGCTGATCCAAGTTTCTGTAGGGCGGCTTGCACCCAAGTCTAGGCGTGCACGGGTGTTGTGGGTCTCCAGTTTCAGATCGAAGTTTTGTAGTAACAGGGCCGTGATGGCGAGCATTTCGTTTTGGGCAAAGCTCATTCCCGGGCACTTGTGTACGCCTCCACCGAAGCCCATGATGGCGTTCTTGTAAGCCTTGTGTTCGTTGCGGTCGGGGGAGAAGCGCTCGGGATCGTACTGGGTTGCATTTGGGAAGATGTCTTCCATAAAATGAGAAGTGCAGGCATTCAAAAAGAGAGGAGTGTCTTTGGCAATTGCGTAACCGCCGATTTCAATGTCTTCCTTGGTCACACGTACGACGATGTCTGCACTCGGGCGCATGCGGGTCGTCTCGTCGATCGCCCAGCGTATGTGCTTGAGCGTGGTCAATGTGCGTGCATCGACATGGCTGCCATGTGGGAAGTGGTCTTTGAGCTCTTGTTGTACCTGGGCGAGATAGTCTGGATGCTCTAGCAATTGTATGATGGTATAAGCAGCTTGGCCAGCAGTGGTTTCATGACCTGCAAACATGAGGGCAATGACGAAGTTGAGCAATTCCTCGTCTGTCGCCGGCTGCCCGTCTTCCTTGCAGGTATTGATCAAGTCTTGCAACAGGTCGTCGTAACGTGTGGGATAGGCGCGGCGCTCGGCGAGGATCGGCGTCAGGGTCTTGGCCATGCGCTTGCGGGCGCGGTCACGGCGGATGAATTTGGGCAAGGGCAGATTGGGATTGAGCAAGGGATCCAATGCCTTACCCATGATTTCGTAGTCTCCCCAAAATGCATCGCCCGCCTTTTCCATGAAATCGGCTCCCAAAAAAGAATGACCAGCCACCTGTTGCACAAGATGGGTGATGGTTTTGGTGAGCTCCATGCGCCCCTCGTCAGGCAGGGCATCGAGCCAACGGCGCACGGTCTGCTCGGTGATTTCCAGGTAACGGAGCATTTTCTCACGCTGGAATGGCGCGTAGAGCAATGGCTTCTGATTCAGATAGGATTCATGGTCGGCGACAAAACTCACATTGCCTGTGATCGGTTTGAGAAATCCATAAGGCTTGGCCATGTCAAGCGTCTTGTCGGTTTCCTTGAAGAATAAGGTATTCCACTCGGGACCGCTCAGGACGATGGCGGTTTTGGTGGCTAGCTTGAAGGCGAAGATGTTGCCCAAGGCTGCCTGCCCACGCTGGATGAGGGCGGTGCGGTCCTTGGCAAATTCAAGGGCATGGCCGAGCAAGGGCCATCTTTTGGAGAGCATGGGCGGTGTAGGCAAGGCATTCATGGGAGCGGTGCTAGTTTTCATAGGATCAAAGCTGATCTTTCCATTTCCCAACTTCGACCTTCCCAGTCGTGTAGGACGACTTTCTAGCGGTTTGGAAGTCCAGTTGGTTTGGGAGAGGGGTTTGGACGTTTTTTGAGGTGTCGCGACGGTGCCGAATATGGTGGCCTGCTACGCGACAACCGTTGAAATGCGGTCGGTATTGCCGTCGCATTTAGGTAAAGGGTGGCCATTTTCGCAAGTGCTTGCAATCGTGGTATCTCGCTCCCTTGGACGTTGCGCCGCGCCGGAGCTGGTGGTTGGTCAGGATCGGTCTCTCGTTGCGCCTGGACGCTGGGTGGCCGCACCCAGAGGTGTGTGGGCACGCTGTTGTGTGTACTCGCATGAGGCTGCGGCCAGAAAATTTGGTCCTATCCTTGGAGGGCGCATTTTTCTCAAGTCCTCAAAAACACTGCTTTACATTGTGCAGGACGTCCATCCCACACGGTTTGCACGTGGACTCAAGCTGCTGCGGTTGCACCGCGCGCTCAAAATCGGTAAGATTGTCTTCCCGAATCGATCTGGTTCAGATCGGCGGGCAAAAGCCCAAGCGTTACCCCATTGGATGCCATCCTCTACATCAGCATCGCCCAGTTTATTTTTGCTGGCTTGCTTGCGGTTACCAAACGCAAGCGGCAGCTGAGCGACTATATTTTGGCGATTTGGTTGGGTCTCATGACGATCTTCATGGTACTCTCGTTGCTCAAGACCAAGATGCCAGATTCGGTTTGGGCACACTTGCAATTGTTTCCATTTTTCTTTGCCTTGGGCCCGTTTCTCTTTTTATATGTGCGCGCCCTCACGCAACAGAAACCAAAACTGGAGTTTTTGGATGGCTTGCACCTGCTGCCCTTTGTCGTGTTTAGTGTGTCGGCCATCACCAACGACGCCAATGTCGATCAAGACATGCTCACAGGGCATGCATTTGACCTGAACCGCATCATTTACTCAATCGCTTGCCTTGTGTCGGCAGGCGTGTATGTACCGCTCACCGTGGCGTTGCTGCGGGAGCACCGCAAAAACTTGATGGAGTTTTTTTCCTACGATTCCGACCGCATCAGCCTCGGGTGGCTGCGCATGGTCGCGATCGGCTTCACGGTCATGCTGCTCCTTTCCTTTTTTGCGGCGATCGTCAACGTCTTTACAGGACAGATCACCATCCATCCGGGTATTTTCTTGTTCTTGGGGTTTGCGGTGTTTGCATTCGCGTTCACGTTTTTTGGAATTCGGCAGCCCGTCATTTTTTCCCGCAAGCCCGACGAGCGCTTTGTGGATGCTTTGGAGGATGAAAATGTCAATTCTTTGACTGCTGAATTGGAGGCTGAGCAATCTGAGCGATATGCACACAGCAGCCTCACCAAGGAGCAGGCGCAGACCTACCTCGATCAGCTCACGTCCTACCTCGGCACTGGCCAACCTTTCATGCATCGAGACCTCACGCTCCAAGACGTCGCCACCGAGCTCAACATCCCGCAGCATCATCTCACACAGACGATCAATGAGCAGCTCAATAAGAATTTTTATACGCTGATCAACGCCTACCGTATCGAGGAGGTCAAGCGTCGATTGCTCGATCCCAAATATGCCCATTACAACATTCTCGCCATCGCCCACGACGCGGGATTCAATAGCAAATCATCGTTCAACATGATCTTCAAGAAACACATCGGCATGACGCCTAGTCAATATCGTAAGGAGTTTGGGGTGATTGAGAATGGCGGGGGAAATAGAGATTAGGAAGCAGCTTGGAGGTTTTACTTGAAAGGAAGCTTGCTCCACAAGAGAGGATCTTCATGGAAGGATCGTCAATGCTTCTCGCAAAATCCATGCAGTTTTCAATCGCAATGCCCTACTTGTTGGGAATTAACCCAAAATCTTTGGCGGTTTGATAGGTCGAATGAAACCCCTTGTCCATCCCGAACACGCCCGTTTGGCCACCCTCACTTTCAGCTGCGCCAGGTTTTACCAAAACCCGGTGACCCATGTTATTGACTTCATATTTGATCGCGATTGGCCTGCCAGCGCTGTCTGCATACTCCTTGCGGGTGATGTCTTGAATGCCAGCAAATGCGTATTGCACGTGGTCTGGGATGGTGTCTATGCCATGAAGGCCAGCCCATTGAGCGACCAATAAGTCGGCATTGCTGCGATGTACAATGGGGTCTTGGTTGCCCTGGTAAACGATGATGTCGGGGTAGTGCCCCGTGTATTGGGGATTTTGAGCATCTATGAGGGCTATCATCTTTGCCTGGGTTGGGTGCAAATCTCCCAACAGTGCCTGCGCACTTTGAATGGGGTTGTTTGCAATATGGTAGGCTCCGCCTGCAAAAATAGCTCCTGATCGAATCGTTTCGGGATGTGTGGCCATCAGCACGACACTCATCGCGGCGCCTGCCGAGAGTCCTGTCACGAAAATCCTTTGGCCGTCGATCGCATATTGTGGGAGCGCATAAGCGATCATTTGGTAAATGGATTCGCTCTCCCCTTGGCCCTTCGCAATGTCGCGGGGATTGAACCAATTGAAGCAGAGATTGGGGTTGTTGAGAAATTTTTGCTGTGGGTAGATCGCCACAAATTGGTGGAGGTCTGCGAGCTTGTTCCAGCCAGTGAGTTGGGCGACGTCAGCGGCACTTTGCCCGCAGCCATGCAAGACGATTATCAGCGGACGTGTTGCAGCACCTGTTGAGGGAGGTTGATGGACAAACATTTTCAAGTTGCCAGGATTGCTGCCAAATTGTATGACCTCAGTGAGTCCATTGGACTGCGCGAGCAGGTAATGGATACAACAGGCCATCAGGCACAATCCACAAATGCCTCTTTGTAGCGAACGCAAGAGTGTCGGGGCGTGGGCAATTTTTTTCATTGATCTCATCTTCGGCAATCTCTTGGGTTTACGTAAATCCTGAGTGCCTCGGCCAAGTTCAGGTCCATCACAGGCCATGAATGGCCTTGTTCAGTCCTCGCTTTTGTCGTTTTGCCCAAAGGCGTCTTCAAAGCTTTTACCTGTATTTATCCCTTCGACAAATCCCTCCAATTTCTCAGGCGTGTACCACTTCTTGACCGCATGCTTTGCGGCCATAAAATGCATCTTGACTTCCTCCTCAGTACCTGAGAGGAATTGGGCAGCCGACTGGAGCTGCTTCAAATCAGGCAGATTTTTGAAATCAACTGATTTTGCACGCAAAGTGTCCTCGGAGTAATCATCTCGATCGTCGCATTGCATCGCCAATCCCTCGCTAAACCAAGTCGGAATCTTGAATTCCTGTGCATAGAAGCCAATGCGTTCATACAGCTCGGCATGCGCGATCTCGTGGGCGATGATATCGACATCGCGCGCATCTTTGCTCAGCACAATGTAGCTGCCAAGTTTCATGATCGTGACGGCGGGTACATCTTGTTCACTGCCATACTTCGCAAAATCAGCGACGCTTTCACAATAGATGAATTTGGGATTGCAAGTCTTGCCTTCCCAAAAGCGATCTACTCGGCGGCCCGCCTGTGTGACCAGATCGTCGAGCGTATCGATCGTTTTCTGGGGTGTTTTGGGATCGACGTAGAGGCGACCTTCTTTTTTGAAGTTGCTGTAGTCGATCAAGATCGCCCGTGTCTGCTGCGGGAAGACGAAGTAGTGGACGACTGGCAGCAAGATTGCGAGGATCAACAATGTCAAAAATGTGCGCAGGACGATCTTTTTGAGGCGACCGGAACCCTTGCCTTTGGATGCGCCCTTGGGCTTGCTGGCGGTGGATTTTTTGGTGACTGTGGGTTTTTTGGCTGGTTTTTTCATGCAAAGGGGTGGAATTGAGTCAAAGTGTCACGCAAATCGATCTGGGTCAACCAGCAATCAAGAATTTTGGCTCGCCGAGTCAATCGATGCGCGACCTTCTGGCTTAGCCTGTTGCAATGGATGTACTTCTATTGCTACCGATTCAACTTGCCAATCAGCATCTTCGCGTTCACTCGTCATGATCGCTTCAGCCACCAACTTGTCCCAATCGATTCCCAGCGTGCCGTCTTCTCCTTCTTGGCTGATTTTGTCATCCACGAAGACGGTCACATATACATCTGTGTATATCACGCGCCGCAACCTCAGTGCAATGGAATATGTCTTGTCGTCCTCCTCAGCCATACTGCCTATGCTTTTTGTGGGTCTTGTATGGATATTTCCAGGATTTTCACCCTGGCCTTGTCCTTTCAAGCCACCTTGTCCTCTTCCACAATATCTTTCTCCACCCTCAGGTTGTCGATGATAAAGTCTTGGCGCACGGGGGTATTCTTGCCCATGTAGTAGTCGAGCATCTCGGTGATGTGAGAGTCTTTGCGAATGATGACAGGATCCAGACGCATTTGATCCCCGATAAAGCCGCCAAACTCGTCTGGCGAAATCTCGCCGAGACCTTTGAAGCGGGTGATCTCCGCGTTTTTGCCCAATTTGCCTACAGCGACTTGTTTCTCACGTTCGTCGTAGCAATAAAAGGTGTCCTTTTTGTTGCGCACGCGAAAGAGCGGTGTCTGCAAGATGTACACGTGCCCATTGCGCACGAGCTCGGGGAAAAACTGGAGGAAAAATGTGAGCAGCAGCAGGCGGATGTGCATGCCGTCAACGTCGGCATCGGTCGCGACAATGATCTTGTGATAGCGCAAGCCCTCGATACCGTCTTCGATGTTGAGGGCATGCTGGAGGAGGTTGAACTCCTCGTTTTCATAGACGATCTTTTTGGTGAGGCCGTGGCAATTGAGCGGTTTGCCGCGCAATGAGAAGACAGCTTGGGTCTGAGGATCGCGGGCGGTCGTGATGGACCCGCTCGCAGAGTCACCTTCGGTGATGAAAATCACGGATTCGCCGCCTCTTTCATGGCCGTTGTCAAAGTGGATCTTGCAATCGCGTAGCTTTTTGTTGTGCAGATTGGCCTTTTTGGCGCGGTCGTTGGCGAGTTTTTTGATCCCCGCGATGTCTTTGCGCTCACGCTCGCTCTGGCGGATGCGCTTGAGCAGATCCTCTGCGACAGCAGGGTTTTTGTGTAGGTAATTGTCGAGCTGGGTCTTCACGACATCGTTGATCCAGGTGCGGATCAGCTTGCCTTCGTTTTTGGGCTCGGTATGCGTGCTGCCGAGTTTGGTCTTGGTCTGCGACTCAAAGACGGGCTCTTGCACACGGATGGCGACTGCACCGACGATGCTGGCCCGCACATCGCTGGCCTCAAATGGCTTGCCATAAAACTCGCGTACAGCCTTGACGACGGCCTCGCGAAAGGCAGCCAAGTGCGTGCCACCTTGCGTTGTATTCTGCCCATTCACAAAGGTGTAGTATTGCTCGCCATACTGGGAGCCGTGGGTCATCGCGACCTCGATGTCCTCTTCAAAGAAGTGGATCACAGGGTAGCGGCGCTCCTCCTCTTGGGTGTGAAATTCCAAGAGGTCCTTGAGGCCATTTTCGCTGGCATATTTCTCGCCGTTGAGGATGATCGTGAGTCCACGGTTCAGGAAGACGTAATTCCTGATCAGGTTCTCGACATACTCGTGGTTGTATTTATAGTTTCGGAAGATGCTCTCGTCGGGCGTGAAGGTCGTGAGTGTGCCATGGCGCATGGAGTTCTCCACGATTGGATCGTCTTTGGAGAGTAGCCCCATTTCAAACTCGGCGAGCTTGGTCTTGCCGTCTCGGTAGGACTGCACGGCAAATGCAGATGACAATGCATTGACGGCCTTGGTGCCGACGCCATTGAGGCCGATGGATTTCTGGAAGCTCTCGGAGTCAAATTTGCCCCCCGTATTGATTTGTGAGACGCAGTCTATGACCTTGCCAAGCGGAATGCCCCGGCCATAATCACGCACACGCACCTTGCTTTGGGTGACAGTGACCTCGATGGTCTTGCCGACACCCATCATGAATTCGTCGATCGAGTTGTCGATGACTTCTTTGAGTAGGATATAGATACCATCCTCGGGCGACGAGCCATCGCCCAATTTGCCTATGTACATACCTGGCCGCAAACGAATGTGTTCCAGCGGATCAAGTGACTTGATCGAGCTTTCGTCATACACGGGTTGCTTTTCTGCTGCCATACGCTAAATTTATGCCTAGTTCCGTAATATTTTTTGCATTGAGCAAACGTTATTGCCCAAGCTAGCCTCCAAAATTAGGCAAAGTGGAATTGGGTGCAAAGAGAGGATATGCACATTCGGCTGCACATAGTGGACGGCCTATAGGGCGGGCATCAACTAGCTAACGCTTGAAAACTGGGCATTTCAGGATGGTCGGGAAAAGATGGCCTGAAAATGACCATGGATTGTGGATAGCCTTTAGCTCGCAGTGTTGGCGGCTTTACATTTTTCGAGGTCCTTCCGAAGGTCTTCGAGCTTGTCGTCTTGCAATGCGATGACCTTGTCTTTGTCGGTGAGGCGTGCCCTGATCGAGGTCAATTCCTTTTCCATGTGGTTGAGGTCTTTTTGGGCATCGTGCAACTCGCCAATGCAGCGGTCGAGACGGCTGATCGGGGTGCGGTATTCACCTGGATCATCCTCGGCACCATACAAGCGAGGACCATCGCGCTCGGTCATCACAAAGGGGTTCACGTATTGGAAGAAATCGTGCCTGAGTGTCGTACAAAGCAAGGCCAAAAGGTCGGTATTGATCGAATCCTTTTTGTAGATCTTGTCCAGATTGCCTCGGCTCATTCCGAGTACGTCGCAGAGTTCTTTGGCGCTCCTGTGATCATCACGAACTGCCCTGCGGATAACTTCACCTAAACTTATTGCCATGACGCAAATCTCAGTAGAGATGCACTGATATTGGATTCATTCTTGTTACAACTTTAGCTACACAATTTATCTATTTTGGAAAATGACATATAAAAAAGATATTTTGATATCTTAAAGTATGACGTTGGAGGTCAAATTTTGCGAAAATGGATACGTGAAAAGTATCAATAATAGATGCACTTGTCAATCTCTCCGAAGAAGAGGCAACAGCATGTCTCTGCCTTTTGCTATAAGGCTTTGATCATCAATTGTTTCAAATTGGAATGGATTGGGATGGGATGCCCAATGAGCGATTTTTGAGGTCTTGGTCGGCCTTAGCGGGTTTCGCTGTCGATCGTGACACGCAGTGCGAGCAGGCTTTGCACTGTGGTCGATAGGTGCAAATAGCCCGTCCAACCATTTGGTCCTTGCTCCAGATCCGTTATCCAGTAGTGGGTGCCCCCAGGGGACCATGTGCCGCTGGTACGTATGAGGATGTCGAGCTTGGACCCCGTCTCAGTGTTGGGCAAATAGGGGATGACAAAGGATGTGTCGCCCGATTGGAATGTGTATTCATCAAAGGCTAGGTCGCGCCCATTGGGGATGGGATCGCCGGCGATTTGTTGCATGTCCACCAGCATCGTGCTCGTGGTGCGTGGTACGGAAAAGGGGATGGCGATCTCGCCGCTGAGAGGGCTGGTGCACCAGTCTTGAAATCGATTGCTGGCATCTACCATGAGCGCCACCATCCAGCTCTTGGCGCTGGGCGAACCAGGACGGCTTTCGCTGAGGTCAAGCCACCACAACCATTCGATGGGATGTATCTCAGGTCGGCAATTGTGGTTGCAGTCCATGCACCAAACGCCCGTGAGGCCGAAACTGGGATGCTTGGTGCCAAAATGGGGCATGCTGTCCAGGGTATAGACGCCTTCTCGCATAGGTAAAAAATCGTGCTCTAGGCGCTCGATAAATTGTTGGGGGGGAGTCACTTCGCATTCCACCAAAATATAGCCACGGTCTTCATATTTGAGTTCCTCGGGTACTGGAAAGCCAGGCGGCGCGTCAAATCTGAAGGCATCGATGGTGCGTGGACGGCGCAAGGCGATGTCGAAACCTGTATCCACCATGGCCACATAACGTGGCAGATGGGGCATGAGGAAGATGTTGATGTCCATCTCGTCGCCCACGCCATCATAGATGTGATAAGGACGCGTGCTAGAGGCCACATACTTTTGCTTGTGGTCGGTGTAGTATTGCCAATACCTAGCCGCTGCACGTTGCGCGATCCATCCTCCAAATCCCTTGAGGCGCTGCCGGCGCTGCTCGACGATGGAGTCGGTGACCCATGCATCGACAAGGTCTATGACCATCTCATTGCCGACGATATCTTGGCGCAGGCTGCTGTCTGGCAGGGCCAGCAGTGTCCAGGCCTTGCTGGGTGCCTGTGCATAACTCTGTAAATCGCGTGCAAGCAGCCACCAAGCACACAATAAAATCAATCTCAAAATCTGCTTCCACATGCTGCAAAACTACGTGTATCACGGTTATGATTTCAATCTAGGAAGGACAAAAAACAAACCCGCCGCACTCGTCTGAGTGCGGCGGGCATGTTTGGATTCGACCAGCAGTCTTATTGCTTGGTGATCTTCTTGATAGCAATGCCATCATCAGTTTTCACGCGCAGCATGTACATGCCAGCAGCGAGGTTGCTCAGATCGACTTTCACGACAGCAGTCGTAGCGTTAGAGGTATATACCAATTTGCCAGCAAGGGTCATGACGGAAATCTCTGCACCCGTAGTGGTAGGGATGGTCACGTTGAACACATCGTGGCTAGGATTTGGATAGACTGTGACTTCCTCATTGAGGGAGTTGCTCACAGCAGCCAAAGTGGTAGATTCCCAGCTCTTGAGCTCGGAGGCGGCAAAGGTGCCACCGCTAGCAACCACACCGCCTTGTGGGTTGGCGAGGGAGTAGAAGCCTTGGCCATAAGCGCAGCACATGCCATCGCCATACTGGTCATACATGAACAATTGGTAGCAATCGGTTGGGCTGATGCTCACGTTCACAACAGCAGGAGCTGGAAGTGCACCACTTGTAGGGGTGTCGGTGTAGGGGCCGCCAGATGCGACGACGTTGCCTGCACCATTCTTGATTTCCCAAGTGGTTTCGGTACCGTAGTGGTCAGGCTGGACGGTCATCACGTATGTGCCTGCACTGTGTTGTGGAGCAGCAGCCCACATTTTGGTCACCACGTTGTTAGCGATGTTGAGGTCGCTGGCGTTGGTGATGTTCACGGTGAGGGTATTGTTGGCGGTAGGAGTGAAGCCGATGCTAGGCAGGGTAGCGGTTGCATAGCCAAGGAAAGGCAAGCTGCCAGTCCAGGTAAAGGTCATTGGCGCGCCGCCATTTACATTGTAGGAAAAGTCCACGCTGGTAAGCGTAGCGCTGCCCATGTTACGGATTTTCACGTCAGGAGCGATGCTGGTGACACATGATGTTGCACCAAGGTCGTTCTCGATAGCAACAGCACTTGGGTCATTGGTGAATGCTGCGACAGCCAGTGGCATGTAGCGGCCATTGAAGATCTGCTTTGTAGAGCCATCTTCGATCCACACGACGAGTTCCATCTCATTTTGTACCCATGATGGGTCGATCGGCATATTGAAGGTCAAGGTCTGCGCTGGGCCACCATTGGTGAGCGTGACGGCTTGGCCACCTGCATCTGGGTACATGTCGCGGTTCACGAAGTTGCACTCAGAGAGGCCCTGCCAGTTGACGGCAATGTGGCTTTCGGTGAGGACAGCTTGCACGCGCATCGCAGACGATGTCGCCGCGCCAACTTGGCTGGCGTTGACAGTGACATCGATCGAGGCACCATTTTGTACCCAAGTTGCTGTGAGCTCATACGGGGTAGCTACAGCGATGGCAGTATTGTACTTCGCGAGATAGTTAGGATACATCGATTGCGTGTGGCTACCGCCGACCACGTCGTTGCCGCCGTCAAAGTAGGCAGTTGGGAAGCCAGTGACACCATAGTAGGTATCATAGCGCGCCACAGTTTCTGGTGTAGAATATGGGTCACTGTCGTGGTGCTCGACGATGCCTATCGTAGCAGGGCTAGCATGAAGGTCATCGGCACCCAAGGCGGCTCCTGGGCAATATTGGCACCATGTGCCAGTAGCGATTTCAAGGATCACGGCGTGGCGTGACGCTTGTGCTGAGGCTGTTGTCTGCGTGCCCACTGTGAGCGCGGCAGCTGCAACCATCATTAAAGTAAATTTTTTCATCTCGATATAAGGATTTTGAGGACCAAATTCAGAAATAACAATATTGATTAGCAAGTTAAGATGTGTTTTTGGTGAATACAAGATTGGAATCCTCACCATTGGCGGTTTAGGTCGTTTTGGCGACAATCTCGATTGCTTTTGATCTGACTCAGTGTAAATACCCCAAATTCCTAGCGGAGAAAGTGACTTTTATTATTTTCGTTTGTAATGCGCCTTTAATCAGCCAATTGTGTTGAGGCCAGTGTTTTTTGCGGCAAATTTTGTCTCCAACCAATGCCAAAAAATTTATTTTCAAAATTTGGGACATTTTTTGCGATTTGTCTCCAGCCACGCCGTGCCCGAGGCACGGCGTGGTCAGGTGACAATGCTTACCGATGATGCTCTTCCCTGCTGTCTCGCTCTGCCCCATCGCGTGAGCTATTCAATTGCTTCCCCTCCGCCATTGACCAATGTCCCCGTGGTCTATGGCTACCTCCTCGGAGTTCTCTCGTGTTTCATCGCTTTGCCGATCGCTAGGACTCCACGCTAGCGCGACTTCTACCCAAATGTACGCAGCATCCTAAATCTTGGATCACGGTGGTGATACTCATGGCAGCTGCTCGTTGGGCATGGAGTGAAATTAACCGTCAGATTTCAAGACCCATCACAAATGAACCTTGTTTTCTAACTTTGGGAACTGTCCTTCATGTAATGATTCAAAGGTGGTTACTCCATCGATAAATGTAAGCCATGCAATGCCATTGAGGCACATTTTAATTGATTGGTTGACATCAATGGCCTTGGATACAGGATTTGTGGGCAATCGAAGATTTCCTTTGTGTAATGTTCTTGCACGATTTCAGGGGGATTGATTGCCTCGCACAAGCTTTGGCAGGTTGGATGGACATGTGAATTTGCATCGACAAGGTGTTTTCATCGGCTGCGACTTATCATCTGAAGCAGGTGGTCTTAGCGAATAGCGCCATCGCTTTCATGAGGCTCGTTTGGCTTCTCAGATGTGATGAAAGACGGTCGCTGTCCCATCCGCTCAAGCTTTTGGAGAATGCAAGACGACGAAAAGGGCCATCGTCCCTCACACGGATGAAGGGTCGAACCGATCGGGAATCTGTGGGGCCATGCGTTTTGTCGGATTGGAATTGTGGATATGGAGTTCGCTATCTCGTGGCAATAGGATGATCATGAGCCTGTCCTGGCAGGCAATAGGCATCAATTGGTTGCCGCTGAGCTGAGGCGCCTACTCAGCCCAGCGGCTCAAGGTTTGGCTGTTTGGTTCTCGCCTATCGCTGCACGATCACGGTGGTGGTCCATTCCGCACCATCGACGATAGACACCTTCACATGATAGGTGACAGCGGGATGACCCGTCAAGTCAAAGCCGATCGTCTGATTGGCGGTAGTAATTGTTTGCAAAAGTCTGCCTTCGGTGTTTACGATTTGGACCGTTCTCGATTTTTCGTCTGCACCGAGGAGTGTTACTTGAAATTGACCAAGTGAGGGATCGGGCAAGATGTAGATTGGCGGGTTCTTTGAAGGGTTATAGATTTCGCTTCATCACCCGTTGATCTCTGGGCGGATGGAACTCGCGACTCGTGTTGTTGTCCAGCGACTTGGTCGGCGGCGCCTGCAAGACGCGCTCCAGTTCATTGGTCGAGGGGCGATTGCGCAACACGAGCTCATCGTCATCCTTGGAGGCTGCATTTTGGAAGATCAACTCATTGGGCATACTGGAGCGCAAGCGAAACTTCATGGACTTGTGGTTTTGGTCCTTGGCAATGATGAAGTACATGTTGGGACCGCGCTGCTCGATGCGCATTTCCTCGGTCACGATCGTGTCGCGATTGACGACAAAATAGCCACGCCCCACGAGCGTGAAATCATCCTTTTGCCGCCACTCCTCAATCGTGCCACCGCTACTGCCTTGCGTCTTCCAGCTCCCGAGCAGCCATTTCAGGTGCTGGACATTCTGCTGATTGTCGGCAGGTGTCTGCACCGCATAGTTGAAATTCATATCGTTGCTTGCGGCATTGATCTGGAGATAGGCATTGTCGCGCGCAAGGTTCAGGTTGCTGAATTGTCTCAGTGAGTGTACGGTGTCGATCGGGTTTCCGAAGCTATTGCTCACCAACATGTCGTGGGCAGAAGACCTGTAGATCGTGCTGGCATTGAACTGAGCGTCGGCTGGATTTTGGCTAGGCATTCCCTGTGGGTTGCCGTTATAGGTGGGCGAGGCTGCGCTTGTGCTGCCGTTGAGGAGCAATCGGCCGGAGCCATTCATTGAAAAGATCGAGCTGCTGTGCTGTTGTGAAAATGAGGGAATCTTGGGACCTATGCGCGGTTGCCGATCCAGGGTAGGACGCGGCTTGCCGATGCCGATATTGGCACCAAAGCTGAGGCGATTGGCCGGCTTGGAAACGGTGGCATCTAAACCTGCATCTGCTATCGGGCGATGTGGAAGCATCGATACAGTATGCTTGGCAAAGGCTTTGCCTTTGTCAGTCGAGGCAGCCTTGCTTTGGGGGAGCATCCACCAGGTGCCAATGCTCGCCGTGGCGAGCAATGCGATCATGACAAGCCTAAACGGCCACCTGCGTGGTGTCATAGGTGCTTGTGCAAGCGCCTGTGCATCCAGACGCTGCGCTAGGCTTTCCCAAAGCGCGGGCGACGGAGGGGTTTCCCAGGCGTCTTGCGCTGCGGCCAGTTGCCGCTCGATATCTTCTTGCGCTTTCATTTAGCTCGCCTCCGGATAGATATGTAAGCCGACCATCGTTTTCAGTTTTTGTTTTGCAAGCAGCAGTTGGCTCTTGCTGGTGTTGATGCTGATGCCCAGCATATCGGCGATTTCGTGGTGCTTATAGCCCTCGATCGCGTGCAGGTTCAGTACCGTGCGGTAGCCCTCGGGGAGGGTTGCCATGAGATCCATGAGATCTTGCGCAGCCATGATCGAGACGGGATCGTCTGTGGAGCGTAGCTGCACCTCGCTCAGTTCTTGGCCTTCGGCAAATCGCAGGCGCTTTCGCAAGGCCATCAGGCATTCATTGACCATGATTTTGCGCAGCCAACCCTCAAAACTTCCCTTGCCCTCATAGCTGTCGATTTGGCTCAGGGCCTTGTAAAAGCCATTGAGCAAAGCGTCCTCGGCATCGGCCTGTGCCGACATATAGCGGCGGCAAACGCCTAGCATTTTAGATGCGAAGCGTTCGTAGAGCGCCTTTTGAGCCTTTCTATCTTGCTGCTTACATCCTGCTATAAGTGTTTCCTCTTGCAATTTTCTGCCTTTTAAACGGATAGATGCCGGGAGAAGGTTTTTTGGTGTGTGGGCGAAAATTTTTTTTTCGAGAAGACAAATTTAGTTCTGCTTTGGGTAATGGAGAGGCTTTTTGCCGCAAAGAAATTTAGCGGGCCTGTCACGATCGGGTCAACCATTTGTATTGGTGTGATTCTGTTTCTCTATCTTGGCCTTGAATTTTACGATCGTTTACATCACAGCCCATGTCGTCTGAAAGCACACCTAGGTTCGCAAACTTCAAGTTTTTGGATTTGAAATGTTATGCTTCGCCAGAATACCTCGCAAACAATCAAAAGCGGTACCGCAGGGTCTTTGAGGCCAGCAATACATCGTACATCTATGCGGAGCTGAGCCTTTGCAACAAGCGGCTGGAGCTTGAGGACTGGGATCTCAAGGTCATTTTTAAATGCTATATCGTGGGTGCTGACAACCAATACTTGGAGGAGCTCAGCAGTGAGGAGGTCGTGGTCCATGTCTCCCAAGCAGATCAAATCATCTACATCCATCACGGGTGGGGTCACGGCAAAGCTGGTGCCTACTGGCGAGCTGGCACCTTTGCCTGGGTCGTTTGGGTCGATGGGATCGAGCTAGCTGCTATCACCTTTGGCCTACAAGGTGAGGGGGCAGTTACCCGCGACCATAATCCCTATTTTGATGTTTTGTCATTGAAAGTGTTTGAGGGGCCATCTGATGTGGCGAATCGCTTGGAGGACCGTGTCTATGCCACCCGCTTTGCACAAGACACAACACGGTACATCTGGGCAGAATGCATTTTCAAAAACTTACCGCGGCGGCACGAATGGGTCTGCGAAATGAGCTTCCTTTTCTATACCAGCTCCCGCGAATTGAAAGGCCGCAATAATCAATTGGCGATGATATCGCCACACATGATCACTTGCGACCTGTGTGGCGGCTGGGGTAGCCCCTCCACTGGAACTTGGTATGCGGGCGAATATACTTTGGAGGTCGTATTCATGGATCAGTTGATTGCTGTGCTACCCTTTGAAATCGGCCCGCTATCGTCGGGCGCAGTGGCTTGGCCCCGGTGGCTAGAGGGACTGAAACCCAAAAATTGGCTGTTTGGGAATAAATAGATCGTCTGATCGATGCCCCCGATCAAAAAAACAACGCTCACAAACTCGTATAATCTGACTTTTGACGTAAGATGAACTGATCCAGCAATGGCACTGCGAACGAGTAGCGCGCGTGGCGATTCTTGTAGATGATGCCACCGTCGATCATCTTGTTGAGCATTTGGTTCACGTGGCTGCTGCTGAAGCTTTTTTCCAAGCGTTGGGAAGCCTCGACCACCTCCTGCACGCTGAATTCGCCACCGCCATTTTTGGATTCGGCGATCACGGTAAGCAATTCTCTTTGTCGATCAGTGACCTTAGCCCAGCGCCCTGCAAAAAAGTCGCGGTCTAGCTTGCGCAGGATGGAGTCGATGGGGACAGACAAGTTTTGGTCGGCGCTAATCCTTTGAATGAAGATGTCAAAGGTCTCGCGGCAGATAAACTGGATAAAATAGGGATAGCCACCCGAGCACTCGACAATCAGCTCAATCGAATCCTCATTGAACCTCACAGGACATTTTTTGTCGTCCATCGGTTTCTTGATGGCATCGAGGCTATCCTTTACGCCGAGCTTTTCCAAGAAAATGATCTTGAACATTCGCTCGGCATAGGTCCTGGCATCGACAAGCTTGGGAAACAAGGTCGGCAAACCCGACAAGAGGAGCATGAAGGGAATGTCTTTGCGCTGGATGGACTGAAAAACATCTAGCAATAAGGAAAGCGGAAATTGATCCTTGGCGGCATGATCAGAGAGGTTTTGAGCCTCGTCGTAGGCAAAGATCACGCCTTTTTTCCCGGTCTGCGATATGATGGCCCAAGCAAACTCCAGCACGGCCTTGATTTTATCAGACACCAATCCTGGCGTCTGCACAAAAACATCTTTGAGCCGATTGAAGGAGACGGTGCTTTCGGCGGTCGGGTCTGCATTGAATCCCATCTGTGTATTGGGCACCTCGACCCTGATCATCGAGGTCAGCGATGATAGATCTGAGATCAGTCGCAAGGCAATGTTTTCTTCATTGAGTGAAGCGCTTTCTGAGAGGTCATTTCCTACCCAAAACCAGTTTTCGACTTGCGCTATGGGCTTCAATTCATCCAACAGAACGGTTTTGCCTACGCCTCTGAGCCCTGTGAGCACGGCATTTTCAAGAATAGTGGTCTGTGTCAGCAGCCGCTTAAATTCGCTTTTTTCATCGTTGCGACCTGCTAGGTAGGGTGGGCGATGTCCTGCGCCGGGCTTAAATGGGTTTTCGAAGGTCACTTTCATCGTGCGTGCGATTCATTTCCGCACGTAAATTTATACATTCTTCTAATGTTATTGTTGCTCCTCATCAATTTATTTTTCTTCGTCATCACTGGGGCTGCCCCGTTTCCCTCAAATCTTTACCTGCAAGGTCACAAAAAAGCTCCTGCCATCGCTGGGTATGATGCCGGGTCCGGGATAGGCTGCTGCACGGCGTGTGAAGTATTTGCGGTTGAGGGCGTTGTTGCAACTTGCCTCTAGCGAGAGCATCTTCCAGGTGTAGCCCGCGGAGATGTCCAAGATATGATAGGCAGGGATGAGGCCCTCCACGGCCGATGGCGAGGTCTCGGCATTGGTAGCATCGCTGTATTGTCGAGTTATGTAAGACCATTGTGCATTCGCTCTCAGATGCCGATGGCGGAAATCAAGGCCCCCTTTGAGGTTCACCTTGGGTACGAGTTCGACCAACTTGCCTTTGAAGGCAGGTTCCTGACTCCCGATGTAGCGCGCATCGATCCAAGCGATGTTGGTAAACAGCGCGAGGCGTGTATCGGGGTGCAAGGCATGACCCATGCCCATGAAATCGGCCTCCGCATACCATTCCAGGCCGATGTTGCGGCTGTCGGAGACATTGGTGCGGTAGCGATAATACCTAAAGGTGGCCGAATCGGTTTTGAGCACCTGCCCGATGCGGTCTTGGTAATACAGATAAAATGCACTCGCATCCAAGGTGAGCCAGCGATTGAGCTGCCCTCTGAATCCCAGGTCGGCATTGAAGCCTTTTTCATCCTTGAGATCGGGATCGATCAAGAAATTAGGATTGACGACACGCATGTCGTTGAATGTGATCGCGCGGTAGTTGCGGGAAATATTGCCGTAAAGCTCCAGGCCATCCTGGGGCTTGAAGGCCGTGCCGAGGCCAGCAAGCAAGATGTTGCGGTCGCGGCTACGGTTGTCGGCGACTGTGGCTTCGTAGATCACGTTGCCCGCCAAGTCTGTGTTGCGCAATTGGTAGGTGCCTTGGGAAGCCGTGCGGATGTATTCATAGCGAATGCCGGGCACCAAGGTCCATTTGCTACTGAGGTTGAGCACCTGCTCGGCAAAAGCTGCAATGTTGCGGCTTGGGAAAGCGTAGTTGCTACCTTCAGGCCGTTCAGGATGCAGCAATTGAAAATCGGCATCGCTGCCTGCGCTCGCAGCACCTTGCAGGGCGGTCGTATAGCCTTGGTAATAGCGCCCACCGAGCAGCAGCGCAGCAGGGCGGTGCAGGATGTCAAACTTGTGCATCAGACGTGTCTCATTCCCAAAGTTTTGAAAGGAACCCGAAATCAAATCTCGGTTTCCACCAGGGTCGATACGGTTGATGGCTCCCAAAAAGCCCAAGGCATCACGCTTGGCATACAAGCCAAAGTTCCTCACATTCAATTTTGTGGACTTGGAAACTTGTATGTCGGCGGTGAGTGCAGCTAGGTTCCAATTGACTTGAAACCAATTTCGATCGCGGATGCTCACACGCGGGTCACGCGCATACATCGCGTCGGTGAGCCCGCCTGCCTGCTGCGCGAGGTAGTTCATATTGGTGTATTCCGCGCCGAGCTTCACCTTAGAGCCGATATTCCAACGCAGTCCACCATAGGCGGTATGCTGTTGGAAACCGCTGTTTTCGCGCCACCCATTGCCGCGCTTGCCTTGGTAGAACGCGTAGTAGTTCAGTTTGCCTTTGGCAATCTGTCCCCCGAGGCTGTTGAAGCTGCTGAAAAAGCCATAGCTGCCTACGGTTTGCCGCGATACGAGCTGTATTTTCTTATCGCTTGGCCCTTCCTTGAACTGGAAATTGACCATGCCGCCAAATTGGGTGCCGTATTGCAGGCTAGCTGCACCACGCACTACCTCGATGCGCCGCAGTGCCTCAAGGGGCGGTGAATAATAGCTCTCGGGATAACCAAGCGCATCGGCAGCGATGTCATACCCGTTTTGGCGCGTGTTGAAATTGCTGCTGCGATTGGGACTCAGGCCACGCCCACCGATGCCAAGTTGCAGGCCGCCTCCGTCATTTTCCCAGATGTTGAGGCCTGCCACGCGGTTGAAAACTTGTCGAGCATTGTTGGTCGCCAAGTTGCCGGTGACTTGGTCGATGTTGATGAGCTCGCACTTACGGGCAGCATAGATGCCCATCCCATCGATGTTGCGCATCCAATTCACACTGTTGGCTTGGTCCGTGATCTGCACCAAGTCAAGCTCGGCAGCCACGACCTCCACATAAATCTCCAGGGTGCCATCACCGCCTTGTACCGAGATTCCCTGTGCCATGCCCTTTGCGATGCGGGGTGACTCTGCATACACTATGAATTCGCCGACGGGAAACTGCCCGATGTAAAACCGCCCTTCAAGATCCGTGAAAGCAGTATCTTGATTGTAATCGTTGGTGATTTGGACACCTGCAACGCCCTTGTTGCTGGCTAAATCAAGCACCTGCCCGCTGATCCGATATTGCCCGAGAGCAACAGTTGCGCACAGCAGCCACAACACACCTAGCAATAGGAAACGTATTTTCATCTTGTGGTTTCCTTAGGGTGGTTGGGCGTATCCTGCTCAAATGGCAGAATAAAAGACTTGGCATGAAAGCCCTCTGTTTCCAAGCTCAGATCCACAGTGGGATCTATGAATGGCCGTGAGCCACTGCCATTCAAGGTCGCATAGACCTCGGCATATATTTCCGGGTTGGAAATGCCTTTGCGCTGGTATTCAGCATCGAGGAAGTGGGCAAATTGCAAGATGAGGTCAGGCTGCGTACTCATCATGCGCTCCTGATTGGGGCGCAGATAGTCGAGATTTTGCACTTCGGTAGAGCGCCTAGTCTGTGGATCGCGCACATGAAAGGTGGCATAACCCGCCTTTTCCATGAGCATGACCCGCCACCCAAAACGATAGCCTTGCTCATGCCAAAACAAATGATCGGGATACAGTAGGTAGCGGAGGGGAAATATGAGTTGTAGCGCGAAGTGGAGGAACATCAGGCCGAGAAACGCATTTTTGAATTTTGGTTTCCATACTGTTTTGGATAAAATTGCCGCTGTTGCAATGCTTGGATTTACCTTGCGCAAAGAGCCATTCATAAGTCCCAGCAAGCGCCCTTGCCACTTCTCATGCCATTCCCCGGGAAAGTAGATGAGTGTCCCCAAAATCATGATGAAAGGAAACATCCCAATGGGAAACAGCCACCAAGTGATCAAGTGGAATCCCACGACAGCCAGGTAGGCAATGGGCCGCGTGCGCCGCATCAACAACAAAAACGGGACGCAGAGATCGTAGAGGCAGCCCATCCAACTGAAGGCCATCGCTCCCCAACTGGTTTTGAAGATCCAGCCGATGAGTGGGTAATGGGAGCGCGAAGCCAACCATATCTTGAGGGGCATCGCCCGCAATAGCCAATCTTCGTTCACCTTGGCCATGCCCGCAAATACATATACGATGCCCAATTGCAATCTGAAAATGCCCACCAGCCAACGCGGCACTAGCCCGACAACAATGTCAGGCTTGCGCCAGACATCCACCGAAAAGGACCGATGCGCTGGCACCCAGATCAGCAAGAAAGCTGCGATCGATACAAAATAGTAGTGATTGAGGTAATTGGTGACGTCGAGCAGCTCGACGTAGGTCCAGGTCAAGAAAAATGTAACAGCTGACCAACGGTAAAACAAGCCCAAGGCGACTCCCAGCGCACTCGCGGCCATGACTGCAAAGACTGCATACATGCCCGCCGCACCCAAGGGCTGCACCCATTCAAAGCCATAATACTTGAAAAAGAAAGTCGGCTCGATATAGAGGTCATGCACCCAGCCATTCAGCCAAAACCGCAGTACGCTCACACACATCACCGTCCCAAACAGCACCCTGAAACTGGTCAGTGGTGCGATCGACATGGGCTGGGTGAGGTAGGTGCGCAGGCGCAACATGGCAGGTCAATCGCCGTCGGCGTCGGTATAGGTGATGAGGATGCTCATGGCCGAGGCCATGTCGGTCTTGAGCAGGATCACGAGTTTTTGGATCTCGGTATATGCGGCTTCCACAGGAGCGCGATTGCTCACGACCGCATTGCTGAGTGGATCTGGAATGGCCATCAGCGCGTTTCTGGTCGTGGAAAATTGGCTGCGAATCGTGGTGGACAGTTGGCTGCCATTGTATTCAGCTTTCAGGGCCTCCAATGCGTCCTCGAGGCCGTAGGCGTCGGTGGCTTGGAGACCTTCGCCGAGGTAGATTTCATAGAGGGCGATGACCTCTTGGCTCGCCAAGCGTGCCGAGATGCCTGCATACAGGCCCTCGACCTTCTCTGGCAGGGGCTGGTCAAATGTCTGCTTGCCAAGTGGAATCCCAATGCTAGCGGTCTTGATGATCTCCAGATCACGGTTGAGTTCATTGACCAACAGGCTGGTACTGCTACCTACATCGGTGCCAAGACTGGCCTTGAAAGTCGCCAAGTAGCCGCCCGTCCATTGGTTTTGCACGCCCACTACGAGGGCTTGCACATCGGCCACGAGTGCCCCTAGATAGGCTTGCAGGTGGGCCGAGTCGGCGGGCTGGGTATAACGTGCGACGACGGCTGTCTCATCATTTCCCAGGCCAAACAACATGAAATCCATAGCGGGAAAGCCACGCGCGTCGATATTGGCGGCGAGGTTCAAATCCCAAGTGCCCGCATTCACATTCAATTTGATCTGTATCGTATCGGTGGGGAAGGTATTGACGGCGCTGCGGAGCGACACACTTGCAGCAGGGCCAAACTCGAATGGCGAGCATTGTTTCCATGCACACCAAGCGGCCGTGAAATCATTGCGCAAGATGGTGAGCGCAGTGACGCCGGGCTGTGCCCTGAAGCTGGCGTGGCTGACCCTCACGGCAGTCATCGCCAATTGCAGGTTGCTGTAGGCCGGCACGATGATGTTGTCGCCGAGGTTGGCGGCGAGGGCTGCGCGGTCATATTCCAGCGGGTCATTGCCCTTGTCCCCACAGCCAAATGCTATCAGCAGGGTGATCGCTGTGAAGAGGGCTTTCGAATGCATCCAAAGTTTTTTCATCAGAGTTGGTCTTTCACGTTGCCGAGGCCATAGATACCTGCGAGCGTATTGCGGGCGGCGTCGATCGTCGGCAAAGTTATCGCATACAAGTCGGTTCCAAAGCTCTCAAGCAAGCCTTGCAGCTCACTGTCGGTGATTTTTTTCGTTGGGTTGTATTTCAGGGCACGGATGTAGGCGATGGCTTCTGAAATCTCATGGTTGCGGAGGGCATCGTCGCCGAGGTGGGTCTTGGCTTCGTTGAGTTCATGGATGCCGGTGGCCGCGATCGCGACCTCCCAATTGGCAGCAATGAGGCGTGCCAGTATATTCTTGGCATCGTAGTCGTCGTTGTTGATGGCGGCGCGGCCATGCAAGAAGGCGTCCATCAAGGGTTTGCTGCAACCGAGGAGGGCATTGCGCTCATGGACGACTTCACCCCAAAAGCGGGCGTCGGTTGTATTGGTTGGGAAGTTTTTGGGTACGCCGAAGTAGCCAAATGCCTCATCCCAATGGTGTTGCATATCGGTGCCTTCGCCTGCTGTCACCGTTTCATTGTCCACATCATCGCCGATCTCAGCATCGGTGAGATAAACGCCTGTGGCTTGATAATAGAAAACTGCCCCCATCAAACCCTTTTCGATGATCTCTGTATAGTCAAAACCGTTGGCAGACAGGAGGAAATATTCGTTGCCGTCTAGGCTGGTCGCCACGCCAGCCTGGCCATGCGCCGCTGCCACTGTCGATGTACTCGCATTGGCTAGGCTGTCCATCCATTGCTCCAGCGGCGACTGCTCTGCGAGAAAACATTTGTCCTTGAGCTGCTTGGTGCTGGTGAATGTGAAAGGATTGCCTTGGTTTTCAAACATGGCCTTGAGCCTTGCAGCATCGAGAACAACGCCCGAAGTGCGCGCCGTTTCCATGTATTCGGCCATCTCAGCGACCATGTTCATGCGCGCTGTCTGGCCAGCATAGCTCACATTTTCAAAGTCATAAGTGGTTGGGACTTTGTAGTCATTGATATCTTTGTCGCAGCTGGTCCACAAGAGCGAGAGGCAAGCGACGGGAAGGATATATTTTTTCATCACAGTGTGTATCGACGTTTCCGAATCTTATTTAGAACCATTCTAAACTGATGCAAAGCTAGAGGCTGCACAGAGGCGGGGCAATACCAAATGCAAGGGAAATTTTGGGGGTGCGCGCTACCTAATTTTAGGTATTGTCAGGCTTTGGAGATGCCAGTGTGCAAGGCATAGAGGATCATTTCTGAGACAGAATTGATCGCAAGTTTTTTCATGATGTTTTTGCGGTGTGTGTACACCGTATGTGTGCTCAGGCAGAGGCGGTCGGCGATGACCTTGGTCGTGACACCTTGGGCGATGAGGTTCACGATTTCGATTTCTCTGATGCTAAGATTGCTCGGGCGGCAGCTGTCGTCGGGCGCATCATTTTTTTCCAAAATGACCTCCAAGACCTTGTTGCAAAAGAATTTTTCCCTTTTGGCCGTCGCGATCGCACCGCTAATGATTTCCTCACCGCTGCAATGCTTGGTGAGAATGCAATTCACACCCAAGTCCAGCAATTGATAGATGCGCCCACGGTCGGTGTCGTCTGTGATCAACAATACATTCAATAGTGGGTGGGTTTCGTGCAGCCAAGCAATGTCGGCCAATGAAAACTCATTGGTATTGTGATGGTCGATCACGACCACCTGAGGCGAATGCGCAGCGATCGCCGCAGCAAGTTCCTCATGGTCAGTTGCCT
Source organism: Bacteroidota bacterium (assembly GCA_031415375.1). Lineage (GTDB taxonomy): Bacteria > Bacteroidota > Bacteroidia > J057 > JADKCL01 > JADKCL01. The sequence continues at coordinate 23,169 of JANORP010000289.1, read as the reverse complement.
CGGCTACTACTTTGAGATTCGCTTGCCCCGCAAATAGCAGCTTGAGCCCAGCTCTCGTGAGAAACTGCGCATCTGCCAAAACGATTTTTACAAGCTCCTTGCCCATGTTTATTTAGAACGGTTCTAAATAAGGCAATGTTCTTGGGAAAACAAAATGGAGGCCGCGAATAAAGTTGCCTTGGAATGGAGAAGGGGGGGACAACCGGTTCGTCGGGCCATGCCCCGATTTTATCACGGATGCCCGACGAACGGGTAGCATCGTTAGTCTCGATGGCCACGATGGATGAAATTCCCACGCAAACTGCCATTTTCAGATGCCATCGTTGACATCGGCTATCTTCGATTTAAATGCGTTTGCCCTATACCGCATCCTTATTCCCGCCCAAATTCCCTTGCAAATGCCTATTTTTGAAACTCACGCTTGTGCCACTTGCTTATGTCGATGTTTCGGGGACACTATTTAATATTGATCTGCTGGTTGTGGGCGGGCACGAGCTTGTACACGGGTTGCTCGGACGCCCCATCGGGCGATGTGGTTGCGCCGCGTGATGTCTCAGCATCTGAGCTGCGTGCGCTGGCGTGGGCCGACTCGACCTTGGCGACGATGGATACACGTCAAAAGGCCGCGCAACTCATTTGGGTGGCCGCTCCGACAGATTTGGATTCGGCAGGCAGGGTGGCCTTTTCGGATTCGATGGCTGTGCATGGGTTTGGCGGATTGCTGCTGGACGTGGGGCAACGCGACTCGATGCGGCTGCTGAGCGCGGTCTGCCTGGCACATGCACGATTGCCGATATGGGTGGCCTTGGATGCTGGCCCAGCTTGGTCGGCGGCACAGGGTTGGCCGGCGCTCCTCTCGCTGGGCACGGTGGCCTCAGATAGCCTTGCCAATCGCTGGGGCCAAGCCCTCGCGGCGGAATGTCAGTTTCTAGGCGCACAAATCTGCATGGTTTCAGCAGGCAAAGTGGCCGCCAAGAGTTCTTGGACGCCCGATGCGCTCAGTGCCGCTCCACAAGTCGTGGCCCGTCTGAGCGATGCCCTCGTTGCGGGGATCGCAGATGCCGATGTGATGGTGTGCGCCCGCCCGCTCAGGGACGCACATGATGCGCCCGCCCTCGACAGCTTGGGTAAGCGGGTGATGTATGCAGAAACCCTTGCCGAGCTTGATCTCGCTGCGGCGATGCCATTGCAACGCCTTTTGAAGGACCATCCAGGCATGTGGCTGCAAGCGACAACCGCCGCCTATGCCGCCATCGATACGCTGCCCATTGCACGCTCGGGGCGTGCGCTGGGTTTCTTTTTGCGGAAAAAACTTGGCTTTGGTGGCCTGGTGCTCTCGCCCCGTGGGGGCGACGTGGGCCATCTGCAAGCGGGGGCCGATGTGCTGGTGGCACCGCGTGATCCCATCGGGATGGTCTCGGCCATCATGGCAGCTGTGCAGGATGGTCGGCTGCGCGAGGCTTGGCTCGACAGCACGGTGCGCGGGCAGTTGCTGGCCAAGGCACGCCGCGACATGTACCGACAAACCTCGCAGGCGCTTACAGACATCGATCCTTACCGCAGTTTGCTGCGGATGGATCGGCTGATCGGCAAGGCCACCATGGTGGTGCTGCGCGATACCAAAGGACGCTTGCCCCTGGCTGCGGGCATTGCGGGCAAGCGCATTGCGACGGTGGCCTATGGCCTCGGTCATGTGACCGAAATGCAGGTGGCGATGGAGGTTTATGCTGCCATGGACCATTTTGTGCTTGGCGCAAAATCGGATACGGCAGCCCTCGGCAAACAGGTCGAGCGACTCAAAAAATATGATTATGTGATCGTGAGCTTGCATGAAGCGCTTACACAAGACAGTACAAACGGGCGATTGGCACAGCGAGCGGTCAATTTTTTGCAACGATTGGATCGGAGCACGCGCTTGGTTGTCGTCGATTTCGCGGGGCGCAATTCCTTGGAGGACCTGAGGGATTTGAGTTGCCTCGCCTTTGTGTCTGAGGACCGCGACCGCAATGCCAGCCTCGCGGGGCAGGCACTCATGGGCGCATTTCCCGTCACCGCCTTGTTGCCCGACGACATTTCACCATCGTTCACGGCGGGTATGGGCAAGGTCTTGCCGCGCAAGTTGCGGTTGGAATATACCGATCCGAGCGATTTTGGGATTCCTCCCGCAGCGATGTTGCGCATCGATTCCCTGCTGGAAGACGCGATCAAAAAGCAAATTTTTCCTGGTTGTCAGGTATTCGCAGCCAAAGACGGCAGGGTATTTCTCCAAAAAGCATACGGATACCACGACTACGAGCACCGTTTGCGCGTGCGCAACGATCACTTGTATGACATTGCCTCGGTGAGCAAGATCGCGGCGACCACCCTCATGGCGATGGGCGCCTACGACCTAGACACATTGCGGCTCGATCAGCCGCTCAAGTATTTTATGCCCGACTTGGATTCCAGCTTTGTGACGATCAAAGACATCACCCCTCAGCAACTGCTCACGCATACTGCTGGGCTGCCTGCGGGCATCGTGCTCAATCGCTTTTTTCGGATGGTGAATGCGACAGATTCCATCCGGGACAAAATCTACAGCAATGCGCCCGACAGCCTGCACAATGTGCGCATCGCCGAGGACTTGTTCCTCGCACCAAGCTACCGCGATACGGTTTGGGAGCGCGTGCGTCGCATTTATGTCGCCCCACCCGGCAACTATGAATACAGTGACCTGAGCATGTATCTCATGAAGGCGCTGCTGGAGCGCATCCTCGATGAGCCGATCGAGCGTTATGTGAATGCGCATTATTATGCACCGATGGGCCTGCGGCGGATCTGCTATAAGCCACGAGACCGCTTTGAACCCGAGGAAATCGTGCCCACCGCCCATGACAAGCATTGGCGCAAGCAGGTATTGCAAGGGTATGTACACGACCCGACCGTGGCCTTTCTGGGCGGCGTGGGTGGCCCTGCGGGAATATTCTCCAACAGCAATGACCTCGCGACGATCATGCAGATGCTGCTCAACGGAGGATCCTATGGCGGGCAGCAATTTTTTGACCCCGAGACGGTCGAGCTGTTTACACGCCGCCAAGAAGGCAGTCACCGCGGCTTGGGATTTGACAAGCAGCTGCGCGTGCCGAGCTGTGAGAAGGGCTACTGTTGCTTCAGCGCCGATCCTGAGACCTTTGGGCATTTTGGCTTCACAGGCACCTGTGCATGGGCAGATCCGCAGCACCAATTGGTCTATGTCTTTCTCAGCAACCGCGTCTATCCTGACGATGACAACAAAAAAATCAATGTCTATCGCATCCGTCAAGGCGTGCAGCAATTGATCTATGATGCGCTAGGGCTGGGCCTAGTGCCGATGGACGACTTGGATTGTTACCCCAATTGAGATTTTGGATGAATTTTGTGGCGAGGAAAGCGAGCTGGTTCAATTGTTGTATCAGGAACAAATGGTGAGTTTGGGGCCGCTGGACACTCGACCATTTGCCATAGGCAAATGGAAATCTACGCGACTTACCATAGGCAAATGGCCTGCAATCTAGAGGCCGAGGCCTCGTTCAAAATTTAGGGAAGATGGTTGACCAGCAATTTTGTGGATCGGCAAAATCATTTATGCCCCTACTTTGTCCCAGGTGAGTTGCGCGAGTTTGGTGGCTTTTTGAGGCGTTGAAAATGCCTTTCCTGCCTCTTGCCACTCTTTGGGGAGAATGATGCGGGCAGCTTGATCGTAGCTTTCTTTGTAGTTCCAAAACGTGAATGCGATACCGACCACGACGAGTTCCTTTTTGACAGGTGGCTTCACGACCTCATCGACCGCAGCTTGCACGGCTGCCTTGAGGGTGGCGCTTGGCTCATGCTCGGGGAATGAATACCATATTCTATGCTGGCCTTGTGCGTTCATGCCGATCACGATGGTGCCATAGGTGGGGGTCTCTGTGGGCAGCCGGCCCACATTGCGACGGATCACACTGGAGACTTGCGCCAAGTACAGGTCGAGGGACTTGGGGTCATCCAAGTATTGGTTCATCTCGTCTTGCGGCTGGTAGCGCAGGTAGCGCTCAGTCTTGCTGCCGAGGACCTCTTGTGCTGGGATTTGCGCCATCGTGTTGGCAGTCATCGGTGCCTTGCCATCGTGGGGGGTGGGGATGTCGGCACCGATGGGTGGCGTAGGGGTTGCGGATTTGTCGCCACAGGCGGCGAGGCTCAGGCAGATGAGGGCAGCGAGGAGGATGTAATGCGCGTGTTTCATGCAGCTAAATTGTAACCAAGATTTGCTGCGAAGATACGAAGGGTCGGCGAACAGGTTCTGAATTTGTCCTACACCCTATTTAAGAAATTTGGGCTTCTACTCGAGGATTTCTTGCTAAATTGCGTGCATGTTGGTGCTCAGCGGAACGCGGCCTTATTTTTGAATGTCTATGAAAAATTGCCCTGCCACACACCTTTTTTTAGGAATTGCTTTCCTGTGGCTATCTATGAGTGTTGTCACGGCGCAATGTACCAACCAGGTGCTTCATACGACGGGCACGACATTGGTTTCTGGTGTAAATGTGACCGTGACCTCTTCTGGACAGGTCGATAACTACAACAGTTATTGCCCATTTGTGACGGCACCTTATTTTATCGGCTACAATTTCGGGAGCGGTAGCGGCACTGGCAGCTTCACGTTCACATTTAGCCCGTCGATCAATGGCATCCGACTCAATTTTAGCGGTGCAAGCTGCTCGGGCATTGACTGTGAGGAGATTCGCCTCACGATCAATGGGGCGCATTTTCCTATGGCCAGCGTGGGGAGCAACAATGCCTGTGACCCCATGGCAGTGCTCACAGGGGCAGGCGACTTGCAAGGCTGTGCTGGCTGCGGCGTCTCGGGCTGGTCAGGCACCAATATCACGGGTTTCCCGATCTCGACCCTCACCGTGCAGGACTTTGTCTTGGGTGGCACCCCCAATGGCTCCTTGTTTTCCTTGTTTATCTGCAATGGCATCTTGCCTGCGCAGTGGCTCGATTTCCAAGCTGTACTGCAAGCAGACCATACGGTAGCTCTGGAATGGCAAACGCAGACAGAGATCAACAATGATTTTTTCACCGTCGAGCGCTCTGCTGATGGCATGGTTTGGGAGGAGATCGGAGTGCAGGATGCTGCTGGCAACAGCGATGTGGTACAGGCCTATACTCTGATCGATCAGCAGCCGTTGGACGGCGAAAGCCAATACCGCATCCGGCAGACCTCGCTTGATGGCGCCTCTACCCACAGTGAGGTGCGCCGGGTCTCTCGCGGTGCGCTCGGCGGCATCCATATTGCGCCCAATCCTGCACACGATGTGGTCCACATCTCAATGGCTGGTCTGGCACAGGCCGTCGTGACGCTGCGCGATCAACTCGGGCAGGTGGTCGAGGTATCACGCGACTTGGAAGGCGATCAGATGACCTTGCATATCGCCGACTTGGCCAGCGGAGTGTATTACCTAGAAGTGAGATCGTCTGAGGGCGTTCATTCCCAGAAATTGCGGGTGGATTGAGCATGTTGCCTTTTGATCAATTGTTGGGAATCCGTACATCGGGCCCTTCTGTTGCGAGAGGCCCGATGTAAGGGTCATAGATGGGTAACTCCAATGTCGCGCAAAATGCCAACAAAGGGCGCCGCAGTTGCAGCGCCCCTTGTCTGAGTCTCACAAAATGGGCTAGGACTTCACGAAAAGCAAGCTGCCTGTATAGGTCGAGTTGCCGTTTTCGTCACCTTGGTGCGTCGTGCCGGTCATCACCTGCATAAGGCTACCCAAGTTGCTAGCGACCCACCAAGTGCCCGAGGACTCCTTGATCTGCCCCGAGGTCATGCCGTCGGTAGTATGTGCGAGTGTGGAGCCATCCATCACGACTTGCGAAATTTGAAACGACGTGTTGCCGTTTTCATCGCCATCGTGTTTGCGACCCACGATCACCCAGCCATCGGGGGCAGCATAACTCAAGTTAGATTGCTTGATGCCGGCTGTCCATGCGGTGTTTTGCAATTTGTACTGGAGGTCGATACCGCTGTTGGGGTCGGCGATCAGCGGTGCATACTTGTAGGTAGTGTTCCCGTTTTCGTCACCTGTGTGCATTCTGCCCACAAGCACTTGGCCCGCAGGCGCAGAGAAACTGGAATTTGATTCCTTGATCGGTTGCGAGGTGCCGATGTGATTGATGTCGGCTACAATGTAATATCCCATAGTTGTAAAAGATAAAATTGGTTTTGCCTACTCTGAAAAGCTGTGTTGCCACAGGTTGCGGGTTTTCGGCATCCCCCGCCGTATCGTTTTGGCAATGGTCATTCGCTATGTTGGACACATCCAAAACCGAGCTCGGGTCTTGGAGGCTATGACTTATTGCTTGAAGAACTGCCCGTCGCCGCCGAAGCTACCTGCTCCCAAGCCCAATGACCCGCCAGCAAGCACCCCGATCGGGTTGTAGTTTTTGTCCCAGAAGCTGATCTCAACGCCACCGATACCACCGGTCAAGAAGAAGACTTGGAAATGGATATCGTCTTTTTGATCGAGCAAAAACTGCCAGTTCACGTTCATGGTACCCGACACATTGGTGCTGCCGGTTGCACCCAGCCCAATCCCCCAGCCCGAACCGTCAAAATCAAGCGTGGTGCCATCTGGATAGCGCATGTCGGTGACTTTCACCGAGGTGTACACCACGAGTGCACTGATCTGCAGCTCCCCGCTGATGTCGTAATTGGTGCTCGTGGCAGCGCGTGCCTTGGCTTCATCGTTGCCGTGTTTGGCAAACTCTGCTTGCAGAGTGGCAAATCTTGCGCGTGCAATCGCGCCGTAATCAACTGCCGTTTGTGAAATGTTTTCCATAGTTTTTTGGTTAAAAAAATAATTGCGCCTACTCTTCCATTCTCTTGAGATCAGCAGCAGTTTTTCGGCATCCCCCGCTGTTGATGATGTAAAGTTGGGCGGATGAGGGGCCCTTTTCAAGCCAATTTTTGCCGATTTGAGGAAGGTCAGATGGGATAAAATGAGGGCCATGCCCTCGTATAGTAGCCAGGAGATCATTCAGGGCATACTTTCCAATTTTATTTTGTGGAATGCCAAAAAATTCCCATCTTCATTGAATTCACATTTTTTCTGAATAAGCTCGCTGTTCCCATGCGTCAAGACGCCCTGCATGCGCTCATCCACTCGCTTTCCCCCAATGAGCGGCGTTACTTCAAATTACAGGCCCTGCCTAGCGGCGGGCAGCCTGAAAGCAACTATATGCGGCTCTTTGAGGCGATGCTTGGTCAGCCGGTCTATGATGAGCAGGCCCTCAAGCAGCTATTTGCACAGGATCCCATGGCCAAGCATCTGAGTTCCGAAAAAAACTATCTCTACCGGCTCATCCTGCGCAGCCTGCGTGCCATGAACGAAGATGGCAATCAACGCACCCAAATCAGAACGCAGATTGAAAACGCGATTTTGCTCTATGAGCGGGGGCTGTATGCGCAATGTCAGAAGGTCTTGCGCCGTGCCCGCAAGCTCGCAGGGGAGACCGAAAACTTTCTGTATTTGCTGGAAATTTTGTCATGGGAGCGCCGTCTTTGGAAGATTCTCAACGACAAAGGGCGGCAAGTGATTGCAGACGCGCTCATCCAAGGGCAGCTCGATTGCCTCGACAAGCTACGTCATAGCTACAATTACTACAACCTCTATGACCGCATGTTTCTGCTCACACATCAGAAATTCAACCTACGTGCGCAACCCGACCACCCCGAATGGCAGGCCATCTTGACCGATCCCTTGTTGCAAGACATGCACCTTGCAGACAGTTTTGAAGCGCGGCAATTTTACTGGCAGTGTCAGGCGTGGCGGCATCAGCTCGCGGGTGACTATGCCCTCCTGTACCAAGCCCATGCCGAAAACGTCGCGTGGTGGGAGGCCCATCCCGCGATGTTGGCCACTGAGACCACACGCTATGTGGTGACCCTCTCCAACTTCCTGCATGCCATGAGTTTGTTGGGGCGATATGATGAGTTTCCAGCTGTTTTTGCCAAGATCAGGCGCGCACCCCCAAGCCACCTGCATGGCGACATCCAAATCCTCCAAACCCTCTACTACTATGAGTTGCTGTATTATATGAACAAGGCCGAATGGGGGATTGCACAGGGCACCGCCTTGGAGGCAGTTGCATTTCTGCAGCAAGCAGGAGACCGCGTGGCCACGGGTCGCCGACTCGCTTTTTCCTATAATTTATGCATTCTCTACTTTTTGGATGCCGACTTCAAAATGGCCCTGCACTGGGTGAATGAGATCATCCAAACCTCGGGAACCGAGATTCGGGAAGACATTCAGCATTTCGCGCGCATCTTGGTCATCCTCATCCACTTCGAGCTTGGGAACTGGGAGCTATTGGAGTACCTGCACCGCTCTAGCTACCGCTACCTCTTCGAGCGCAAGCAACTCGCGCCCTATGAGAAATGCCTGATGCATGCCTTGAAGCAGTTGATGGAGCAGCCGCTGCCACGTGCCCAAATGGCCATTTTCAAGTGCTTGCGCGCAGAGATGTTGCAAATTTTTGACCAGCAAAAGCCCGGTCCTGGGATCCAGGAACTTAATTGCTGGCTCGACGCAAAGATCACCCACAGATCCATGAAGGAGGTGATGGCAAGCACGCTTGCCGCCGCTCCATGACCGCGCCAATGCTTTCCAAAGGTCACGGGGCCGAGACCTCTGCAGCGATTTGTACATGGACCACGCTCCCGGGGACCATTCCTGTGAGTGGATTGAAGGCCATGGGCTGATAGTCTAGAAAAATGCCTTTGACCAGGCGGTTCACAGGCTCGGCGTCTGCGTGCGCGTAGTAGGGGATCGTACTCAATGGTGCATTGACCAAGCCGACCACGAGTGGATCGGTCGCCAGAATGTCGGATATGCCGATCCCTGCCACGGTCACGGAGCGGTTCTTATTGTCCACCATCGCCCCATTGAAATAGGCGTTGAGGCGTACCAGGGCATTTCCCTCCTTGTAGCTTGCCGTCTCGATCCGTACAGAACCCGCCGAGATCATCTCTAGCGATAGATTGCCTCGAAAAATATTGCCCTCGGTCAATCGCATCCCTTCTGTGCCATCAGCGTCGAGCGTCAACTCAAGCGAAAGCCCAGGATTGTCTGTGCGATCCAGCCGGTACTCGGCCACGATGATCGGCAAAGTGCTACTGCTCCCATTTTGGATGACAAAAAAGGCATCCAAGGCTGGTGTTGCCATAAATTGGAAGCCCTCCAAAGGATAAATGATATGAGCCATATCGAATTTTTGGTGCATGAAGTTTCAGGCATTTGCAAAGCGCACTTACCTATCGATACGAATTTAAAGAAAAAATTTGCGCGGCACCACCTTTGCGTTCAAGCGCGTGCAGGCCGCCACAGCGGCCCTACCGCCAATAACAATACGCCTAGATTGAACAATGCATTCGAAGCATTTCCCGAGACAATCGAGCCTGTGCTGTCCAAGCAAAACCACGACAAGAGACCCACGAGCACTGCCTTGCGCACAAAGTCGGGCGCTTTGTCATACACCCACGCGGAAAGGCACCAGATCATCACGCCCCATCCCAACAAGAAACCCCCTGTGAGGGCTCCCAGAAACCGGGTATCGGGCGAGGTATAGGTCGTCGCGCCGTCGATGGGCCAACTCAGGAGATCGAGGGTGAAGCGTGCCGGCTCCGAGGTCGAAGCCATGGTACCCAAAAAGAAAACCGGCCCAAACGAACCAACCACAATAGCCGTGATCTTGAGCCAAAACTTGTGAAACTTGTGTGACATCATCGTGCGTAGATTGTTGTGCAATACAATTCAAAAAATGCCCCGCAAAGAATTGCAGGACCGCACAACATTCGCCCAGCGCAAGCACAAATTTTAGACGGCACCGTACAATTTCCAATATTATGCTTGGCTCAATTGCGCAACCATGCCTTTGATTTTTTGGAAATAGGCCGACAGCCAATCCACCGTCAACGTCTCGTCTGTCAATTGCAGATAGAAATTCTCCAACACCAGTCCAAACAAAGTTTCGACCAATTTGGGGTTCCCGACAATGCTGAACTCCCTCGCCCAAAGCTGAAAAAAAGCCTCGCCAACCAGACGATTGGTTTGCTCAAAACAATCCCGAAAAGCAACATTCGTCCGGGCGACTCTCAATTGGCGATTGAAGCGTAAATCTTCCTTGGCCTCCACCAAAACCGCGATCAATTCTGGGTCGATCGAGGTGCAAGCATTTTCGCGCACCGCAATATCCTTGGCCCGCTCCAAATGCATCTCCAGCAGTCGCTCTACAAAACAATCCAAGTCAGCAAAGTGGTGGTAAAAGGAGGACTTGTTTTTGTTCACGCGCTTTGCCAGGACCTCAATCTTGAGGCCCCTCAGTCCCTCCTGCGCGAAAATGGCATAGCCCATTTCGATCCAGATTTCTTGGCTTCCATTTTTCATGCCCCAAATCTAATCGCTGCACATTCAAAAAACCGTGGAAAGTGTATACCCCCAAAAAGCCAGCCACAGGGCTAGGAGCCGCTGCCACGACCTCCGTCGATGGGCCCGCCGACTCAGCATGTCGCTTGTCTGCAGGACAATTCGCAGATCAGTACACGATGATTTTCTGGATCGTGACCCACGATGCCGTTGTCACCCGCAAACAATAGGTGCCCTGGGCGAGATAGGGAAGTTGCATTTCCCCAGAAGACACCACCGTTTGGATACTTTTTCCCGAAATATCCATGACCTCCAGCGACTGCACCGTCGTGCCGTCCATGCCCGACGAACGGGTAGCATCGGTAGTCTCGATGGCCACTAAAGACGAAATTCCGGATCCAATTGCCGTTTTCAGATGCCGTCGTTGACATCGGCGATTTAGGCATGTGGCTATTGTCGAGCGCATGCGGTTGTGGGTGCTGTGGAAAATTTGATGAATTCTTGGCTGGGGGGGCTTTTTGGTTGTTGATTTTTTGGGGAGGCGTGGGGAGGCCTGCCAGCGATAATGCAACTTTTACGCCTCGCTCTGAGGCCAAGTCGCAAGTCTTCGCAACCTCGAAGCTTGTCCTTACAGCGTGGAACATGAACTTCTTGTCGTTCAACTTTGTTCTCTATGACATCTTGCGATGAAAATGGATTTATGACTTGACCTGCCGTCCGCGCAAATGTAGCAGGCCAACAAGTCCACCTCAATTCAACTTCTTCTCGATTCTGAGTTATTATTTCCTAGGCTTAGTTGGTTGGCACTTGATGAAAGACGCCATTAGCTTTGCTTCAAAATAATACTTATGGCAAAACACTTGCAGAAAGAATTTGAAAAGTTTCACGAAGCGATCAAGCTAATCGATGGGGTGGACAATGCGGTTCTTAGACAGAAACGCGATCTATTGCTAACCGATTTGCGTGATGGCCTCAAGCGCATTTTTCAAGCCAAAGGGAAGACCGTACCTACCTTTACGCACTTTAATCAGGGCAGCTATTGGATGGGAACCGGGGTCAAGCCACTTGACGGCGACTATGACATCGACATTGGCTTGCAGTTCAATTTTGCAAAAGGCGATTATCTGCCCGTCGAAGTCAAGACATGGGTACTTGATGCGTTAAAAGACAGGCAACCGTACTGTGGAAATGAAGCGGCCTTGTGTACGTGTGCAGTACAGTAAGGGCGGGGAACCCGCTTATCATGTGGATCTTGCGGTTTATTGTAAAGGGGCATCGATTTGGGATCAAGCCACCTATCTCGCCAAAGGCTACCCAGGATCAACAGAGGACTTGAAAATCTGGGAGGAAGCCGAGCCAGATCGGCTCAAGGAAATCGTAAACCGCAAATTTAGCGATGCCGAGGACGAGCGTCAATTTGAAAGGGTCATTCGATACCTGAAGCGCTGGAAAGATTACCAGTTCAAGACCGACGGGAATGCCGCGCCGACAGGCATTGCCTTGACCGCCTTGGCATTGGATCGGTTTAGGGTTGAAAAATCGACCAACTATTCCACCTACAAGGTTGAGTACGACGACCTGGAAGCTCTACACAATTTCCTGAAAAATATCCTCTCGCAATTTGGAACCAAATATACCAGTGAAGGCTGGGTCACGAACATTGTCGTCAGGCTCCCAGTTAGGCCGAAAAACGATCTCTTTGAAAAGATGTCGCACAAACAAATGGCCGCCCTCAAGGTGAAGCTCGAAGCCCTGCGCGACACCATACAACCCATGCTCTCAGGCATACGTGACCTAAAAACCGATGCCAAGGAGCTGCGGAAGTTGTTTGGAGAGGATTTTCCGGAGGGGTAGTCGTCTTCAATCTTTCAATTTTTTACTCCACAAAGTTCCTGACTTACTATGATCAGATCAAAGTTGGATGTCCGAATCAAATTGATTCTTGGATTTTTACAATATCTTAGTCAATAAGCATGAAAAAGCACTTACAAGTAGAATTTACGAAGTTTCATGAGGCGATCAAGCTCCTCGATACAGATGAGAATGAGATTCTCCGTGCAAAACGGGGCTTGTTGATAGACGATCTCACAGCCGGACTCAAGAAGAAGTTTGAGGATGATGGTCTTCCTGTACCAAAATTCGATTGGTTTAACCAAGGTAGTTACGCGATGGGAACAGGCGTCAAGCCACTTGATAGTGACTACGACATTGACATCGGGATTAGATTTCACTTTTCAAAGAGTGACAATTTGCCAGTTGATGTAAAGGAATGGGTTTATGACGTGTTGAATGCTACGGCAAAGCGTACCGTGCAATGGAAATTGCCATGTGTTCGGGTTCAGTATCACAAGGAAAGTGAGCCTATCTACCATGTCGATTTGGCAATTTATTCTGGAGGAGAATACAATGAGGACCTGAAAGACTATTTGGCCAGGGGTAAGCCAAGCTCCAAAAAGGAAGACAAAATTTGGGAGACGGCGGATCCTGAAACATTGAAAGATATCGTCGAAAATCGGTTCACTGAGGCCGATGATAAAGCGCAGTTTAGGCGTGTGATTCGGTATTTGAAGCGCTGGAAGGACGAGAACTTCAGCAGTATTGGATCTGCCGCGCCGACCGGGATTGCGATCACTGCCCTTGCCCTAAGTCAATTTGAGCCTATGAGGACAATAGACACGACCGAAAACAAGAGCTACTATGATGACCTAGGCGCAACCACTAGGTTCGTTGAGGGGATTCTTGGCCAATTCACCTTGACTTGGGATGGAGAAAAATATGTTCCGGCAATTGCAGTACATCTCCCTGTCGAACCCTTCAATGACCTATTCTGCAAAATGACGCTTGTCCAAAAAGGCGCTCTCAAAACAAAGCTAGAGACGCTAAGGGATACATTGAATGCAGTGATAACCAATGGAGGTGATCCACATGCCGACGCAACGAAGCTTCAAGGAGAATTCGGAAGCGACTTTCCTGTTCCTGACAAGAAGGAGACTGCGCAGAAAACCTCCAAACCCTACACCTCATCGAGTCAGTCGGCATGATAGATGAACTGAATCAATTTGATTTTGATGCCTTTCGTGGATTCCTAGAAGCCCATGAAGAGCTTATTGACCGTACTTTTGGAACTGAGTTTGGCAATTTGCCGAAGGAGATTTTTCGATTGGTATTTGACGCAACAATTCTTGTTGGGACGCAACAAGTCAGGATAAGATGCGGGATTGATCATCAATTTCCCGCATCGCTTCCTATCTTCCAGATGTTGGCGAGCGAAGGTGGCAAGCTGATTCCTCATGTCGGCCCCCGTGGCGAAGTATGCTATCAAGAGCGTGAAGGGCTAGTCATCGATCACCACTTCCCAAACGAGATTTTTGACTATGCATTGCACAAAGTCGAAAAATTATTGAAGGAAAGTAAAAGTGAAGCTTTTAATAGCGAATTTCTGGATGAGATTAGCTACTATTGGGAGAGGTTGGAAAACGCAACGGAGGTTTTGTCCATCTTGGATCCTTCAGTGACGCGAGCACGCAAGGTCACCTTGCTTACACGGCTACTTTTTACAAGGTCTGGAAAAATTGCGACCATCTACATTCTAGGCGAGTCTCAAAAAGTGCTTGATGAGTTTGTCCCCAAAGGAGAATTGTGGCAAGAAAAGCGGGTTTACAGCAAGGTATGGCTCGTCCCCTTAGAGACGATTGAGGGTGTCAGCCTCCCGTCTTGGAGTCGATTCTGGAATAGTGATGAACTTGAGCATACGGTCTATCCTCGCTTGTCATCTGAATCCAAGGAGGTACTCAAGCGAAACCGTAATGAAAAATTGCGGAATGTTGAGCTTCTGATTCTCTCATTGCCGTTGCAAAATCGATCGAGGGCGTTCGTCGGTGTCAGAATTGAGACTCTGGGTTTTCGTCGTGCCAGCGAGAATACAAATCAATTTGAGTTTATTCATCCGCTTGTCGCCCCAAAGAGGTATAGTGCTTTGAGTCCAGTCGTTGTCAGAAGAATTGATAAGCGCTATTTAGTAGAGCGTGGGGGTGGCGAAAGCCAGTTGGATCGTAAGCACGTTCTCGTGATAGGATGTGGTGCGGTGGGAAGTATTGCAGCAATGGAATTGGCGAAGGCAGGAGTCAGTGAGCTGACATTGGTGGATTTTGACCGAATCTCGGTGGACAATTCTCATCGACACCTACTTGGTTTTTATGATACTTTGTTTGGAGAAGCCAAGGTGCATTTGGTTAAGCGACGGATTGAGCAAAACCTACTTCACATAAAGGTAAATGCGCTTCCAACATCGTTGGAAAACTTACTTAGGCTCTCAGATTTTGACATTCTGAAATATGATCTTGTATTCTGTGCTACAGGCGATCCAACGGCTGAATTGTTGTTGAATAGATGGATCAAGTCTCAAGTTCAAGCTCCTCCTGTGATCTATGCATGGGTAGAGGTGTTAGGGATCGGCGGTCACGCCTTGCTTACAAACCACATGGGAAAACCTGGTTGTCTCCATTGTTTGTACACCCCAATGTTGCCGGGAGGAGACACAGGGTATCACAATCGCGCGAGTTTTGCCGCACCCGAACAGTTCTTTGCGAAGACAATCGCGGGCTGCGGCAATCGATTTACACCGTTTTCCTCATTAGACGCGACAAGATCTGCAATCGAAGCTGTGCGTTTAGCCGTCAAGTGCCTTACTGGGAAAGAAGATGGCAATCCCCTAATTTCATGGAAAGGTGATGTTCATGCCTTTACCGATCTGGGATATCAATTATCGCCAAGGTATTCATTGAACGAAGCTGAACTTGATGCACGGAAATACCAGTATGTGCAGGCAGGTTGTGAAATTTGTTCTCACACCAACCAATGAAAACAAGCTTCAAACATCAAGTAGTGTATCTAAGGCACGGATTTGGGAAAATCTTTATTTGCCCAGAAGTCCACGCCATTTTTGATAGATATCGGCAGATAGCTCCAAATGCAACCGAGGCGGGAGGTGTATTGATGGGGCGATTTATTAACGATTCCCCTCATATTGTAGTAGATCATGTATCAGAGCCTTTGATCGGGGATATTAGGAGGCGCACCTATTTCTATCGAACTCAAGTACCTCATCAGATATTTGTGGAAAAAAAGTGGCTTGAATCAGAAGCGACCTGCACCTACCTAGGTGAATGGCATACCCACCCGGAGGACGATCCCACGCCTTCCTCCATCGATTTAAGTGGATGGAGAAAGAAGCTCAGACAGAACCCTAACCAAAGAAACACCCTGATATTCATTATTGTTGGCCGATGGCGCTTCCGCGCCTGGGAAGGCACTCTTGCAGATAGAAAAATCCAGATCGAAGAAATATTTCCGAATCAAATTCAATGAAAATATGCAAAAGGAAAACATCATACTGGTACATCCACTACATGATCCAGGGATCCCGACTCAAATTCAGCCAATCCTAGATAAGGACTTCCCGAATTACGAGATCATTGAAATTTGTCCCTACAAAGGGAGCATCGAAAACGCAGCCATTTGGGAGTATCCGAGGATGGCCAACGAGCAGAGGGGGACATTGGCAAAAAAGATTTTGCCAGTTTTGGAGGCAAACCCTAACGCCAGTATCACCTATTTTGGGCTTGCTCCAATTCCATTGATGATTCACTTAGGATTTCTTTGTCAAATTTTTGGAGTTGATGCGAGAAATCGAACTCATGGAGATCGTTCATGGGAGTGGCAAGGACGCCAACAAGACGACCCTAGTTTCAGGATCATATGTAAAGGCATTCCCAAACGACGAATTACGGGTTTGGGGAAGATTGTAATTGTGCTTGAAACCTCCTTTAAAGTTGATGAAAAGGATGTGGCAAAGATCGTTCCACATCCTATTAAGAAAATTGTCATCAAAAGTGAAGTGATTCACCCAAATGGGATCAAGTCCAAATCGGAAATGATGGTTGTGGTTGAGACGTTTTGGAACGTTCTTAATCAGTTAAGTACGTTCTGTGATCCCGACTGCGAGATTCACCTTTTTGCAGGAATTCCTGCCGGGCTTTCATTCATGTTGGGAACGAGAATTCATGCTTCTTCTCACCACAAAATTATTACTTACAAATTTGCCAGGGATCGAAAACCGTTCAAGCATCTTCGCGCCTTAACGATCGGGATGCACACTCCAGAGCCTGTACGAATCCTTTTCATCGCATCCAATCCGATTGGGACAGAGGCTTTGGATCTTGAGGGTGAGGCCAAGTCCATGGAGCATGCGATTAGAAGTTCGTGGCAAGCTTCCGACATCATCATGGAGGTGCTTTTAGATGCGAGTTCGTCCGAACTCGTCAAAAAGCTAATATCTTTCCAGCCGACGATATTGCACTATGCAGGGCATGGTAGCAGGAATAGGAATTCTCCAGTTTCTAGGGATCTTTTCCTACAGGACGATGCTGGCAAACCAGTTGCCAGAACAGGTGAAGAGCTACACGAATTGCTGGTAAGTCTAAACCTTCCAGTCCAGTTGCTTGTGTTGAATGCATGTCACAGTTCCGGAATGATTGAAGGATTTCTTCCATATGTTGGATGTGTGGTAGGTATGAATGACTCTATTTTTGATTATGATGCGATCAAGTTTTCAGAAGTTTTTTACTCGATGCTCTCGACAGGTAGTAATGTTGAAGAAGCGTTTCGTGGGGGACGGTTTTCGATGAATCAAGGACGCAAAATTCCTGAACTACGTTCAGGAACGCTGAATGCGAGTGAACTCAGAATCGTAAATTGAAACTCTAGGTTGTGTAAATGGGATGTCATGAAGGCCCTGGCAGCCTTCATGACATTCTCTCCAAAATTCAAGGCCTTTTCTTTGGAGACCCAATTTTGAACTTTGAGGTACTTTAGGCATCATTCTCACGCGCCATTTTCATAACAAAGGTTCTTGCCACCCACTCGGAGATCGAAGAAGTCGGAACGTGACCTAGATCCCTTGCGGCTCCCAAGATTTCGGTTCCTACCTCAAATCCAGCCTGGGCTATAATCTCAGATTGAATTTCTGCTACGCTTATTAGGACTTTGAAATTCTCCGTGGCCTCGTTAATGCCGTTTGGCAGATAGATTCCCGAACCATCGTATTCCCCCCAAAGCGTCACCCAGTCGTCACTAGGAGAGATTTCTTTGAATTCGAGAAACATGATATCGTAGCGCCGGGAAAGGTAAAATAGGTAGAAGAACAGCGTTCTTGAGGTGTTATTCCGAATGCAACAAACTGGGAAGTAGGCCACCTGTCCATTCCCGTTCTTTGGGTAAGTTAATGAGGCACCTTCAGTAGGCCATTCAATGGGGGTACCTTGGTTGTCAATCAACGAAAAACGAACTTGGGCAGAAGAAAATTGTGCCTCCATCGAAAAATTAGATAGTTTTTGGAATCGTTGCCAAGTGAGTACCTTCTTGACCGTATCGAATATGGCAAGAATCCCGGCAAGATTGGATCCGAGGGTGTATCGAAGCAATCGTCTGGATTGCATTTCGATTAATTCAAGGCGGCTATTGGTTTCACGTAGCTCAAAATCGGCCAGGTTTTGGTCTTCGGTGAAATCGATGTTGAGCGCTACTGGCCGATGCTGAAGGAGAAGTTCCTTCATGGCGGGACCAACATTTAGAAGAACCAAGCTGGCAGGCGTTCTGAACATGTGTAGGCTGGCTGGGATCGTTCCTGCTGGTTTCAGATTGGCCTCTTGAGGAAGCTTAACTTCTGAGCGTTCAATACCAACGCCTTTGATTTGTAACTGCATAGCCTCTCCCGCTGCGTTTGAAACAGATACAAAGTTAGTCTGCCTAGAATCTGAAGGGAGGTCGTGTAATGCACCAATATCTAGATACCATTTCCCTGAATCCGGGTAAACATGGTAGCTATTGTACGAGGGGAATGAATCTTCAAAAGCCGAAAGAAATGCACCATCAGGGTTTTCTCCGCCATAGCACTCAAACTGTGGTGTTTGACCATTGATGTCCTTTTTGATCGCGATTCGGCAACGCAAGAATAAGTCCGCATAGCTAATGTTGCACCGCGTCGATTTAAGCACGGTCAAAAGGCTATTGGAGAAATATCCAAATCCTGGTGCTTGGCACTCGCCTGCTTGTTCATGACGGGTGCATGCTGCAAGGAGGATATGAGGAGTTAGGGGTATTGAAATAGGTTGTCTCTGGTCAATTTGGTTTGAGAAATGCCCTCCTAGATAGGAGGAAAGCTCTCTTGGCTGCTTGATCGGGCTAGCGCTTCGAAAGTGTACTTCGTCACCAATTTCATCTTCTCGCGTCCCGGACCCAGAATGGCAGCTATCTAAGATTACGACAATGTGCCCAGCCTTCAACTCTGAAATCAATACAGCGAGTTCTTTGTCTGCTAAGTCAAGTCCATCAGGAAGCCGGCTGTCATAGCAGACGAGTGTTTCATCCATCTGGTCTGGATAGCGATCCTTGAACTCAACTGCCGACGACTGACGGGAGCCGTGGCCGGCATACATGAAAAGTACCGCATCCCCCTTTGTGGCTTTTCCTAAGTGATTTCGAAACTCCTTGATGATTTCTAATCGCGTCGCTTCTTCGTTTCGTAGCAGTTTGGATTCATATCGACCATCGTAACCGAGTTGTTCATTCAAAAACGTATCCATCCGCTCAATGTCACCAACGCAACCATAGAGGTTCCTAACTTTGCCGCCTGCGGGGTATCTATTGATCCCTACGAGCAGTGCATAAATCTTGCGATTATCTTTACCTTCTTCCATTTTGATAGTTTTGATAGGCCAAACTACGGCCATCAGAGGATATTACAAACGATTTTGCTGTCTTCATCCACTGCACAAAAATTCCGGACTTGCTATTGATCCTCCGTATAGAATCGACCCTCAAACTATTTGCCAAGGCATTTTCATCATATTTCACAAATTTTGAATTCAAGGTATCCATCCTGAAATGCTATTCACAACTGATAATTGGCGAGGAGAATGGCGAACGCACTCCTTATCTTCGCAATACGATCAAAGGAAAGGAACAATCTCCTGTCCTGATGGTCTTTCCTTTTCACGAGTTTTAACTTGAACATTTATAATTCCTATTATGAGCACTTTTAGCGAAAATGAACGATTTGAATTTCTAAGCCACAGCTTCATCTATGTCGCTCCGAACTCGTCATCTAGCAAGGCCTTGTTCTTGATCAAGATGGGTGAAGAGATTGTGCGGGAATTTGATATTACTGGGCATTTTTTGGGGCTTAAAGCCAATGAAAGTACAGTGATGTTTGGACTCAGCGCCTTCCCAGAAGGAAGCGAGAAGATCGACTTAGATTTCGCCACTCGTCCCCAAAGCTCCGGATTTGAAATCAACCTCGATGCTAATGGAGCAATCACTGGGATTGGCACAATTGACATCCGGGATTTGAGCCGTGTCCACCATTTTGGGATTGGCATTGAACCCATCAATATCTGGTTTGATGTCCATACAGGCTGGTTCGTTGTCGAAATGCGTGACAGAGATACCCAACAAACCGATGAAGCCGATTGGTACGTGGAAGAGTTGATTTCGTAGTCCATCCCACTCAACCGAATTTTCAATTTCAGTAACGCGGAAACAAATGTCATCGCAGCCACATCTTCTTTCTTCCGTCTATGGCAAAATTGAGCAAGTACTGCTAGTTCAGCCTGGGTTTTCAACCCATTATAGCGATTTGCCAATGCGGCGCATCTGCTCCGAATACGAAGCACAAGGTATCAAAACCCTTGTACTCAAAAATTCGATGGACAAAAAGTCGCAGGGCAAGGTGACTCGAAGGGAGATCAACTTTGCAGACCCTATCGTTGCCAATATGCTAGCCAAGGGAAGGAGCGTGGTGATTGAAGCCAAGTTTGATTTGGATCGATGGTGCGAAGAATTTTTCAACATCCGTGCTTTAGAAATTCCACTTGCCCATAGTGAGTGGGCGCAAGATGGCTTTTGCGTTCAGGTGTATGATGACAGATACAACATTCTTTTACAGCCATTACATTCTAACAGATTTTTGGATCAGTTCATCTCCTTTAATCTCGCACTCGAAAAGGGGTTGGGCCTGCTGGTAAGTCCCACCACCTTAGAACTCGAAGGTGGGAACATCCTTGTTGGGGATCGTTTTGCACTCGTTGGCAAAAACACTCTGGGAACCAATTGGATCTCTAGGTTGAATGGATTGCCCGATACGGCACAAAACGACATGGAGGCCCTGGAGCAGGAATTTCAAGCACTTTCAAAGGACATCGAAACAGAACTTGGTGTGGACTCAGTGATTTGGGTGGGTTATTCTGCTGTTAGGCGCGACCTGTTTAGCGAGAACCAATTGACCTATCAATCAGACTTTCATATCGATTTGTACCTTACTTTGGGCGGCAAGACTAATGAAGGGGAAGATTTACTTTTTATTGGAGACCCGAGACTCGGCAATCAGCTCATTGAAAAACAATTGGGTATTGCAGTAGCGCATGATCTCACTTGGGACCATGAGCCGATTCCAGACGAATTAGTCTTCGATGCGTTCTGGGACGAACTGAATTCTCAATTTGTCAACTATAATGAAACTCAATCGGACCGAAAATTTAGAATTGTCCAATTGCCGATGTTAATTGATCGTGGAATTGTATATAGTTACAACAACTGCATCGTGGAACAATTCGGGGATCAACGCCGTGCATTCTTGCCCAATTATATTGACGATGAGGAGGATTCTGGGCAATTGTCACATTCCGAGAGAGGTATGAATGCAAAATTCGAAGTTCTGAAAGACGAAGTTGAGCAAATACTACGGGCAAACGGCTTTACCGATGTGATCTGGGTAGGAGGAGGGCGGCAGCTCAAGCACTTTGCAAGGAGCCGTGGCTCTCTTCATTGCCTTACAAAAGTGATCAGACGGTCCCAGTTTGTCCCTGCAACTCGGCCTTAATAAACTCCTTTAGGCTTCTATGCTCATCGAGCTTAAAACTCACCCATTTCTGAATCTCCACGCCGCCAAATATGTTGCTTTCGTCTTTGATTTCAAAGATACCCGAGATGTCATTCTTTATTTGCTCCAGAATTGGCCGTTTTGGAAGATCATCCGACAAGGTAGCGAGCCTGTGAATCCCTCTCAAAACCACCTCGTAAAATTCGCTAAGGCGATCCTCGCGTTCTAAGGATCGTATGTGGTTCCTAAAGAGGTTCCGGATCCATTCGTAGTCGCCGAGTTCGTACTGTATGATCAACTGCATGATCTTGGCAAAACCATAGATTTCGCGACGAACCTTTTTCGCGTCTTCATCCTTTTCGATCTTTGCCCGCCACGCATTGGCCCCCCTCCAGTCTTCGAGGAAAAATTTGGCCAGCATCATGTTGTGGTAGATTGACAATCTTCGTGCAGCGTTGATCTTGTCGGCGTATTTGGCCATTCCCACCTTCAAAAACTCCTCAACTTGGAAGACAGATTCCTTCGAATCCTGGAAAATACCATCATTGAGGCAGTAGAGCAATTCTAGCTGTGCGATATTCTGAAACGCCTCAGCCTCACTAGCAAAATTCTCGATCTTGATCTGCTTGATCTCTTTCAGGACTTCTGGAAATGACGAATATATTCCAAGCTTGTGTTGCACATTCAAATAGTTTGAAAGCACCAGCATGTATTGTCGTGGCTCTTCCTCCATCCAGTCTCTCTGGGCATTCCAATGCAAAATGAGAGCCTCGTACATTTCCGCTGCCCTGGCAAGTTTTCCATCGATTAGAGCTGCCATGCTGTTGCATGAATAGAATAGATGCTTAGCGCTGAAGGAGCGAGCATTCTCCAAATCGGAAAGCAACCCAATAATCGATGGGTCAGAGAGGATAGCTGGCAATTCCGTCTTCTCACCTTGGCCTTCTTTGCGGAATTGAGCCAACAACGTATGCCAAAGGCCTTGGAACCTGGTCACGTTTTCTAGGTTTTCAAGGGCGACGCGTTGTTCGTCAGAAATCAGGAGCACTTGCTTTTCCTGATCATGGGTCGTGAGTTCCATCGCCAATTTCCGCTCGGTCGTGAGGATGTCCACCAGGGTCGCAAAGCGATCAAAGGTTTGGGCAAGCTTTTTCGCCTTTGCCAACTGTCGCTGCGATTTAGAGAATAGCCCCTTCTCGTAAAGGATGGCCTGATCCTCAAGGAGCCTGTTTAGTTGGCTATCCACCGACTTGGCTCCCCGGAATATCCTGAGCGCATCCAGCAGCTTCTCCTTGAGGTATTTCTTTTCCTGGTTCAGGAATTTTAAAATCCGCTTGTCCTCTATCAACTCCGCCAGTTTCTCCAGATCGAACTTCTCCAATCGGTCCATCGCCTCAAAGAGATCAACGTATTTCGGTGTTGACTCTTCACCGTGCTGTTTCGCAAAAATCTTGAAGTATCGCTTTTCATTTGGAGTAAGCGCCTTTACTAGCTCGAAAACTTCGTCTTTCTTCATCTCGATGACTTGCATTGGTTAAATGGCCTTGGTTCGAAAAGAACCATCAGAGGCCACCTGGCTAGCAATCCCTAAAGTTAAGCAAAGGTTCAAGGCGATCAAAAAGTCGATTTCAACGGAGGCAACTTGGCTGGGATGTTCAGCTCTCGGAGCTAGCGACTTCAAAAAAGACTTCTGAATGGATTAGGCCGAAAATGCCGTCAAGTCTCTACTCCGATCCAACCAACCCCCATATCCGTAAGCATCCGGCGAACTCCGTATTGAATGACGACGCTTCTTGTTGGAATTTGGCA
>JANORP010000288.1:0-4992 GCA_031415375.1 Bacteroidota bacterium | reverse complement strand
AGCTTTCAGCAGATCAGGCAAATCATGGAGAAGAAAACCTGGACGCCGCCCTTTGGCAAACGGGCGGATTGAGGCAGCAGCCGCCCGCAGAAGCCTACCAACGACCCAAAAAGCCCATCCCAAGGCCCAAGAGCATTTTTCCTACATCCATTCCCACGATTCCCCGTAACTTGCCCGCCAATCCAACAGCGATAGGAATATGAGTTACCTCGATACGACCCTCAGTGTTTACCGTGACGCGGCCTTGAGTCCCAATGTCGGTCTCTGTTGCACCACGACGCCGATTTGGCAGTTGCCAGAGCTGGCGATGCCCGACAAAATGCTCGCGATGAACTATGGCTGTGGCAGCACAGTCAACCCGCGAGACCTCACGAATTCGCCGACGGTGTTGTATGTAGGCGTCGGTGGTGGCATGGAATTGCTGCAATTTGCATACTTCAGCCGCCGCGCGGGTGCCGTGATCGGGGTCGATGCGGTCACGGAAATGCTCGACGCCAGCCGCGACAACTTCGTGGAGGCCGAGCGCCAAAATCCATGGTTCAAAAGCGACTTTGTCTCGCTGCGCGAAGGCAATGCGCTGAATTTGCCGATTGAGGACAATACCGTCGATGTGGCTGCCCAAAATTGCCTCTTCAACATCTTTGAGGAGGCCGACCTGCGCCAAGCGCTCCAGGAAATGTACCGCGTGCTCAAACCCAATGGCCGCCTCGTGCTCTCAGATCCGATCTGTGACCAGGCCATGCCCGATAGCCTCAAAGACGATCCACAATTGCGCGCACTGTGCCTGAGTGGTGCATTGCCGCTCCAAGACTATATCAAAATGATCACCGACTGTGGCTTTGGCACGGTCGAGATCAGGGCACGCCGCCCCTACCGCATCTTGGATCCAATGCATTACAATACGCCCTTCCAAGTCTTCATCGAGAGTGTGGAGGTCTGCGCGATCAAGGATCCGATGCCCGCCGACGGCCCCTGTGTATTCACTGGCAAGTCGGCCATCTACTTTGGTTTGGAAGACAATTTCAACGATGGCAAGGGCCACAACATGCTCCGCAACATGCCCCTCGCGGTCTGCGACAAGACCGCTGGCGCATTGGCGGGGCTGGATCGGCCCGACATCTTCATCTCAGGATCTACTTGGTTCTATGACGGCGGTGGTTGCTGCTGATTGAATGCGCGGCTTGAATTTTCGCTGGCTGAATGAAGGCGAAGTGTTGAATATGCAACTGGAAAATGGGGCCAAGAATGCTGTGCATGCTTGGCCCCATTTTCTTGCAGCTTCACACTGCCACCCAGCACGACTCAAATCCCCACGATCTTGCAAACCGTCCTGCGATTGAGGGCACGCCCCTCTTCGCTGTCGTTGGTGGTCATGGGTTGCACCTCGCCATAGCCTTTCCAGGTGATGCGGTCGGCGACAATGCCGCGTGAGACCAGGTATTTGCGCACCTCAGCAGCACGGTTTTCGCTCAGCACTTGGTTTTCCTTGTCGGCCCCGATATTGTCGGTATGGCCGCCAATCTCGACTTTGAGGGTTTTGTTGAGCCGCAAAAACGAGACCAGGTGCTCCAATTCAGGCTTGGAATTGTCGAGCAAGTCAAACTTGCTGGTCTCATAAAAGATGGCGCTCATCACCACCTCCAAGCCCACGCCCAGCGGCTCCAATTGAATATCGACATCGTAATAGGGTGTCGTCTTGGGATCTACGTTTTTGAGCGAAAACAGCTTGCTGCTGAAGAGATAGCCTTTCTTTTCCACGAAGGCGACATAGTCCTGGTCCAGTGGGAGTGTGAGCATGTACCGCCCCGAGGCCACATTGGTGCGCACTGAACGAATGGTGTCGCCCGAGGCCACATTGATAAAGATCACATTGGCATCGAGGGCCTTGCCGCCGATCTTTTCGCTCACTACGCCCCGCACATAGGTCGTGAAGTCGGGCCGCATCCGCTCATCCAATTCAAAGCTGTAGATGTCTGACTTACCCAAGCCGCCATTGCGCGCGGAGGCGATCAGGGCGCGGGTGCCTTTGGCATCGACAAACAGCTGCGCCTCTGTGCCTGAAGTATTCAGCGGATAGCCGAGGTTTTCTGGCTTGGACCAACCATTGGCGGTCGCGCGGCTGATGAACAGGTCGTAGGCGCCAAATCCTGGATGGAAATCACTGCAAAAGTAAAAGGTCTTGTCGTCGGCATGGATGAAGGGGCCTTCTTCACTGCCTTCGGTATTGATTGGTGTACCCATGTTTTTGGGTTCCGTCCAGGTGCCATTCACCAAGGTCGTGTACCAGATGTCGTGGCTGCCCAATCCGCCAGCACGGTTGCTGGAGAAGTAGAGCGTCTTGCCATCGTTGGAAATGCAAGGCTGGGACTCCCAAGCGGGCGTGTTGATGATCGGGCCGAGGTTTTGCGGGGCGCTCCAAGCGGTACCATTCAATTTGGAGACATAGATGTCGCAACTTCCATAACCGCCTTTGCGGCCACAGCTCGCAAAAAAGACATATTGCCCGTCGGGGGAAAAGCTGGGCGCACCCTCGTTGGATTCTGTATTGATCGGCGGCCCCAGGTTTTTGCAGGGCTGCCATTTGCCATCGACCATCTCGCTGAAATAAAAATCCTCCGTGAAATCGCGAAATTCGGCTTGGTAGCCACCCGTGCAGCCTGGGCGGCGGCTGGTAAAAAAGATGGTCTGGCCATCGGCGGTGAGGTTGGGCAGGTACTCCTCCCCAATGCTGTTCACATTGTCGCCCATGTTTTGTGGCTCAAACTTCACGGGATGCTGCATCATCTGTGCGCCATAGTGAGCCGTTTTGCGGTTGCGCTCCAGGATCTTCAAATCATTGGCAGACAGGGGCGTGTCCTCTGACCGGAGGGCATCGTAACATTTGGCCGCCTCGTCATATTTGCCCTCGGCAAGCGATGCATTGCCCAAGAAATAATAGAGGATAGGGCTGGGCTTGGGAAGCAACTCCTTGGCCTTGATCAAAAATTCGTAGGACAATGCGTAGTCTTGGCGGGCATTGGCACAGGCACCTGCCTGAAAATAAGCCTCGCCGAAACCCGGCTCCAAGGCGATTGCCTCGCGGTAGAGCATGATCGCCTGCTGGTAATCGCGGTGGTCGTGGGCCTCGGCGCGGCCTTGTTCATACAAGTCGAGCGCCTTTTTGCTCTTGATGCCATAGTCGCTGGGCTTGGGCTTGGCGCCACCCTGCGCCTGTGTCTTGCAACTGACCAGCAAGGTGAGGATGCAAAGGAGAAATGCGAATGGGGCGAGTCGTTTCATGCTAGGGAATCTCGACATACTTATGCGTTTGCAGGCTCAATTTCCAATGTGGATGCGCCTTGATATAATCGATCACTTGGTGTACGCGGTCGCGACGCGACCACTCTGGCTGCAAATAGAAACTGGTCACAGTGGGGTCGCATTTTGCAGCCTCGGCCTCGGCCCAGACCAGGTCTTGCGCCACATACACGATCACCTTCAATTCATGTGCCAACTCGTAGTAGGCGGGCAAGGCAGCCTTGAATTTCTTGGGGGAGAATGTGATCCAGTCAAAATCTCCTGTAAACGGATGCACGCCAGCCGTCTCGATATGGCAAAGCAGACCCTCGGCATGTAACGCTGCGGTGAGCGGCGCCAAGTCATGCATGGTAGGCTCGCCGCCCGTGATCACCACGCGCTGTGTGCCCGAGGCTTTCACCAGCGCGACCATCTCGGCAATGGGAATCCATTGATCATCAGCGATAGTCCAGCTTTCTTTGACATCGCACCACACGCAGCCGACATCGCAGCCCGCCAAGCGAATGAAATAGGCAGGCGTCCCTGACCAACGGCCTTCGCCTTGCAGGGTGTAAAAATGTTCCATGACAGGGATCATGGCCCAAAGCTAAGGGAAAATTGCAAGCGACGGAAAAGGTGCAATCTAGGCACAGGCCTGCACCCAAATTGCTTATTCCTCAGCGGCCTTCACCCACTTGTCTGAGCCAGCTACGACATCGATTTGGTTTTCCAAATCTCGCAGTTTGGCGGGAGCACCATCCCGGTCAAAGATGCGCTTTGTCTTGCCGTCGATGATGATGGATGTGATCGTGTGTGGGATATCGGTGATGTCGCTGTCAAATGAATCCTGCAAGGCGAAATAGTCGGCCTTGAAAAACTCATCCACCAGCCCCTTGAAAGCTTCGGCGCTCACCTGCCCCGTTTGCAATCCTTTCACAGCGACAAAATTGCGGCCCATGTAAGAGACCTTGCCACTGCCATCGAGCGTGAGCAGATAGCTTGGGCACTTTCCAAAACACTCGCTCCGTTCCAGGTTGATGATGGCCGCGCCATAATCATGCACAGTCTCAGGCGGCAGACTATCCACCTTTGTGGTGTCGGTGCCCGTTGTGCCGCCCGCATTGGTCGGTGGGCAAGCAGTGAATGTCATGATTGCCAGCAATGCACAAGCCGCCAACAAGGAGTAATGTCTTTTCATTTTGATATTCATTGAATGATGCAAAATACACAGATCGTTTGAAATCTCGTGTCATGACCAGTCCAACTTCCTGAAAAATCGCAAAGGATCCTTGCCCAGATGCATCACCATTAGAGCTGCCTCACCTGTTCATCAGTGGCCAATCACCCATTGGAATTCAATTATTTATGCGACGATGATCACACTTGCGCAACCATTGTAGTCAAAAAACCTGGTTACCCAGGCTCTTCAGGTTCCATCATCGCTTCCATCAGATCGATCAGGATAAACTGTGTTTGGATGAGTGCACACCTCAGATTCGATTTCGGATCGACGAGTTTGTCCAGGATGCGCTCGGATTCTGCCTTGAGGGCCTTTAATTTTTCGTTTCGCAGGTGTTTTTCTGGTGGATACATATTCCCGCTCGCCCCGGGGATGTTGGCCGGTGGCTGAGCGGGGCAAGTCCTGGGTGCTTTTCGGGGGTAGGCGATAAAATTTTGGGCAACGTCCAGCATTCGCCCGGAATCGACTGATGAAGG
>JANORP010000287.1:0-39193 GCA_031415375.1 Bacteroidota bacterium | reverse complement strand
GCTGCCCACCGCAAAACTAGGTGACGCTACTGCGAGGAATAAGGAGAGTACCAACAATTTCATCGACTTCATTCTCAATTTCGACTGATCAACATTCGAAGATACAAATAAATCGTGAATTCGGTTCTTGCCGACCAGAGGAATGCAAAACAATTTGGTAATTTTGGCTGTCTTATCTATCGGAATGAAGTTTTCCTACCTTATGATTCAAAGATTCCTCGCCTTTTGTTTCCTCCTTTTGTTGTCTCAAGGCCTATTTTCACAACAGAAGTTTGTGCTGAATGGCAAGGTGCGTGACGAAAGCACAGGGGAAGTCCTCGCGGGTGCGAGTGTCTATGTCCCCTCGTCAAAGGCAGGTACCCTCACGGGTGAAAATGGGAGCTATTCGCTCACGCTCTCTAGCGATACCGTCACCATCGTGTTTTCGTTTACAGGCTATGAGTCCGTCACAAAGTCGGTCTCCCTCGATAGGAATACCAAGCTCGACATCGTGATGATGGAAACAGGCGTCACCGTCGGTGATGTTGTGATTGAGGGCAGCACCCTCCAGGAGAAGCTTAATAGTACACAAATGAGCTCTGATAAGCTCACGATCATGGAGGCCAAAAAGATCCCGGCGCTGTTTGGAGAGGTTGATATCATTAAAACGCTGCAATTGAAGCCGGGTGTGCAATCGGGCGGCGAAGGCATGTCGGGACTATATGTGCGTGGTGGCGGCCCCGATCAAAACCTTTTTTTGCTCGACAATGCGCCTGTCTATAATCCCAGCCACCTGTTTGGCCTTTTCAGCACATTCAACGGCGACGCTGTGAAAGATGTGACGCTCTACAAAGGCGGCTACCCCGCCCAGTTTGGCGGCAAACTCTCCTCTGTCATCGATATCAACCAGCGTGAAGGGAGCATGAAGAAATTCTCGGGGAGTGGCGGCATTGGCCTGATCTCTAGCCGACTCTCGCTAGAGGTGCCCCTTGTGAAACAAAAGGTGTCGCTACTCGTGGCGGGACGGCGCACGTATTTTGACGTCTTCACTCGCCAACTCAACATCCTCAGAAAAGACCGCCCCAATTACAATCCTATCCCAGATTATTATTTCTATGACTTCAATGCCAAGCTGAGCATCAAGGCCACGCCGCGTGATCAAATCTATGCAAGTTTTTACCTCGGGCGCGACAAGTTTCGTTTCAAAGCTGGCGATTTTGATTTCAAACTGGGTTGGGGCAACAAGGCCGGATCCGTGATCTGGGACCATGCCTTCAACTCCAAGCTACTGCTCAAAACTACCGGTACCTACTCGCAATACGATTACGCCTTCGACAACGTGTTTTCTCAGTTTTCCTTCAAACTCACATCGGGTATTCGGGATGTGGCAGGGCAGACCCAACTGCTTTACAAAGCTGGGGAGCGGCACAATTTCAAGGCAGGCTTGAGCTATACCTACCACAATTTCAGCGTGGGCCGCTTCAATGCAAGCAGTGAAGATGGCACGATCAATTTCAATTCTGGCCAGGATTTTTACGGCACGGAACTCGGCGCTTATGTGAACGATGAATTTACCGTGAATCCCAAGCTCTCGATCAATGGTGGCTTGCGGCTATCTGGGTTTGTTGGGCAAAATACCTTTTACAAGGGCTTGGAGCCGCGCGCTTCCATGAAATACAGCCTCTCACCAAAGATCAGCCTGAAATTGGCGTATGCACGCATGTTTCAATATGTGCATATGATCTCTACATCAGGGGCTTCCTTGCCGACCGATATGTGGTATCCATCGGGCAAGGTTGTGAAGCCGCAGCGCTCAGACCAGTTTGCAACAGGTGCAAGTTTTCTCATCGGCAAGGACTTTTTGCTGAGCGATGAGGTCTATTACAAATGGATGGATCGGCAGGTAGATTTGAGGGATGGTGCCCAGATCTTTTTCAATCCCAATCTCGACGATGAGTTTGTCTTTGGAAAAGGCTGGGGCTACGGCAATGAGATCTATTTCGAGAAAAAGCGAGGCGCCGGGAACAGCGTTTTTCATCGCCTGAGTGGCTGGGTCGGCTATACACTCGCATGGTCGTGGCGGCAATTTGACGACATCAACAATGGTGTCAAATTTCACCCGCGCTACGACCGGCGCAACGACATCTCCGTGGTGATGATCGAAGACGTGAGCAAGCGACTGAGCATTTCGGCGACCTGGGTTTATGGGACTGGCAATGCAATTACGCTGCCCATTGCCTGGATGATCACCTCTGACCCTGTGCCAGGCAACGACATCAACATTGTCCCCATATATACAGCGCGCAATTCGTTTCGCATGCCGTCTTATCACCGCATGGACCTGGGCGTGGTGTACAGCTTCTTCCCTAAATGGGGGGAATCTGATCTTACGTTCAGCGTGTACAATGCCTATAGCCGCCGCAACGCCTATTTCATTTATTTTGACACCGTGACCGAGACCTTGCCTGGCACGGGCATTACGACCCTCACGGGTCTCAAGGTCAAGCAGGTCTCGCTGTTTCCAATCATTCCATCCATTACTTGGAATTTCAAATTCTAATATGAAAAAGCTGATCACGATAGTCCTCATGTTGTTGCCGCTGGTCATCTTGACGGTCGGTTGCAACCCGGAAAAGGAAGTGGAGATCAAGTTGCCTAACTATGAGCGGCAATTGGTGGTGGAATGTTATATGGAAGTGGGGGAACCTTTTAGGCTGTTGGTGAGCGAAAGCATCGGTTTTTTTGAAGGGGCAGACACGCCGATTGTCGTGGGTGCCAAAGTGGTCATCAGCCATGGCAATGTGCATGATACATTGCAGCAAGGGCTGTCTTTTGGCTTGGGATTCAAGTTTTTCAACTTTGCATCCTCCATCATTGTGCCGCCCGACTACAATACAGAATATGAGCTAGAGGTGATTCATCCCGATGGCCGCACGATCAGGGGCAAGGCACGAGTGATGCCCAAAGTGGATATGGCGGAGATGATCTTGAGTTACAACGCCGACAGCATGGCCTCGCTCACGATGCGCTGGCGCGATGCAAGCGGCGAGAAAAATTACTATTTGCTCACGCTCCACAATGGTACTGTCTTCAATGGTGACCCCGATGCTGATTCGCCATTGGAGTTTTCATTTACCTTGGATGACCGCATCGGCGATGGCGAATTTTTCACGATTGGCACTTTGTTTGGCTACAAGTCTGGGGATACATTGATCTCTACTTTATACCACATCAGCTATGACTATTGGAGATATAGCAACAGTGTGGATGATGCCATCAGCTCCAACGGCAATCCGTTTGCACAGCCGGGTGTCATCCATTCCTCGGTCACTGGAGGATTAGGGATTTTCACGGGCTTCAACTTTGACCGTGACACGGTGATCGTACCGTGATCCCGTTCACATGGTGCAAAACAAAATTTGCGTAAGACGTTCCAAATTTGGCCAAAGGCGGCTAAATTTGGGAGATTCATCACCGATTTAATAAAATGCTCGATCAAATACCACTGGAAAACGTCGCTTTAGGGAAGAAGGATCCTTCTTGGATGGCCGATTTCAAAGCTGGCGAATTCAAGCTGGGGTCCAAGAGCATGTTGTTTCGTCTGTATTCACCCCAAGTGGAGGAAGGTAAGACCTATCCTTTGGTACTTTGGTTGCATGGTGTCAAAGGGCGTGGGCAAGACAACCAAAAGCAGATCTCAGCAGGCAACAGCCATGCGCCGGCCTTTTTCAGCAGTGCAGCGGTGCAGGAGGGTTTTCCTGCCTTCATTCTTGTGCCGCAATGCCCTGGGCACAAGTTTTGGATCAATTTCACGAACAATAGGATCAGGCGGCCACTCAAGCTGGCAATGACATTGCTGGCGCATATAGCAGAAAGCCTGCCGATCGATGCTACACGGGTGTACGTCGGCGGCCAATCCATGGGAGCATTTGCCACCTGGGCGATACTTGCCGAGCATCCAGATGTTTTTGCTGCAGGCATACCCGTTGCGGGCGGTGGCAGCACACGCAAAGTCAAGAAAGCACTCAAAGCGCCTGTATGGATCTTTCACGGTGCGGCAGACCCCATCGTGCGCGTTGCACGGTCACGCGACATGGTCGAAGTACTGACCTTGGCCGACAAACCACACCTTTATACAGAGTTTCCTACTGGGCGCCATGATATTTGGCCCCAAGTGTTTGCCGAGCCCGAATTGATCGCATGGCTGTCGGCTCTGCGCCTGGAGCTGCCAAAGCGTCGGCGCTGATCTGCATAAATCCACCCTGAAATGATTTTGTTTTTTTTACTGGCTGATCGTCTTGGGCGACCATAGCAAGTGCGTGGTCGATTCTGACCGCTATTTCAATCAAAGGCCAAGGCATATCACAGGAAAGCCCTAATAGCGCTCGTGTACAAACCAAAAAACGGCCTCTTCTTTTCCGAGGCTCATCTGCTTTTCTTCCAGTGGTAAGCCATCTACTTCGTAACGGTAAGTGACGACGTTACTGCCACTGCCATCGGAATAGGATTCCTCGTGGCTGATGACTTGCCGCTGCTTGTTGAAGACTGTGATCTGCTTCAGATCTGTCTTGCCATCGGGCAAAAGGCGCAGCAGGCCAGCGCCAGTGCCCAAGCTATCGTGGCTGTATTTGTACCATTGGAAAATGCTGCCGTCACCGTTGTAGGTAATGCACTCCTTTTTACGACCTGCCGCATCATATTTGGAGACTTGCCGAGTTGGCTTTTCTTCGCCAGTTTCCAAGAGCTTATATTCGGTGAGCCGTCCATAACCGTCAAATATCCAAGACTCCCAACCGTTGACGACTAGGTCGCGGTTGAGTTTTTCTTTGAAAATCAATCGTCCTTTGGCATCGTAGGTATAGGCATAAGAAAACAGTAGGACCGGGGATTCACCTCCGGTATAGCGGTTTTCTCCTACGATTTTACCTTTGGCATTCAGTTTCCAAGTCACCCGCTCGATGAGGTCGCCTGCGATATCGGTCTTGTCCATGCTCATTTCTGAACCATCAGGCAGGTAATGATACGATTCGGCACCGCCCGGCAAGCCGTCTGGCTCGATGTATTGCAAGCGCAGCAGCCTGTTCTTCGCATCGTAAGTATAGGTCATGCGCCGCTCGTGACTGCGTGCATCCACTTCGCGGTAGTCGAGCAATTGCCCTGCAGGCCCAAACTTGTATTGGAGCAGGTACTCCAAATCCCCCGTATTGCGATATTGCTCGGTGATTGCCTCGGCGATTTTGGTGCCGCTTGGATCGTAGGTGTATTCCTTCTTAGCCTCGATCTTGCCGTCGGTAGAGAAGTCGTAGATCGTCGTGGGATATCCCTCGGCGTTGTATTCCGTGCGGCGGCGCAAGCTTTCAGCTTGCTTGTTGTAGCTCAGGTAACCAAATCGTAAGGTGGCCTTGAGATGGTTTTTCTTGGCCATGAGCCGATCTGTGGCATCAGGTGCTACAAAGGGCTTGATCGGTGCGGCATCTCCCTGCAAGAAGATGAGTTGACTATGCGCTTGGCGCATCACCATCATGCCCATTAATAGCATCAATATCGGCTTGAATGCTGCCGCCATCGGTTGCCTTCCTTGTGGATTGCGCATTTTGATCAATGTTCGTCGGGTTCCTCGGTTTTGCCAGGCTCCTCGATCGGCTCAGGCAAGCCCAACTCGTGATTGAGGTATTTCTTGAGGTTGAAGATGTCTAGACGCTTGGCCATGATCTTTTTGTCTTTGTCGAGCAAGTAGATGACCGGCGTGCTGTAGATATCATAAAAGACCCTAAAGTTGGTTTTATTGCCCTCGTCGGTGAGGTTGATGAACTCCTCCATGCCCTTTTCCTTGATGAAGTCCTTCCACTTGTCAAGTTCGTCTTTGGTAGATACCGCGATGACTTTGACGCCATACTGTTTGTACTCTTTGAGGAACTCGACGAGTTGCGGCATTTCTTTTTTGCAATGCCCGCAATCCCAAGCCCAAAATACAAGGATGGTATAGGTCGCATCAACACCGTAGAGGCTCACAGGCTTCGCATTGACGTCTTGCAGCATCAAGTTCACCGCTTTGCGATCACAAGTATTGTAGAGCATTTTGTAATAGCGGTCCTTGATCTTGCCAAGCTGGGTACTGTCCACCCACGTGGCGCGACCGCTCACATAATAGGAACCCGCCATGTGTACATAGATCTTGTCAAAGCACATTTGCTTGGAGTTGGACCACATATTGGTGATCGTGATCACGCAAAACTTGAACACTTCAGGATCGGCCTGGGCACGCAACATGATGTCCTCGATCGAAAGAATGATGGAGTCGGGGTGCTGCACCGTGAGGCGGTTCAGGTACTCCTTGATCTTGTTTTGAATGATGGGTGTGCGCAACATGCGCTCGTCTGAAAAATCGACGTACTGTAGATACTCAGATTTGTACCTTCTAAACTGGAACGCCTTAGCTTCCTCAGCCGTCATGCCTTCGGGCGCCTTGGCAACTTCTGGTTCTTGGGAGGCATACAGCAATTTGGAGACAAATTTTCCTTTGTGATCACCAATGACCTTGTCCCGATAGACCTTGACCTCGACATCCAAGGCTGCAAGTTCCTTGTCGATCGCGTCTTTGCGTGCTTGATCGACGCTAGCTTCCTTCTCTTTTTTCAAGGATTCGGCCAGCTTTTGTTTGCTTTCTATGTACTTGAGGTAGTCAAAGAAAATCGTGTTTTCCACCGAGGTCTTGACCTTCATGAGCGACACCATGTTGCTGATATCGGTTTCCAAAGCCACCTTGGGTTCCACTGCGAGAAATTCAAAATATTTCATCCCCGGTACCACGAAGAGATAAATTCCCGCGTCGAGGTCCTTACCTTTGAAGGAGACGAGGCCGCCTTTGGGTACAATGACGGTGTCTTTGATGTATTGCTTACTACCTAGATAATAGGCTAGCATGCAGGTGTCGCCTTCGTTGAGCCCCTTCACCTTGAACGATAGGTCGTATGTGGCGAGCTTTTGGGCGATCAAACTTTGGGCGAAAAAGCCCATGCACAAGAGCAAAATTGCTTTTCTCAGAAATGAAAATCTCATCATCTTTATTAAACTCTGAATTGACTAGCACCTCAAATTTAAGACTATAATAGGGAATTCATCCAAGATAGTAAAACAAATGGCAGATGACCCTCATTTCGGCATTACAAAGACCGCGCCAACTGGCGAAGCATTTGATCCCATAGCGCTTTCTCAGGCCTTGCTTCATCATTTGCGGCAGGGCGGGAGCGGGGAAGAGTATCTGGAGCGATTGGCTACATTACCTTATACACAACTGCAATCGGCACTGATCGGAGATGGTCCTAAAATGGCGTTTTGGATCAATGTGTACAATGCTTGCAATCTTTATTGGCTGCGACGCCTTCCGATGGATGGGTTGGCTGCCAAAAAGAGGCATTTTTTTGAGAGACGCATTGTCGTGGCTGGGCATAAATTGAGCCTCAACATGATTGAACATGGGTTGTTGCGTCGATCAAGGTTGTGGTGGGCCCGTGGTTATTTGGGCAATCCCTTTGCGGGGAATTGGGAAAGGTCCATGCGGGTATCCAAGATAGATCCGCGTGTGCACTTTGCACTGAACTGTGGGGCCAATGGGTGCCCCTTGATCAGGTTCTATTCGGCACAAGGTATCGAGGCAGAGCTGGAACAAGCCACCACGGTATTTATGAGTACGGAAGTAGCTTTGGCAGATGACCAAGTTCCTATTGTGGTCATGGTCTCGTCGATCTTCCAAATGTACGAAGGAGATTTTGGTGGACAGGGCGGCATTCTCCGATGGGTGCGGCGATATCGTCATGATGTGCCGAATGTAAAACTGAAAATCCAGTTTTTGCCATACGACTGGACGGTAAATCTCGACCGTTTTGAATAAAGCCGAAATAATCTGATGATCCGTGAATCACAGAATGCACCCTTGAGCATGGCTTTTGCCCGAATGTAGCTCTGGGCAAAATTTTTGATAAAATTTAGCAACAAGTTATTAACAAGTATGCTATCCCCATGGAATTCAATGATTTGTGTATAATCTATTGAAATTCAATCTATTGCCATAATCTTGCTTGCTCAAAGCAACCACAAAAAACAAGTTATCCTCCACAACAGGGCTGTAGGGCCATTTTTGTCAATTTTACAACGTAGAAAAAAGCACTACTTTGGTCTCATTATCCCTTTTTTAAACCACATATAGACTTGAGATATGAAAAACAGGTTTGATGAATTGAAGAATCTTGTAAACTCAATGGAGGATGATTTCTCTAAATTTTACGACAAAGGCAACAAAGCAGCCGGAACTCGCGTGCGCAAAGGCATGCAAGATCTGAAGGAGCTTGCTCAAAGTATCCGCCTTGAGGTTCAAAACGCCAAGAACAACGGTTAATTGTTGCTGCTTGGGTCTGTCCTTCTGGGGCAGATGTCGCACTGCAACATTGACCTACGTTTGTTTATTACCCACCCACATTAAGTTCTACTCTTATGAAGAACAGGTTTGATGAATTGAAGTCCTCAGTGATGACCATTGAGGAAGATTTTGCAAAATTTTACGAAAAAGGTAACAAGGCTGCTGGTACCCGTGTACGCAAGGGTATGCAAGATTTGAAAGAACTTGCCCAGAGCATCCGCCTTGAAGTTCAAAATGCCAAAAACGAAGGTTGATCAAACGCTCGTAAGTGGAAACAAAGAAAAGGCTCCCTCGGGAGCCTTTTCTTTGTGCTATTACATTGATCTCCAAAATAGTGCTCAGAAGGCGTAGCCAATTGCTAGACCTGCTCGAGGTTCGATGCCATCAAATTTGAGTCCAGGCCGACCTACAGCATGCTCGTCACCATTACAGCCCGTGCACAAGAGCTTTTGCTTGGTCGCAGAGCTGCTGTATTGAGGGCCTACATAGATTTCAAGGCCGATACGATCTTTGAAGAACAGTTGATACCCGATCAGGAATCCTAGACTTGCAACATGTCGCCTCAAAAAGGCAATGCCTTCTGTAGGCATGGCCCGATCTGGATCGGCGACCATCGTGCGATACCGTTCCTTCACCAGGCTATATCGACAATAGGTACCCACAAACAATCCTTTTGGCTGAGCCACACGGTTGAACGAGACATAAAAGCGCAATTCAGGAGTGATGCCTGCAAAGAAATATTGCACGCCATTTGGCATTGTGTCATCACCGACTTGAAGCCTCGGACTGCCGATATGCAACCCGAGCTGTCCTGAAAATCGCGTATTGAGGCGGCGCTCCAATTTTACGTTCAAGGTGGATATGAAGAGGCTCAGTGGGTTGATTTTGAGGAGATGTGTTGTGGATGAAGTTGGCTGTCCATGGAGGCTAGGCATCCACATTGCCCAGAGAAGTCCGAGCATGCAAAGCATTTGCCCCAATCGAATAAAACCCGTCCTATACATTCAGCCAAATTAAGACCAAAATTGCATACGCCGAAATATTCAGCGGGGATTGCAGCCTGCAGTGCAGTGTTTTTACTTCGAATGCCAAAATTCGCTAGTTTTGAAACATAAGGATACCTGCTTGAAAATTTCAACAACGTTCGATCGACTCTTGCTTGGCCTGTTTTGTGCAGCGCTGATATTGCCTGCATGCCGCACCCGCAGATCACTTCCCCCTGAAACGACTGGGCTTTCCACAGCTACATTTGTTGGGCCATGGCTGGCCGATGCAGTCGATGTCACGATCATCTCCAAAAACGGGTCTGGCCAAGACGATGCGCTCCATTTTGAAAGCAAGGCGCTTGCTGCGGCACAAGGGCGTAAACCTACACTCACGCTGT
The DNA here is from genome assembly GCA_031415375.1 of Bacteroidota bacterium. Lineage (GTDB taxonomy): Bacteria > Bacteroidota > Bacteroidia > J057 > JADKCL01 > JADKCL01. The sequence continues at coordinate 29,414 of JANORP010000287.1, read as the reverse complement.
TTGCTGGTGACGGCAGCTATCGTGAGGAGACCTACAACCTACACGACTCACTCGTGACTTCTAAGGTTGGATTTTGGCACTTTTACGCAGACACACTCTACATGCGTATGGATGTGGAAGGCAGTCCCAAAATTGGATTCAAGACCGAATTGCAAGTAAATGGCTTACGTCTGCTCAGCAAGATCGACTGGGACGGGGACCAAGCCAAGGACGACCAAATGGCTGTGTTGCTCAAGCGACCCGAGCGATGATCTCTGCAGTTATCTTGTACTTGCCAGTTGCACCTCCAGCACGATCGCCTTCTTGAAGCAACCAAATCTCCTTCGCCGTGTTGCTCGGGTATTCGCCAGATGATTCCCGCCTTCGACCAAGAAAATATCATTCGTCCTCAGACGCCAAAGATTGCTTTGAGGATGAGCTTTGCAATCGTGAGATCGTCTTGATCAGTTTGGGTAAATGTGTCCCATTCAGGACGCGCATTGAGCTGGGTGACCCAAGTATTGTGTAGCGGGTCGGTCGTAACGTCCATACACTTACAGTCGATCGAGAACAACTGCAGGCCAATCTTACGAGCGATCAGTGTGCACCACTCAGTGTAGCGAGGATGCAAGTTTGAGGTCACGTCGGTTGCGCCTCCTGCGCCAGCACCTGCATTTTTAAGCTGGACCGACTGCGTCGCGGGTACGATTTCGCTCAAGAAGATCGATTGATCACGCAACAATTGCCTGGTCTCGGCGTCGATTTCCACTGCCTGTGCAGCAGTTGCAGTGAGATTGTGCTGCGCAATCAATTCTTCCAATGTATGCGTGCCATCGCCTTTGAGGCGCAAGGGGCTGCGCAAGACGGCGGCCGTGAGCTTGCCGTCGATCACTAGGATCTGCAAATCCTGGCCCTGCACCTGCTCCTCGATGAGCCAAGTTGCATACTCGTCGGCAAAGGTATCCAAGTGCAATTCCAGTTCCCGCATGCTGCTCAGATTGCCCGCAACGCCATGACCACTGAGTTCATAAGTTGGTCGGCAAGCATAAATGGTGCCCTCCACCCAAAACCCATCGAGCAAGGCGGTGAGCTGTACAAGGGTAGTATGCTCTTCTTCCAATTTGAAGACTTTTCCCTTGGGACTAGGTATGCCGAGTAGCTCTAGATAGTGGCGTGCGATAGGCAAATCATTGCAAATCGTGGTCGCCAAGAGTGGCGTCGATCCCAGAGCCATGCCTTCAAAGATGACTTCTTCCTTGCCGCCATAGCTGTATTTGACGGCGTCTTGGCTCCACAAGGCGGAGAGGTCTGCTGTCTCGATCCCAGACGTACTGGCGGCGGACATGAGTTTTTTTTGTTGAGGATGAATCATATCAATGTACAATCAAGCATGGACAATGTGTGGAAGATTGGGTTATTAGGGAGCCGTGATTTCGCGGTGGGGACCTTTGGGCACCCTGATCAATTGCACTGCGAGGATGGAAATCAGGCAATAGGCCGTGAAGTAATAGAAACCGCTCCGCAGCTCAGCTTCGATGTTTTCATTGGTTTTGAGCGACAGATTGGCGATGAAGACCCCGACGACAAACACATCGGCCATCGACCACTTGGAGATGATGCCGACAAAGTGATGCATGCGGGCGGTTGCGATGCGTGAGGGGCTCAAGGCGACAAAACCCATGATCAGCGTTTTGGCAAAGGGAACCAATACGCTGAAGAATAGAATCAGAAAGGCCACAAAGCTATGTCCGTTTTCGCTCAGGTTACCGATGGTACCCATGATGCTCCTGGTCTCGTTGAGTACTTCTTGGCTACCCAGGAAGGGCACACTGAAAGAGGCCTTCAATGTGAGCAAGTCGCTCATCAAGCCGGGGACCAAGAAGCCGACCGAAATGAGTAACAATACGAACCCTAGCATATTTCTTTTGTCCATAGCCTTCATGCGGGCAAATTTCGGCAATTGGGTTTGCTTTGCAAAATCGCGTTACCAACAGGGATAGGAAACCACAAATACTATAATTGGTTTCCAAAAGTGGCTTGAAAAAAAATCGAGGCGACCACCTTTCGGCGATCACCCCGTCCTCGTATTAAATTCTTGAGTGGACCAAATACAGTTTTAAGGAATGCTCTTGGCGATCACCTGCCCGTTGCGCACGAGTTTGAACTCGACGCGGCGGTTGTTTTGGCGGCCATTGGCATTGTCATTGGAGTCGATAGGGTCGAGCTCGCTAAAGGCTCTCGTCACCAAGCTGATGTTTTTGAGCCCCATCTTCTGAAGATAGTTGTAGGTAGCTTGTGAGCGGTTTTCAGACAAGCTTTGGTTGTAATCTACTGAGCCAAAGGCATCGGTATGGCCATTGATCTCCAAGGTTACGTCTTGGTGGCGCGCAAGGTACTTTTCCAAGTTCTTGAGTTGCGCAATGGAGACTTCTCGCAGATTGAACTTGTCAAAGTCAAAATAGATATTGTGAAAGTTGAGTGCATTCAATTCTTCATAAAAGTCTGCATCAGAGGCGTTTTCCTCACCATTTAGCGCGTCGATTAGGCCAGCCTTCACGGCATCTTTGCCTGAAATGCCGCCTGCGGCCTTGATGGCATCTTTGCCTGTCAAGGGGGCATCTGCTTTGATGGCATCTTTGCCCACTTCCATCGTGGTCGGCAGTTCATTGCCTTCAGGGCTGGTAGATGAGGTGACCAAGCTGTTGAACTCGGTGGTCGCTGGGTTATCAAATCCTGCGGTGCCACGTGGGGCAGTGTGATCGACTTCGACACCATTCACGCCAGAACGCAGCTTTTTGGAACTCAAGACAACTTCTTCGTTTTCGATCAGGCGCAATTCAGTCCGCCGATTGTATTGGCGCCCGTTGTCGTTGTCATTGCTTTCCAAAGGACGGCTTTCGCTGAAGTGATCTACAAGGATACGACTTGGGTCGATGCCTTTTTGGATCAAATACGCCCTTGCATTCTTGGCACGGCGATGCGAGAGATCGACATTGTAGTCATAGCTGCCATACCAGTCGGTGTGGGAGAGGAGTTTCACCTTATAGTTCTTGTTTTGGGCGAGTAGCTCTACTGCCCGATCAAGTTCTGTGGCGGCATCTTGCCTGATGAAGTCCTTGTCAAAGTCATAATAGATGTTTTGAAGCTCCACACGCTGCCGTGGGGTCTCTTCGACTTTGGCAATCGGCCTGTCCAGAAACATGTTTTTCTCCAGAAATACATCGTCATCCTCCAGCACTGGGGTTTTGAGTTCCTCAGTGGCAGGGTAGTAGCCTTCAGCAACGACTACGAGCGAATAGGTACGCTGTGGTTCGAGGATGAAATAATATCTGCTGGAATCAGTTCCTGTCAGCACAGAATCAAGCACACGATTGGTTTCGTTATCGACAAGTTTCACCATCGCCTGCAAGGTATCAAGCGTCTTCACGTCTTGGACCAAACCCGCGATCTCCACGATGTGGTAGCGGCGAGGGTAGGGGTAGTAGGGGAATACGATATGGTAGATGTCTTTTTCGCCATAGCCACCTTCCATGCCACTGGTATAATAACCGCTGCGGCCATCTTGCGACAACACAAAGTAGATGTCGTCATCAGGAGTATTCACTGGCGCGCCCATATTGAGGGGTTCGAGCCAGCCATGCTCTGCTTGGTCGTTCATCTCGGTGACGAAGATGTCGAAACCACCCATGGCACCGGGGCCGTTGGATGAATAGTACAGTGTCTTGCCGTCGGGATGGAAATAGGGGGCGTCCTCGTCAAAAGCCGTGTTGACGGTCGGCCCCAAGTTGCTAGGGTCACTCCACTTGTTCTTGCCGTCTTTCTTGATCATGTAGATATCCCTTCCGCCAAATCCGCCGGGACGATCGCTCGTGAAGAACATGATGCTGCTGTCTGCGCTTTGGCAGATGGAAGCTTCATAGAACTTGGAGTTGAGTGGGCGCTCGACGGAGTGTGGCTCACGCCATTTCTGCTCAGCCTGGTCAAATTGGGTCACGTAGAGGCCGCCCGCCTTTTTGTGACGATAGATGTAAAGTGTCTGGCCGTCGGCCGTCAATGAAATCGTTGCATCATGACCTGTGGCATTGACCGGCTTGCCGATATTTGTCCCCGCAGTCCATTCACCATTTTGCTTGTGCGAAACGTAGATGTCCTCGTCATAGAAAAAAGTCTTTTGGTCGGCACCCAAGCATTCTGGACGACGTGCAGTATATAGCAATACTGAATCGTTGGCAGAGATGACGGGGCTGTGCTCAGAAAAGCCGCTGTTGATGCGGTCGCCCATGTTTTCAATCTTCACCTGCTCTGCATCCGCCTTTTTAGCAAGCTTTTTTGCGTAGATGCACTGTGTAATCCGATTGTTCACCCAGACATATTCTGAACTAGCTGGTTCATACCGCTCCAGATCTTTGCGATAAGCATTGACCGCACGGTCAAAATACAGGTTGTAATGCAGGGTCAAGCCATACCAGTAATAAAACTCCTGGTCGATGTCTGGATTGATGCGTTCAACTGTTTCAAAATAGGGAAGCGCTTGATTCTTCTTGTAAGTGATGTACAAACACTTGCCCATCCAGAAGTTGTAGTACGCGTTGTTGGCGTCTTCCTTCAGCAATTCTTGCACATAGGGCATAGCCTCCTGGAACTCTTCATAACGAAGATGCTCCTTGGCAGCTTTGAGCGAACTCTTGTAGTCCTTCTTTGTGTTTTGTGCAAAGAGGGCAGAAGTCGCCAGAAAAAAGAATACGAGGAATCTGAGCTTCATAATACGAGGAGGTTAATCATCCAATTTAGCGCAGCGAGAAAGATCTTGCTGTTGATAACACTGGACACCCACTTTCTAAACCAACACTCAGACGGTCGCAAGGACCCGAATCTTACCCTTTGTGGATATGTTGATAAAATTCAGTTGCAAGGTAGTACTTTTTCTGATTGTCAAGTAAAAAGTTGAAAAAAATTCTACAATGATTGATATAGCTATGCCAAAGTACCTGATTCAATGCATGTTAATATGTTTATAAGTGAAGTATCACTTCATCATTCTATCAGAATAGACGATGATTTTACAAAGTGTGGGTAATGCTTTAATACCCCGCAGCGAAGCCTTTAATAATTAAGTCTTTAGTCTGAAATATAGCCAATTTTTCAATCTTTGGTGGCTTCCTAAGGATGCGGACTGTCGTGAGCACTTTTTTTGTGGAAAGCGCAAAAAAAATTGGCCCCAACCAGATTTTGGTTGGGGCCAATCGCGCGATTTGATGCGCGCTTGTTGTTTACATTTCGAGGATTTTCAGCTCTGTCCTACGGTTGAGCTGCTTGTTTTCCTTAGTGTCGTTGGCGGCCACAGGTGACTTCTCACCATAGCCTTTGGCAACCATACGGTTGATCTTGACACCTTTGGTGACGAGAAAATCTACGACACTTTGTGAGCGGTTTTGCGACAGGGTCTCATTGTGGGCGTCTGAGCCGTCGCTATCTGTATGTCCACCAATCTCGATCTTAAGGCTAGGATTATCGACCATGAGCTTGTAGAGGCGCTCCAGCTCCGCGACTGACTCTGGGCGCAACGTCGCCTTGTCCACGTCATAGAAGATGTTGTTGAGCACGATACCTACGCCGATCTCGATCTTATCTAGCGCAACATCTTGGATGATTTCTTGATAGCCATCCGCCTTGGGGATATTGACGTTCAATGATTTGAATAGGTACTCTTGACGCTCTACTGTAATGCCGTAGTTTCTACCCGATGGGAGAGATACCAGGTACTTACCTGTGGCGGAGTTTGAGTTGAGAGTGCTCACCACCATGTTGCGGTCGTTGTCGATCACGGTGATCTTGGCTTCGAGGGGCAGGCCCGTTTTGGCATCAGTGACCACGCCTTTCAGGATAGTGAGGGCGTTCACGACCACAGGCACCACTTTTATAGTGTCTTCGACCTTGACGACAGCTGGCTTTTCTTGCCCCATGTCGATGAGGTAAATGTCTTTTTCGCCATAGCCACCTTCCTTGGCAGAAGCGTAGTAGCCGGTCTTTTTGTCGGCAGACAAAACGAAATAGATATCGTTGTCGGGGGTGTTGATGGGAAAGCCGACGTTGACGGGGTTGGACCAGCTACCGTCGTCCTGGAGCGTGGTCTGGTAGATGTCCAAGCCACCGATACAGTCGGCACGGCCATTGCTGGAGAAGTAGAGCGTGACTCCATCTGGGTGGAAAAACGGTGAGTCGTCTGAATTGATCGTATTGATTTTGGGACCGAGGTTCTTTGGGGCCATCCATTTATTGTCAGGGCCTAGCTCGGTCATATAGATGTCCAAGTCGCCAAACCCACCTGGGCGTTCAGATGTAAAGAACATGCGTTTCCCATCTGGCGAGATACTCACGGTCGTTTCATAACCCTTGGAGTTGACTGGCTCGCCTACTGACTTTGGATCGGTCCATTTCTTGCCTTCCAGATGCGAATTGAAAATATCGCCGCCTGCAGGAGGATTGCGATAGATATAAAGGTTTTGTCCATCGGGGGAGAGGGCGATGCAGGCATCCATTCCGCTCGTGTTGATCTCCTTGATGGGCCTCGGGTTGGCCCATCCCTTGCCTGCACGGTCAGCTATATAGACATCCTCAAGCGTACAAGAGGGATCCCCCTTGCAGCCTACATTGTCTGGGCGCACGGTGGTATAAATGATCACGGTTTCGTCGGCATCGATGATCGGGCTATGCTCGGAATACTGCGTGTTCACTGGGGGACCCACGTTTAAGATCTTTGCCGGCCCCGGATTTGCGACCATCTTCTTGGCATACTTGCAGTGCTCGATCTCGCGTGCCATTTCTGCATGAAGCGGATCTTTTGAAGTGATCTTGGTCATGCCACGTGTGTATTGCACGATCGCCTCATCAAAGCGCATGAGGGAATGTAGGGATTTGCCGTAGTAGTAGCTGAGCTGAGGATCGACATCCTTATTGAGGCTATAAGCCTTCTCAATATACTTGATCGCTTGCGTTTTCTCATAGTTCATGAACAAACATCGCCCCAGTAAAAACTGGGTCAGTGCATTGTTGGGATTGTAACCAATCGCCTCCTTGAGAAAGGGGATCGCGAGCTTGTACTCATCATATCCTAGTTCCCTGTCCGCATTGGCCAATGCCTTTTTCTCGGTCTGGCCAAAAGCGAAAGTGGTTCCGATCCCAAGGAACAGAACCACCATCATAATCGTTAATCTTCTCATTAGAATGATCTTAGTATCTCATACTTGGAGTAATGCTAGATTACTCGATGATGTACAATTCCACACGACGGTTCCAGCGTTTGGTTTCGATCGTGGTGTTGGGGTAGAGTGGCATGGACTCACCCATACCCGAAATATTCAGCCTGAGTGGGTCGATTCCACGGTCAGTCAGGTACTTTGCGACTGCCCTCGCACGGTTCTCAGACAATTCTTGATTGTGCTCGTCGGTAGCGTCTGAGTCGGTATGACCAATGATGTTCAGCTTCATATTGGGGACCTTGTTCATGACGGTGACGACATTCTCCAAGTCCTTGATATAATCGCTTTTGATGAGGTGTTTATCGACATCAAAGAACTGCCAGGTGATCACAAGCTTATTGGCTTCGGTGAGCTTTTGCAGACCAATGTCCTCGTAGTGGGAGATCAACTGACCGCTAGGAGCGACGTTGAATTCCTCATAGTAGGTCAGATATTCATTTGACTTTGCTCTGATCAAGTATTTCCTTCCGCTCTGGACAGGGAACATGTAATTGCCTGTGCGTGGGTTGGTAGGCATTTGGTCGATCACTTGCTCTGTTTCCGCATCGATCAATTCGACTACACCGTCCAATGGTACTTCCGTAACGGCATCGGTGATGCGGCCAGAGACGACATTGTACTTGCCAATGGTCGTTGCAACAGGGCCAGCATTCTCCTGATCGACCTTCACATCGATTCTGTATTCAGCTCCACATGCAGGCAAAACGAAGCGGTATTTGCCGTCCAGCAAGGTGGTGTTGGTGGTACCCAGTACCTCATTGGTGGCGACATCGATCAATTTCACTTCGGCAACAACTGGTTTCCCAGTTTCTCTATCCAAAATTGTGCCAGCTACGATCGTCGTGTTTGGCATGGCATCAGTAGATGGAGATGCGTAATAGATATCCTTTTCGCCAAAACCGCCTGGACGGTCTGAAGAGAAGTAAAAGCCATCTGCGCCATCCTTCCAAACGATATAGATGTCGTCACCGACGCTATTGAGAGGAATACCTAGATTTTCTGGTTTCCCCCAGGTGCCGTCAGGCAGTTTGTTGGAAACAAAGAGGTCATAGCCCCCCATGCTGTTGTGTCCACGGGAGGAGAAGTAAAGTTTCTTGCCATCTGCACTCAAATAGGGAGCATCCTCGTCATAAGGGGTATTGATAATATCTCCCATGTTGGTTCCAGGCCCCCATTCTCCATTGGCGTCCTTTTTGGAGACATACATGTCTTTCATCCCATTGCCATTGGGTTTGTCGCTCACCCAATAGAGCGTCTGACCTTCATCGGCGATAAAAACCGAAGGCTCATTGTATTCTTTGGTGTTGATATTGGCGCCGATACTCTTCCTTTTGGTCCATTCGCCATTTTTCAATTCAGAAACATAGACGTCTCCACGATTGCGGTTATCGACATAATAGATGAGCGTAGTACCGTTTTGAGATAGCTTGATGGATGCATCGTGCGTCCATTTAGGGATGGGTTTAATGAACAATTTGCTTTTTCTCCAAGCGTTGCTCACAAATCGCGCTTCGTAAACTTCCTCATTGATGTCTTCGACATGGTACTTGCGGCGCGCGATCTGCTTCACGGTGCGTGGACGGCGCGTCGTGTAGATCATGTATTGGTAGTCATCGGAGAAGGTCGATGAATACTCTGGATAGGAGGTGTTTACATATTCGCCGAGGTTCTCAATCTTATAGTTCACTAGCCTCTTGATGGTCTTTGGTCCATTTTGGCACTGGATGATGCGCATCTTGGTGTCTTGGTAGAGCCAAGTATCTGGGTCGTGACGCTGCAAGTCAGCTTGATAATAGGTGATTGCCTCGTCAAAAAGCAGGTTCATATGCATCGTGCGTGCGAGGTAGTAGTTGATGTCCTCTGCAATCTTTTGATCCATGTTATATGCAGCTACGAGGTAGCTCATGGCCGACGCTGGATCATTGCCTTCAAAGACAGACCGCCCGAGCATGTAAGCATATTTAGCGTTTTCAGGGTCGAGGTTGTAGGCTGCCTTGAGAAAAGGAGTGGCCTTGACGAAGTCACTTTTCTTGTAATATTTTTTTGCCTGCCGATAGGCCGATTTGGGATTCCCTTCTTTTGCAAGCCCATGTAGGGGTGGCAGAAAACAGATCAGGGAAAGGATGCCTATAATTACGTAGCGCTGTTTCATTTCAAATTGTCCTAGAATACCTATATCACTGCAGATTGTCTCCGAAATTTAAGAAAAAAGGCTTGATAACCAACGTATGTGCAGCAAAAAAGCGATTCTTGGGTAAGAATCGCTTTTATACTATGCATAGGAACGCGCGTTTTAGCGGCGTTCTCTGATCCTTGCGGATTTTCCTGTGAGCTGGCGCAGATAGAAGATACGCTTGCGACGTACCACACCACGTTTTACCAGATCGACTTTGTCAATGTTGGGAGAGTTTACTGGGAAGATACGCTCAACGCCAATATCGTTTGAAATCTTACGTACTGTAAAGGTAGCTGTCGCCCCTCTACCAGCACGCTGGATGCAAACACCTTGGAATTGCTGGATACGCTCCTTGGTACCCTCTTTGATACGTACGTGTACGTTTACCGTGTCTCCTGCGCCAAATTTCGGATAATCATCCCTGCGAAATTCAGCCTCGACTAATTTAATAAGATCGTCCATCTTATATTTTATATTGAGCTATTGATGCCGTCAGAATTATTAAAGGAATGCAAATGTAATCGGATTTTGCTTCTACAAAAACTTTTAGCGAAAAAAAGTGCGTTTTTTCATTCGCCGAGCATATCAGGTCGGCGCACTTGCGTCTTGTGATAGGCTTGTTCATCGCGCCATTGCTCGATATGTGCATGATTCCCAGACAATAGGATTGAAGGTACCTCATGCCCCTCAAAATTGGAGGGGCGTGTGTACATCGGTGCATCGAGCAGATTGCTCTGAAATGAATCAGACAAGGCCGAGGTTTCGTCACCAAGCACGCCTGGCAGCAGACGCACAATGGCATCTGACAAGACGATTGCTGCAATCTCTCCACCAGTCAATACATAGTCACCAATCGAAATCTCACGCGTCACAAAAAGGTCTCTGGCACGCTGGTCGATTCCCTTGTAATGCCCGCATATCAGTATGATGTTTTTGTAGAGGCTAAGTCCATTAACTAGCTTTTGATCAAGAACTTGACCATCAGGTGTGAGGTAGATCACTTCGTCATATTCGCGCTCGGCAACGAGCTTGCGCACGACGGCTGCGATGGGAGCCACCATCAAGACCATGCCTGCTCCACCGCCATAAGGAGCGTCGTCGATGCTGCGGTGCTTGTCGGTGCTGTAGTTGCGCAAGTCATGGACATGGATCTCTACGAGGCCCTTGTCCATGGCACGCTTCAATATGCTCGTGTTCAGTGGGCTATCCAGCTGAGCGGGGACGCCTGAGATGATGTCGATGCGCATGTGAGAAGGCAATTATTGTACCCAAACGAAAGAGCCGGCAATCGCCGGCTCTTTCTTATGTTGTCTGCGTGCTCAGTTGGCGTCTTCGCCGCCTGTTGCACGCTCCACCAAGACCACAATGGTGTTGTCGAGTACCTCAACAACGCCTCCTTCGGCCTGGAATTGGACCTCTGCATCGACTGTCTTCACAGTGATCGTGCCATTTTCCAAAGTCGAGATGATCGCTGCGTGGCCTTTCAACACTTGAAACAGGCCATTCGTTCCTGGCACAGTCACTGATGTGACCTCCCCTGAAAAGACCTTTCTATCTGGTGTGATGATGTCGAGTTGCATAAGCATCAATTGTTGTAGGACGCCAATTCTTTTTCGCCAGCCTCGATGGCCTCCTCAATACTACCTTTGAGGTAAAATGCCTTTTCGGGTAGGTGATCCAACTTGCCGTCGATGATCATGTTGAAGCCCTTGATGCTGTCGAGGATATCGACAAACTTGCCTTTGAGGCCAGTGAACTGCTCAGCCACAAAGAAGGGTTGGCTCAGGAAGCGCTGCACCTTGCGGGCACGCGACACAGTGAGTTTGTCTTCTTCTGAGAGTTCATCCATGCCCAAGATCGCAATGATGTCTTGCAAATCTTTGTATTTCTGCAAGATACCGATGATCTTTTGGGTACAGTTGTAGTGCTCTTCGCCTACGATCTCAGGCGCAAGCACTTTGGAGGTCGAGGTCAAGGGGTCCACCGCTGGGTAGATACCCAATGCTGAAAGCGGACGGGAAAGCTCGGTAGTGGCGTCCAAGTGCGCAAACGTCGTCGCTGGCGCTGGGTCGGTATAGTCATCGGCAGGCACATACACCGCCTGGATGGAGGTGATGGAGCCACGACGGGTAGAGGTAATACGCTCTTGCATGGCGCCCATTTCAGAGGCCAAGGTAGGCTGGTAGCCCACAGCCGATGGCATACGACCTAGAAGGGCCGAGACCTCGGATCCTGCCTGGGTAAAACGGAAGATGTTGTCGATAAAGAACAACACGTCACGGCCACCTGATTTTTCATCACCATCACGGAAGTACTCTGCAATGGATAGACCTGAGAGGGCCACACGAGCGCGGGCGCCTGGAGGCTCATTCATCTGGCCAAACACGAGGGTCACTTGGGATTCCTTCATTTCTTCCATGTCCACATCTTTGAGCGGCCAACCGCCCGCTTCCATGGCATGGTGAAATTTCTTGCCGTACTTGATCACGTTGGCTTCGATCATCTCACGGAGGAGGTCATTGCCCTCGCGGGTGCGCTCACCCACACCTGCAAATACCGACAAGCCAGCGTGGGCCTTGGCGATATTGTTGATCAACTCTTGAATCAACACCGTCTTGCCCACACCTGCACCACCAAAGAGGCCGATTTTTCCACCCTTGAGGTAAGGCGCGATCAAGTCGATCACCTTGATACCCGTGTAGAGAATCTCGGACTCGGTGCTCAAGTCTTCAAATTTCGGAGCTGGGCGGTGGATCGAGTAGCCTTTGGGTGAGTCTGGCTGTGCCAAGCCGTCGATGGCGGTACCGACCACGTTGAAGAGGCGGCCTTTGATGCCCTCGCCGGTCGGCATTTCGATCGTGTGACCAAGGTCGATGACCTCGATGCCACGCTCTAGACCGTCGGTCGAGTCCATGGAAATGGTGCGCACTTTGTTTTGGCCCAAGTGCTGCTGCACTTCGAGGTACAAAATGGAACCGTCTCTGCGGTTCACGATCAAAGCGTCTAGGATTTTGGGGAGCGTTGCGCCCTCACCGCTGAACTCGACATCGACCACCGGACCGATGACCTGCGAGACTTTACCCTTATTCTGTGCCATGAGCTATATATAAACTATATTCTAATGTCTTCTCTAAAAATCGGTGCAAAGTTAGCCAGCCATTTGCAGATTAACAATGAAGGAAAAGCAAAATGTTCACAGGGTGGATGTTGATAAGGTGTGATGGATAGCTGACAAACTTGCGTTGGCTTGATTTGGGAATTTGTTATTTTTCTGAAAATGTTCACTTTGGCTGTGCCGGGATTGCCCCATTCAAATTGTTCAAGAACAACCCAATTGCGAATTTTTGAGTTGGTAGTGCAGCGTTTAATGGATTCCCGGGAAAAATCACCTCTCATGAAGAATGCAAAGTTCACTCTATCGCTCGTCTTGCTACTTTGGGGTTGTAGCCAAAACACCGATTCGGCGACTAGCCCCTCGGTTGATGGAGCTAGTAATGCCGATTTGAAGCAAACGCCTTCCGAAGCAAATGGAAGCTACCTCACCATCCACGGCAAAGACATCTGGCTGCGGGATTCGTCCTCGACCGGGCCAGTGATCATGAAGCTGAATGAGGGGGATCGGTGCCTAATCGTCGAACGTGGGGATTGGGTTCGCATCAAGGAAAGTGTTGATTATTGGTATCACATTCGTTTTCAAGGCAAAGAAGGATGGGTATTTGGGAGTCAGACAGATCAAAAAATGACCACAATGGGGCAGGGGGTTTCGCCCAGGCAGGCTTGGGAGGATATGCGAACTCGTTTTAAGCAAAAGGAAATAACATATCCTGAGCTCGAGCCTGATCATTGCGAGAACATGTATTATTTTAAGGAAAGCGGGGACAGCACATTCTCAGTTGGTTTTGCTTGTGAAGAAATCTCTGACACAACCTTCACCTTCAACGGGGATTCCCTCAAAAACCTTAGATTCTTCAGTGGATCCACAATGTATGGAGCAGCCTACGGTTGTTTCGATGGCTATACGCCTTATTGCATCAATTTTGGAGGATTGTGGGTGGTACCCGATCCGTTTGTTGGTGATTGCTACGGCCAAGCAAGGCTACCTGACTCAAGCTATTTATTTTTGATGGTTCAGAACCATGCTTGTGGTTTTTGGGGAAATCAAAGCGTCAACGTTTACCAATGGTTTCCAGATGCCCTTGAAATGAAGCTTGTCCAGAACCTATTAACAGGCGAGTACGGTACCATGATGGGTAGCGGCGAGGATGTTGAACCAGGGACCTACTTCGTCCAGCTCCAAATGAAGGTAGATGGCCTCTTTCCGCAGATTGAGATGAAATTCAACGAAGATGAAAAATTGAAAAAAATGCATTGGGATGATCATCAGCACATTTTCATTGAATGATGAGATGAAGTACGATCAGGGTATGATTGCCAAAATAAGTCGCTTCCTTTGCTCAATCGATGTCCAAATTCACTAGCTCATCCAACCGAGAATTCTGGTAATTCTAAGAATTCTGCAAATTCTGCTCCAGCTTCCCCCACTTCACCCGCGACATCGCCGAGTGCTTCGTCAACTTCTTAAATTCTTTCTCATCCAAAGCATCCCATTCCGCTCGCCCGTAATCTATAATATGTGTGAGCGGCTTGAAGTCGCCTGCATGGGGTGTCGCAAATGAATTCCAGGGGCAGACTTGCTGGCAGATGTCGCAACCGTAGGCCCAGCCTTCGGTTTGGGCGGCGAGCTCGGCGGGCATGCCCTCGCGCAATTCGATCGTGAGGTAGCTGATGCATTTGCGGCTGTCGATTTGGTAGGGGGTAAGCGCCTCGGTCGGGCAGGCGTCGATGCACTTGGTGCAGGTGCCGCAATAGTCCTTCATCGGGCCGTCGTAATCCAGCTCCAAATCGACGATGATCTCCCCAATGAAATACCATGATCCCATTTTGGGGTGAATGAGATTGGTGTGCTTGCCGACCCAGCCGAGGCCACCACGCTTGGCCCAAGCCTTGTCCATGACCGGGGCGGAATCGGTGAAGACACGTGCATTCACAGCCCCGACATTGGCCTGCATCCATTCCAAGACACGGTGCAGCTTGTGCTTAATCACCTTGTGGTAGTCTTCGCCCCAGGCGTAGGTCGAGATTTTGGGCGCATCGGCAGGTTGATGGTCAGCAGGATCTGGGCAATAATTGAGCAATACACTGATGACGGATTTGGCTCCCTCTACCAGTAGGCGCGGATCGAGGCGCATGTCGAAGTGATTCTCCATCCAGCCCATGGTGCCATGACGGCCTTCCTGCAGCCATTGCGTGAGGTCCCCCGCTTCTTGCTCCAGAAACCCAGCCTTGGAAATCCCCACAAGATCAAAGCCTTGCAACGCCAATTGCTGCTTGATGGCGATTGTGAGGGAATCTCGATTCATATTTCTCTGCTACACTTTATATTTAGTGTGGCAATGCCTTCAATGAATCAATGTACAACTTCCCAAACAGCATCGTCGGCAATGCACACTCGCCATGGGTAAGATTGTCGGCGGTTTCAAAGAGGCTCACGGTCGTCGCACCTGCTGCGACGAAGTGATTGTAAGCCACAATCGAGTTTTGGTAACTCACTTGGTCGTCGCTGCTGCAATAAAACATCTTGACAGGAGTCTTGGGGATCCAGTCATAAAGATCGTTTTTGCGCAAGGCTACTTTCAGGGGATGGTTGGGGTCGGCCTCATAGGCAGCCATCACAGAATCTTTGATCATCAAGCGCGGTACTGGATTGGAAACATTGTTAATTTCTCCAATGCTGAACCTGCCGTCAAACATCGGAGGAATGATCGAATCGTAGGGCGGCTTGAGCAAGTCGGTCGGGTCTGCCACCAAATCATAGACGAGGTCATAGCTGAAGATCACATAAGGCAAATAGCCTGGCGTAGGATAGGAATTGAAGCTCGTGATCACCTGCTCCTGTACCCCTGAGCAATCATAGGGACCTGCCATCGGGGCCGAACCAGTGACGACAAATTCTGGCTCGTAGTAATTTTGTATTTCACGGTGGGTAGCCATCGTTGCGTGGCCTCCCTGAGAATATCCAAATAGGAACAGGCGCTTGTCCCAAGCCCTGCCGACTTTGGGGGCAAAGTCGCGACAGGCACGCAACATGTCGATCACAGCCGTGGCTTCTGATGTGGCGTGGATATAAGGATGCAGCCCCGGGCTATCACCCAATCCCAGCAAGTCGGGCATCGCGCACAAGTACCCACTTGTGGCGTAAACGATACCGATCACGATCTCATCGCTGCGGCGGCTAGCTGCATTGGCGTCTTTGGTTTCTGTACCATGTTGATAACTCACGAGTGGCATAGCCTCCAGGCCATCGCCCGTCGGCACGCAAAATGCACCTGATGCAATCGTGAGCTTACCATGGGGATCGACTGTGCGATAGACCATTTTATAGACAGCTACGCCATAAGTGACATGCAAAAAGGAAGTTGCACCGCCGCCTATGGTATTGATGATGGAATCTACCTGCGGCGCTGTCCAAGTCTCCATGAGTGAGGTCGCCAGAATCTGACCTCGTGGATCAGCCTTTTCCAAAAAAGGAGCTTCGCCATAGTCTCCGCATGCGGTAAACAATGCAATCAAGCCAAACAAACCAATCAAGTGAAGCTGTTTCATCTAATTTTTCGTTGATTTATCTTCCATCGGGATCACAATTTAGAAAAGAGTATGCTGATCTCCACTAGGTGCGATGCCAAAATGTTTAAATGCACGCTCGGTCGCCATGCGGCCTCTCGATGTGCGCTTCAGAAAGCCCTCCATGATGAGGTAGGGTTCATAAACCTCCTCGATCGTTTCGGCCTCCTCACCTACAGCCGTCGCGATGGTGCTCAATCCGACCGGGCCACCCTTGAACTTCTCGATGATCGTGCGCAGGATTTTGTTGTCCATATCGTCGAGCCCTGCCTCATCCACATCGAGTGCCTCCAACGCAATCTTGGCGATGCCAAGCCCAATGGTGCCGTCGCCTTTGACCATCGCAAAGTCGCGTGTCCGTCGCAGTAGCCTATTCGCGATACGGGGCGTACCGCGACTGCGTCTTGCGAGTTCAAATGCGGCGTCTTTCTCGATTGGCACATCTAGCACTTGCGCCGAACGTCGGATGATGCGCGCCAGTGTCTGCGCGTCATAGTATTCCAATCTAAAATTGATCCCAAATCGGGCTAGCAAAGGCGCCGTCAGGAGCCCCGTGCGGGTGGTTGCCCCTACAAGGGTAAATGGATTGAGTTGAATCTCCACGCTGCGTGCATTGGGACCCGACTCGATCATGATGTCGATCTTGAAATCCTCCATGGCAGAGTAGAGGTATTCCTCTACAACAGGGCTCAATCGGTGAATCTCATCGATGAAGAGCACATCTCTTGGTTCCAGATTGGTGAGCAAACCCGCGAGGTCGCCCGGTTTCTCCAAAATCGGTCCCGACGTTGCCCTGATACTCGTTCCCAATTCATTGGCGATGATGTAGGAGAGGGTGGTCTTGCCGAGTCCTGGTGGGCCGTGCAAGATCACGTGGTCGAGCGCATCGCCGCGCATCGCGGCCGCCTTGACAAAGATTTGAAGGTTTTCCACGAGCTTGAGTTGCCCAGTGAATTCCTCAAACCGTTGAGGGCGCAAGACGATATCATCGTCTTTTTCTGTGGCATCGCTCGCGCCTGTGATTCGCTCTTTCATTCAAATTTCAGTAAAAGGTACAATATTACTAAAAATTTGGCCTATGCTCACTACCTATTATAGCATAGCAGGCAGGGATGTAGGGCGCGCGCCACTGCCAAATGCTGGGCATTCCCATCAACCCGAACTTGTGATTTGAAGGCATTCGAAGATGCCTTGCGCAAGTGATAGCGACTATCGTAAGATGGCAATGCGATGTGCCTGACCGTCAATGAGGAGCAAATAGACGCCGCTTGGCAGGTCCATGACGTCGATCTCTATTTCCTGAAGGCCCATTGGGGTGCTGGAGATCGGGAGCACACGCCCTTGTAGGTCGCGTAGGCTCACCTGCCCAAGCTGCCCTGACTGGGCAATGACATGGATGATATTGGAGGCTGGATTGGGATAGATGGCGACGCCTTGACTGCGAGTGATACTTTCATTCACCGCTACCAATCCATTGATATCGTAGCGTTTGAAAAAATCCCAGATATGTTGGCTGGCATCGATGTCCATGTTGCGGTTGCCGCCGCTCCCGAGGTCACGGGAGGCGCCGGGCCATGCAAAGCCGCCATTGACGATTTGGTAGAGAAGTAGTTCAGCGCCTTGAGCGCAGGTCCAGCGTTGGGTGGTGATCGTGGAGCCTTCTGAGACGAGGTCGGGTAGATTTGAGGTGATGGGTGCGCCAGCACAGCCATTGCGCGTGCTCCAGAAGGTGATGAGATCTGGAATCGAAGGCCAGATGCCAGGCAAACCCGTGAAATAGGGGACGACGCTGTCGGCCGTGCCGTGGATGAGCATCAATGGCACCGGGCGGCTTCCCTGGCAATAAAAAGCAGCGCTGTCTGCGATGCTAGCCCCTACAGCTGCCACGGCTGCGATGCGCTGACCCAGCCCGCAAGCGAGTCGATGCGCCATGAAGCCACCTTGGCCCATGCCCACAGCATACACTTGGCCTAGGTTCACGCCATAGCGGGCGTCGAGCGTGTCGATAAGGGTACTGATGAAATCTACATCCAGTTCCCCCGAATTGTAGGGCATGTTTTGACCGACATTCCAGTTGGTCCCTAAACCGTATGGGTGGCAGACGATGAAGCCCTCAGCGTCTGCTATTGGGTTAAATTGTGTGAGGCTATCTTCGTCACGCCCATCTGCCCCCAAGTAGTGCAAATCCAAAACCAAGGGTAGGCGGTTGCCCGGCGTCCAACTTGCGGGCAAATGCAGGTCATAAGCACGTGTATTGCTGGCATGAGCAAATGATCCCGTGATGATCTGTGCGTTACAACACATGGCCCAAAGGCAAAATACCCCTCCAAATATCAATTTTCTCATCGCCATAGCATGATTATCCTCCAAAAATACGAAGACCCTTCGTTTTTCCCATTTCAATAAATCGAAAATGCTAGCTTGAAGACTTGCGAAAACCGTTTTACCCCTTACTACTTCGGAGGAGGTGGTGCTAGCAACCAAAAATGCACCGAGGAGGCGCACACAGTCCTGCGCATAACAGTTGGAGCTCATTGAAATTTCATTCCTTACGCGCTCGCCTACGTGCCTTGGGATTGTCATTGTCGCTTGTATTTTGTGCTAGATACTGCTCCAAAAGCGAGACAATTCTTACGCGTTTAGTCTTGAATGACTTCCATTGATGGACATCCAAATGTGACATCAATACATTGGTTATCAATAATTTATAGTGAATGACTGACGGGAATTCTGCGATGAATTCCCGCTTGGTTTGCTGGATATTTATCACCATCTTTACGAGTCAGCAGGAAATTTATGAGACCAATCAACTTCGGGATCACCTTGATCCTCCTCTGCGTCCTATTGGGCCAGAAAACGGATTTGCATGCCCAATGTACAGGCGGCGCCAATGCTGGCGCAATTGCACCAAGCACTGCTTTTCAAACGATTGCGTGTGCGCGGGCCGGTGAATACTACACCTTTGCAGCCACATTTGGAGCGACCTATACATTTACCTACTGCCAAGGTGGTGGCGTGGGCAACGGAATTGACACCTACCTTACGGTCTTGGACAATTCTGGAACGGCGCTACCTGGCGCCTTCAACGACAACTTCTGCTTCCCCGTCTATCCCGAGTTGGTATGGGTGGCGACCGCCACTGCGACGTTTCGCATCCGCATCAGCCTGCCGCCAGCAGGTTGTGGCAGCAATGGCACTTGCACCACATTGGCTTATAGGATGACAAATCCGCCTGGGCCTGGTGTCAATTGCGGGAATCCGATGCTCATCGCGAGCCTGCCATATTCCAATACAGGCCTCACGACTTGTGGCAATGGCAATACTTATACCAGCGCCCATGCCTGCGGCAGCACCTATATGAACGGCGAAGACTTCATTTTCAGATACACTAGCCCTGGAAATGAGTGCATTAACCTCTCACTTACAGGCACCACCAATTGGGTTGGGCTGTTTGTGTACAATGGTTGCCCCAACATTGTGGGCACGACTTGTGTGGCGCAAGCGACGAACGGTAGTGGCAATCCTAGCTTGAACAATGTCACATTGACCGCTGCAGGGGTCTATTATTTCCTCGTTTCGACATTGCCGCCGCCGACTTGTACGGCCTTCAACATCTCCATTTCCAAGTGCCCGACAGGATCGACTTGCGGCTATCCAAGGCTCATTGCTGGGTTGCCCTACAATCAGCCGGGGCTCACGACTTGCGGTTTCGGGAATGATTACAACAGTACGCAAGCTTGCGCCGATCTCTATATGAACGGTGAAGATTTCATCTTCAGCTATACCATTCCTGGGCCACAATGCGTCGATATTTTCACGACGGGGACTTCCAGCTGGGCTGGCTTGTTTGTCTATAATGGATGCCCCAGCACAGTCGGAACAACCTGCATTGCCAAAAACGTAAGTATCTATGGAAATCCGACTTTGGTCGGCACGCTGTTGCCAGCGGCAGGTACCTATTATTTCATGATCGATACCAAGCCTATGCCCAATTGCACGCCCTTCAATATCGTGGTAGATACGTGTCGGCCGCCAGTCCCTTGTGGTAGCAATCCGCCAGCGACCAATGCTTGTGCAGCAGCGACCAACATCACGGGTTATACCACATTTTGCGGAACGACGGACACCCTCGTTTATACCTCTGATGGGCCTGGCAACTTGCCGAGTACATTTTGTGGCACGATAGAGAACAATTCTTGGTGGAGCTTCGTCGCCGACACTTCCGTGGTACATTTCTTTTTCAATGTCTATAATTGTTACCATGGCAACGGGATCCAGGCACAGGTCTTTTCCACGACCAATTGCACCAACTTCACGGCAGTTTCCAACTGCTTCAATCCAACGACGCAATCCAGTGGCACCATCACTGCCTCAGGGCTCATCGTTGGGCAGACCTATTATTTGATGGTCGATGGGTATGCCGCCGACGACTGCGACTACGTCGTGAGCTGGGATGGTGGTCCGCTACCTGTGAAATATGGCAATGTGAACGCCATGGCCGTCGATGGTAAAGTCCATGTGAACTGGGAGACGCTAGAGGAAAATGGGAGCCGTGCATTTTATATCGAGCGTGGCAGTCCTACGATTGATGGCGAACAAAATGGCTTTGACTGGGAACCTGCTGGCTTGATAAGCGCGATCCAAAATAGCCGCAGCCTGCATACCTACTATTTTGTGGATGAATCACCCCTCAATGGGGAGGGTTATTACCGCATCCGTGAAGAAGACTACGATGGTTTTTCCTCCTACAGCGAGATCATGCATGTGGTCGAGGGTGTTTCAGAGGGAAATCATCTTTTGGAAATCTATCCCAATCCGGCCAAGGATCGCCTCACCCTCACAATGGGTTTTGCAGCTCAGAGTGATGCGACGATGCGACTGCTCGACGTGTCGGGCAAAGTGGTCTTTGAAGCCAGTCTCGGCCAATTTGGAATCGGCACTTATTCCCGCAGCTTAGCATTGCCCAGCCTCAGCAATGGAGTCTATTTCTACGACATTCAACTGGGCAAAGAAAATAGCCGGGGCAAATTGATGATCGCTCAATAGGGCCGGGCCCAGCATGCAAGAAGGGCCTTTGGTCAATTTCAACTTTGGATGATGTGTGTCGCAATGCTATCTTGGTACAAAAGATATTCTCATGTCCCAAAAGCCGCAACTGTCCTCCCCCCGCAACCATGTTTTGTTGACTGGGCATCGCAGCAGCCCCAATTTCTACAGTAGCGATTTGATCTTGCGTGATCACCTCATGGCCACGCTGCCAGCCGGCGCATTTTCCTATTTGGAACCGCTACTAGACCAGCTCGGCAGGCAGGCTGCTGGGCCTATGAATGCACTGTCCTTGGCAGCCGACCAAAATGTGCCGCAACTTATCAAGCGCGATGCTTGGGGCGAGCCATTGGATGAAATTCGTTTTCACCCGGCCTATTGGGACTTGATGAAGATCGCAGTGGAGTCGCAAATGCTGCGCCTTAAATGGGAGCCGGCCCTGCGCAAGCAGTTTGCGGGTACGCGGCACAAAATGGGTTTTGCATTAGGCATGCTCTATGCAATGAGTGAGTCTGGACAATATTGCCCCTTGTGCATGACCGACGGCGTTGCGCATCTCATTGATCAGTTTTGTACACCAGCAGACCGTGATCGTTTGTTGCCACATATATATAGTACAGATGTCTCAGATTTCTATACGGGGGCAATGTTTCTCACCGAGAAGGCTGGCGGCTCAGATGTAGGTGCGAACCTCACGGAGGCACAGTCAGTCGGCGGCAATCAATATGCTTTGCATGGAGAAAAGTGGTTTTGCAGCAATGTGAATGCCCAAATCATATTTGCATTGGCGCGCACGCAAGCCGATGTGCTGGGCACACGCGGCTTGTCGATCTTTTTGGTGGAGCGCGCCTTGGAAGATGGCAGTCGCAATCCCTTGGAAATTGTGCGGCTCAAGGACAAGTTGGGTACGCGCAGCATGGCGAGTGGGGAATGTTTGCTCCAAGGCACCATCGGCACACGTGTGGGGCCAGAGTTTCAAGGGTTCAAGGTGATGAGTGAGATGATCAACCTCTCGCGCATGTACAACAGCGTCGCTGCAGTGGCTGGCGGTCGCCGGGCACTCATCGAGGCTTGGCAGTTCTTGAACCATCGGCAGACCTTTGGCAAGGTCGCGGTAGAGCATTCCCTGGTGCGGGCCAAACTCTGGGAGCTGGGTAGCTTGCACATGGCCAACTTCGGATTGCTGTGGCGAGCGATCCAGGCGATGGATAGGGCAGAGGAGGGCGACCAAGGCGAGGTAGAGTTGCTGCGTCTGCTTACCCCGATGGTGAAGCGTGCCTCGGCCGAGGCAGCGGTGTACATTTGCAGAGAGAGCATGGAACTGATGGGTGGTATAGGCTATGTCGAGGACACCGTACTCCCTAAGACGATGCGCGACGTGATGGTCTTGCCGATTTGGGAAGGTGCAGGCAATATCATGGTGCTTGACATGTTGCGCGCCAGTACAAAAAGCAATGGCTTGGCGGTGCTACTGATTGAAATTGAGACAATTTGCAAGTGCAGCCACCCGCAAGCCGTGCGCATTGTCCAAAAAGCACGCAGTTTAGAAGCCAAGATACAGGGATTGGGTGATGTGGAACAGGATGCGCGAGAGTTTCAATCCAAATCCCTTTTCATCGCACTCACACATTGTTACCAATCGGCTTTGTTGTTACAAAGCGCCTGCTTACCCGAGGCAAGAGGGGCGTCATTGGCACTGGAGTGGTTCTTGAGCAGCGAGCAGGGCACAGATGCACGTTGGTCACCCCCCACAGGCAGCGAGATTGCCGACTTGATCGGCTGGGAACATTGACCAAGTCCCTTGGCTTGGAGAAAATTGCCGTGTGTGTATTCATAGCTTCATCCAAGGTCCAATTCAAGGTGATTGCCCATACAAATTCGCTAGTGCATTGATAAACCGCATCGTTAAATGATTCTTTTAGGCACATTCAACCAGGGTTACAGCCGTCTTGATGCTTTTTGGGAGGGGGGGGCCGTGGCTTTTTCTGGACGATTCCCAATAATAGCAGTCGTGGGATATCGACAATTGTCCATGATGCCAGATTTTTGAGCATTATTTTTTGGCACAGAATTCCAAAGATATGACTATGTGGTTCTTACATTTCATTGAGTGTGGGATATAGCAGGTTTTCGAGTTCAGCAGATTTTTCGAGGCACTACCAAGAAGTTTGTATGACGGTATGCTGGCAAGAATGGGCAGTGGGAATTGCAAGTAATTGGGGCTCTGTACTGCTTGCATGTGATGAATACGGCAGATTGATAGACTTTTGGAGGTGCATCGGGCAATAATCGTATAGTCATACTGCATGTCAATTGCTGCTGCCAATGGTTGGCCTATTGCAACTCTGTTTTATTGGCAAATGCCATCCGCTGATACGGTTATCCAGTGAATTTTTCAGAAATCTAAAATCCATGCTTTGACATAAGGCGTCTTGGCAACAGGAAAATAGGTGGGTGGATAAATAATTTATCTAGTCTTGGAGCATTGTGTTGGAGATGTTACGTTTTTGTGTATATTCGTCTTAATCTCAACTAAGTTAAAAGGAGAATGGGTGACCCGAACACTCCTCTATCAAGAAGTAGGGCGCAAAAAAATTCGCATCGCATGAGAATTGTAAACTTCGCATTAGTTACCGTCATGGTTATGCTTAGCCAAGACGTGTTTGCCGATTGGTCCACCACGCGCTTCTTTCAGCCATCTGCGAGCAAGCGATTCACGGTGAATGCAAAACTGAAGCCGCCGGGCCAGGCAACCTTTAATTTGGCCACAGATGGCAGTAGTGCCTATGCAGTGGCAGATATCTCGTCTGTCGCAGTCAATGGTGCCACCAATTGTGGACACGTAGAGGCGATCACTGACGGTGCCAATTCCAACAGAAGAATGGGATGGGCACAACGTGGCTGGTCATGGGGTGAGGACGTTGACGCACTGCTTCCACAATACTCCGTTGCACCGATGTATAGCAAAGGTGTGCCGGCCCCAGGAAATCCAGAAAATTTCACGGCCGCTACGCTCAATGATCAAGGGATCAATTTTGACGCCAATACACGCGTCATCTCGATCAAAAACTTGAGCGGCTTTTTGAGGGTCGCCTCCAGCGATCTCAAAAATGACTACAGCACGTTCCAGATCAAAGTCGCCACCTTCAAAGGTGAAGGCGAAGATGCCAAACTTGTGCGCACGATCTGGTCTGCCAAAGCGATGATCATCAATGGTACGCTCTTGTTGGAAGGCAATTTCACTCCTGCAGAATTTGAGTGCTTCTCTGACGGCAACGACAAGGTGTACACACTCTCCGACATCAGCAAAGAAATCGTGATCCCAGCTGGTGTTGACATTTCTACAGTATGCGTGCGTATCTCTGGTGACGGTGGCAACCTGGGCATCGGTATCCCTGAGGCCTATGCACCTGCGAGCCCAGAAGCAGCCGCACTGCAAGCACAAATGCTCAATGGCACTGCATTCAATTTCAACATTGGCCAAGCCAATGACGAAATGATCGCACGCATCAGCAACAATGAGGCAAAAATCATCATCGAAGAAGTCATGCTGATGACCCTCGACGGTAAGGTGATGGCATCTCGCAAGGTTTCCGCCAATGAAACTGGCGAGATCAAAATGAGCACCAATGGCCTTGCCAATGGCTCCTACCTCTTCATGTTGAAGGCAAAGGATCAATACTTCTCAAGGAAGTTTGTCCTCCAAAGGTAATCTCCTTGGTGGTGGTGCACCTGTGGTCTCGGCCACTGAGGCACGCAGCCGAGAAAAGGACTAGGCCAATGGGCAGCTTTGTCGCTCAAAGCTCCAAAGCCTAAAAAAAACGCATCTGGCGGCCCAATTTGGGTCGCCAGATGCGTTTATATATCCACGCGGTATGCCTTGTAGGCGATGGGAGCGATCGCCTGCCTGCGCGTAACGAGGCAGCATGGGGCAGGCAAACCCTTGTTTGTGAAGTTCGTCTGCCTGACTGGCAACAAAAAAAATGGTCACCTCATCGCTGAAGTGGCCATTTCTTGCTGCCAATAGGAGGGACTGCCCTCCAAGTTTTACTGATAAAGAACGATGAGGTACTATCATTTCATTTCTAAGGGCAATATCGACCCGGTCTTTGACACCTCGTGTCAAAAACTGGGGTCTATTTTGGTAGCGCAAGGGCATTCAAATCGAGGATAGCAGATGTCACCCAACAAGCAGGTGCAATCCGTTCGTCGGCCCTTCCCACTACTTTTGGGGTGGGCCAACGAACGGGCCTTCTTCCAAAGGCGGCCTTTCCACAACAAGCAGGTGCAATCCGTTCGTCGGCCCTTCCCACTACTTTTGGGGTGGGCCAACGAACGGGCCTTCTTCACAACAACGGGTCATGCATATTGCATTGATAGGTATCGGGCGAAATTTGAACAATACGCTTGTCGATGGAGCCCTGATCGTTTTTCAGGTTCAGTTCACTTTTTCTTCCGCATTTTCAGCTTCGAGATGCGCTGGGTCGGTGCTTACATTGTCCACAATCGCCATCCAAGCCTGCTTGCGACGGCCAAAGAAGATGAAATAGACCAGGATGACAAACCCGATCATGACAGCATAGTCAAGCAAAGCGGTCATGGAATTCTGTTGCATGAGTGCTGGTGTCTGAATGCTGGACCCGGGGTAGGAGACGAGGCACAAGGAAAAGATATTGTTGCCGGCATGGATGCCAATGCTCATTTCCAAGCCTTCGTCGATGAGCGCAAAGATGCCCAAGACCAGCCCAAAGGTGAAATAGTGCGCCATCATCAGGGCGGCACCATATTCCTGCACCTCATTGTTCATGAAGTGCAGCAAGGCAAAAATGAGAGAAGTGAGAAACAGCGGGAGGTAGGGCTGCCGAGGTGCAAGCCGAATGAGACCTTGCATCAATTGTCCCCTGATCGCTAGCTCCTCATAGGCACTTTGAAGCGGCACCATGATCAATGCCACTGGCAAAAACATCAGAAAACGATTGAGATCGACCGTGAATGTCACCGTGCTCGGGTCCATGAGATAGGTGATGAGCTGGTAAATCGCCATCAACCCCATCCAAAGCCCCATCGCAGCAAGCATTCGCCCAAACCTAAAACGCTTGAAACCCGTCGCCACCCAAAGCAATTTTTTATGCAAAAAAGTGCGTTCTGTGAGCCAGATTCCGCCGATGCCGATCACAAATTGACACATGATCATCGCAAAAATCACGATCATGTCGATGCCTAAAAGCTTGAAATCAAAAGGGTTGGCGAGATAGGCCTCGGCTGCTGCGGGGTCACGCGCCATCAAAATGGCCACGGGCACCAACATCACACTACCGCCGATGATCATAAAGATCATCCAAGTCACACCAATCGCAGCAACCTGCAGGATTGGATTTTCGGCGCCCTTCCAGGCATTTTCCAGAAAACGATTCAATCTCATCGTCTGCTAAGATACGGCGAACGCACTGAAGTGCAACCCCAGCATTCTTCAAGGACAATCGACAAATTGCAAGCACCCACATAGATGTGGGAGGAATACGGATCGTGAATCTCCCTTACATCTCTGCAACGCGGGTGGCTGTAAACACACCTGGCACGGTCTTGAGCTTGATGTTCAGCTTTTCTAACTCCTTGGTGTTGCGCACGAACACCTTGAATACACCCTCAAACATGCCATCCATCGAGTCAATCGTGATACTCCTGATATTGAGCTTCATCTGTGTGGAAATAACCCGTATCAAGTCATTCATCATGCCCTGTCGATCCTCCCCGATGATCTTGATACCTGCCAGAAGGCTAATGTCCGCCATTTCCGTCCATTTGGCCTTGATGATGTTTTTGCCCCAATTGCTCATAAGGCTGATCGCCCTTGGACAGTTGGGCCGGTGAATCACCAAGCCATCCTCTGGGAGGTAAAAAGCGAGGATATCGTCACCTGGGACAGGGTGGCAGCAGGTCGCAAATTTGTAGTCGCGGATGTCCATGTCCTCACCGATCAACAAGGCATCTGAGCTCATGCCCTTGCTTTCCTTGAGCCAATCGTCAAACTCCTTGCGACTCTTGATATTCTTTGGCTGTGGATCATGGCCTTCAATCCTGATCTCGCCCCCTTTTTCCTTGATGCTGATAAACTCTTGAAGGCGCTCCATGTCGAGTTTATGCAAGCCGAGCAGGTAAAAAAATTCTGTTTCGTTCCTGATTTTGAAGAATGCGAGCAATTCGCCAGTCACCTCCTTTTTGTCCAAGGCATAATTGCGTGCCTTCCATTTGAAAATTTCGCGGCCCTTGTCAGCAATCTTGCGCCTTTGGAGTTTGAGGGACTCCTTGATTTTGTGGCGGGCTTTGGGCGTATGTGCAAACTGCAGCCACTCTTCTTTTGGACTTTGTTTTTTGGAGGTGATGATCTCGACTTGGTCTCCGTTGTTGAGGGAATAGCTCAATGGCACAACCTTATTGTTGACCTTGGCGCCGATGCATTCCTCACCGACCAAGGTATGGATCTCATAGGCGAAATCAATCACCGTCGAGGCGGTTGGCAGCTGTAGCAAATCGCCCTTTGGTGTAAAAACGAAGACCTCGTCTGGGACCAAATTTGTCTTAAACTCTTTGACAACCTCAACGGCATTAAGATTTGGATTTTCAAGCAGTTCACGCACACGGCCAAGCCAATTTAAAAATCGCTCATCGTGCATTTGTGAGCCATCCTTGTATTTCCAATGGGCGGCCATGCCATGCTCGGCGACATAGTCCATGCGCTCACTGCGAATCTGCACTTCTATCCACCGCCCGCGAGGCCCCATCACCGTGACGTGTAGTGCCTCATAACCATTGGACCGTGGTATTGTGAGCCAATCGCGGGTGCGCTCCGGGTTGGGGTGATACAGGTCAGTGACAAGCGAATAGGCCTTCCAGCATTCTGTTTTTTCTAGGTCGGCAGGTGCCTCAATGATGATGCGGATCGCAAATAAGTCAAAGACCTCCTCAAACGGGATCTCTTGTTTGATCATTTTGGAATAGATCGAAAAGACCGACTTGAATCTATGCAAGATCTTGAATTCCAGACCTGAGGCGCTCAGTTTTTCCCTGATCGAGCGAATGAACTGCAAGATGTAGTAGCGACTCTCGCGCTGCACCTTCACAAGTTGTGAGTTGATCTGCAAGTAGATCGACGGCTCAGTATATTTCAGTGCGAGGTCCTCCAATTCGGTCTTGACGGAGTGAAGTCCGAGCCGATTGGCGAGCGGAGCATACAAATAGATGGTCTCTGAGGCGATCTTGAGTTGACCTTCCTTTTTCATGAACTGCAGTGTGCGCATGTTGTGCAAGCGGTCTGCGAGTTTGATCAGGATCACGCGCACGTCGGCACTCAAAGTGAGCAGCATCTTGCGGAAATTTTCTGCCTGTGCAGAACTCTTGTGGTCAAATACACCAGAGATCTTCGTGAGGCCGTCGATAATGGTCGCCACCTCAGAACCAAACTCACGCTGTATATCATTGAGTTCGACAAAGGTGTCCTCGACGGTATCGTGCAACAGCGCAGAAATAACACTTGTCGCGTCGAGATGCATCTCCTTGGCAGCGATCCTCGCCACAGCAATGGGATGGAGGATATATGGCTCCCCACTCTTGCGACGCGCGCCTTCGTGTGCCTGCATCGCATACTCAAACGCGAGCCTGATCTCGCGTCGCTCAGACTTGGAAGCGAGGTCCTCGCAAGCCCGCATAAGGCTCCGATAAGCCCATAGGATTTCGTTTTTGTCCTTTTCCAGCCGCTCTTGCTGGCCCGTCATATCACTCATGGTCTTCTTTGCGCCCAGATATACTATATAATGCTAAGCTAGCAAAATTTGACATTCCGAGAAAAAGGATTTGCCTGGGAGACATATTTTCATTGGCGATTTGCACTTTGGTCGTGTAAATAATCGCATGCAGCAAGCGTTGAAATGATGATGCTCTCTGTGTGGCAACTTTCAATATCGACGCAAAACAACCTGCTCGATTCTCTTCTAAATTCGTTTCTAAAACGACCAAGTCCATATTTATATTTGCCCCAATACCAATCAAAATACGCATCTGGGTATCATATTGGCCTTTTTTTCTTCCTTGGAATTCCGTAACAATAAATTAACATCTGCATAATACGGTATAAATAGTACCTTTGTAAAAAATTAGAAGATTATGACCGAGGAGGCACTCGAACACATCGCGAAAACCAAGCGCAAGAAAGCAGATTGGTTGAATCTCACCGATGCTGGCATTACTGACAGTCTGCCAGCAGATGTCTTGGAAAT
>JANORP010000286.1:0-10646 GCA_031415375.1 Bacteroidota bacterium | reverse complement strand
CCGCGTTCCACCTTGTGCGCCGTGTATGCACAGTTGTTGAGAGATTTGGAAGATGCCAAAAGCGTGCTGCATGCAACCAATGGCGGCTATGCGACTTCGTGGGCCGTGAAGGCTTACTTGGCGCGTGTGCATTTCCAGATGAACGACTTCCAGGCTGCCTACAACTATGCGAATGAGGTGATCACGGGTGGTGGTTTCTCGCTGGACACGACCGTGACAGGTCGCTTCTCGCAAGGCAACAACCCCGAAAACATCTTCAATTTGGTCAGTACGGGACAACTCAACAACTCTGGTGCCGACTTGGGCAGTACCTATCGCTCTACCAACCTGACCAATCCACCCGCTGGCCGCATCTCCAATGTCGCCTACCTCACCGCGATCGCCGACTCCAATGACTTGCGTGGCAAAAGCTACTATGTCCTCGCCAATCCTGGCCAATCCAATGAGCTGGTGCTGCTCACGCGCTACAACCTCCCCTGGTTTAGCGTGCCTGTGCTGCATCTTGCAGAGATGCTGCTCATCCGTGCCGAGGCCGCAGCCGAGCTGGGCAATCTCCAGCAAGCCGAGGATGACGTGAACGCCATCCGCAACCGTGCAGGCCTGGCAGACGTGACCCCAGGTACAGATGCTGCCTCGCTCAAGATCATCATTCGCAACGAGCGCCGCTTGGAAATGATGGGTGAAGGCTATCGCTTTCACGATCTGCGCAGGCAGGGCGTGCGAGACTCCCCCAATTTGCTCATCAATGGCTCGCCTTGGGATTGCAATGGCATGATGGTGCAATTGCCAGACGAGGAGCGTGCAGGCAACCCGACGATTGTACTCAATCCAGAGGGCTGCTGATTGTTTTTGGTTTCTATAAATGTTAAATTTTAGCCTGAAGAAAGAGATTATGAAAGGCAAATATCAATATTGGACACTCTTGCTGCTCATCGTCGTCTCGATGGCGGCTTGTAAGCCAGATGAGCTCGTGCTTGATCCTCCCGGAAGCAAGCTGGAGGGCATCAACGACGCATTCACACTTGCCGAGGTGATACAGGTCGATCCTTTTGTGATCGGCAGCGGCAACTCACTTGATGTGACCAAGGTTTTCACCACTGGCACCGCGCCCAAGATCACATTCAATTCCGCTGACTTCACCTATAGCTTCGCACCGGGAGATGCGCCCAACTACTTGGGCACCGCTGGCACCTGGACGTTTGACAACAATGAGTACCCGACGCTCATCAACATGAATGCTGGTAGCAATCAGTACGTTTTGAAGCTGCTGCACACGATCCGTCCACAAGACGAGTATTTGGAGGTGCAGTATGAGCGCTCCTGTGGCAGTGACGTGACTGTCATTTATCAATTTAAGTTTGCACGCGGTTAATGAAAGCATCCATGAAAAAGACAATTGCATTGCTGTTTTTGCCTTTGGCGCTTTCATTTCAAGCTGCCGTGGCACAAAAAGTCTGGACCGAACCCGTCGTGGTGACCGATCCGACTGACTCTGTAAAGATCTACGTGGATTTGGCGCAAATGGACTGCCAGAAGCTCGTGGGTTATGCTGGACCGTTGTACATGTGGACTTGGAAACCTGCAGATCCAGTCGGCGGCAATGGGACTTGGGCATCGTCAAACCCCGATCATCAATTTGTAAATGAGGGGCCAGATGTCTGGAGCATCAAGTTTGTACCCACCGATTTTTACGGTGTGACTGCTGCAGATGTGTATGCCAACGACATCTTCTTTCTCGTGAAGGCGCTCGACGGCGGCGGCGGCGGCGATTGCTCAGCGGCAGGTCTTGAGTTCAAGACCGAGGATTTGAGCGTCGAGGTCAATCCGCCCGGACCATCGGTGCGCAAGATTTTTAGCTTTCCTGATGTCCAAGAAGGGGATAGCGTATGGTTGCGTCAGAACGATGCTTTCACGCTCGTTTATGACAATGCGCAAGAGGAAAAAGTGAGCATGCAAAATGCTGGCGACCTCTTTGTCTATGCGCGTGCATACGACACCGATGGGGCCGAGTACAAGCCCAGCACCATCGCTCAGGTTGGCAACAATGCCACGCTCAAGATGAGCAAGGAAGGTTCATTGTACCACTGGTCCATCTGGCCAGAGAAGATTTTTAATGTCCCGGCCACCAAGACGCTCAACTTTGTGCGTCTGCAGGTCATCAAAGCCAATCCTGCCAATGCAAACGATGCCGTGGATGGCTTGTGGGAGTATTATTTCCGTTGTAATTGAGTCTCTGAATTTGGATAGCAGCCGATCGCTCCAAAAGTGGTCGGCTGTTCTTTTTTCAGGATCCTCGATCTGGCGTTTCGAGGAGGCGGTCAAAGATCAATCTCGTGCCTACTGCTGGGTTCTCAATCGAACAATGACAGGAAATTCTAGACAAAATTTGAGGAATTGTTACGCCGACAATTCTTGATTTTGAAAATATGATCGTATTGAAAGCTGTTCCCCTCGATTTCTTCCCTCACACCCGAGAGACCGAACTTAGCTATCAGATAGAGCCTATTCACTATTTGTACAAGCTTATGGGAGCCATACAAAATTTTGAGACTAGTCATTACGCAAGCAAAACCGGATGAATTTTCCAGTATTCCGTACTTCGGTTGCAATAGCTAATAGATATCCTTTTTCTCAATTGCATTCTGTTTTGCACTAATTTGAGATTCCCATACCACGGTGGGGTTTTCGACTTGTTTTGTTTGACCTAAGATGCCAATGCCTTCACGGATTTCATGTCTGCGCGCATGCTATTGCTTGCGATGGATCGTCTTGAGCTTCCCGCTAGGGCTTTGGTGGGGCAGCGTATCGGCAGAAGGGCTTAGCAGTATCGCTGACTTACAAGACAAAACGGTGAAGGAGCAGTTGGACTTGCTGTACGTCCTTGCAAAGGGGCAAGAAAACCATGATTTCCGGCAGGCATTTGATGCTGCATCGCGCGGTTACAGGCTCGCTACAACTCACAATCTAGAAAAGGAAAAGGCTGCATTTGCAGTGAGTTTGGGATTGCGCTACGCAGATTTGGGCAATTTTGTGGAGGCCAAAAAATATTCGCTCGAAGCGCTAGAATACGCTGTAAATCGTCGAGATCTTACAGCTCGCATCTGGGCCTTGTACCCCCTGTCCTGGATAGAGGCTGAGTTAGGAGAAATGGATCTTGCGCTACAGTTGGCAGAAGAGTCTTTGCGCCTGTCTGTGCAAATAAATAATGACACGATGCAGTTGTGGTCCTACAACATGGTGGGCGAGGTGCATCGACTATGGAGGCATACCAGTTTGGCCACGGAATCTTACCTTACAGCCAAAAAAATCGGTGAGCAAATACCCTATTTTTACGGCTTGTCCACGGTGCAGCACAACCTAGGATTGATCGCGTTGCAAGAAGGAGATTATGCGCAAGCAGAAGCCTATCTGGCTGAGAGCAGCGGCAAACCTTCATCGAATGTAAGCAACTACTTCGAAGGTGCGCTTGCGCGCTGTGAGATCTATTTGGCTACGCAACGCGAGCAAGCGGCACTGGACACTGCCGCCGCCACGATGGTGCTTGCCGTGGCGCAAGGAGCCCGCAGTTGGGAGCTAGCCGCGCTCAAATTTCTATCTGAAGCGCATTTGAAATTGGAGCACTACCAAATGGCATGGGAATACAAGCGGCAAGAAGACTCTTTGCGAAATGTCCTCAAAGGCGAAAATGTGCGCGTGCAATTGGCGGGAATGGACTTGAAATTTGAAAATGAGCAAATCAGGGATGCAAATGCCTTGTTGGAGCGCCTCAACGCCACGCAACGGTGGATGGTGATATTCGCCTGCACCATCATGGTATTGCTGGCGGTGGTCGGTGTCTTGCTTTTTAAAAGCAACCGTCGCAAAAAAGCGATGCTCACTGCACTGGGAGAGCGCAATCGCCTACTAGACGATGTGATCAATGAAAAGGACATGCTCATGAATGTCATGGCCCACGACCTCAAGTCGCCACTCGGTGCGATCAGCGGGTTGATGACGCTCGTCGAGGACCCCAAAATGTCTGTCGAAGACCGGGCGCAGTTCATGGTGTTGATGCGCAGGTCGCTCGACCGGGGAAACAATCTCGTTACCAACTTGCTCGAATTGGCACGGTTGGAGAGTGGTCAGGTATCGTTGCGCAGCCAAGAACTTGATTTGGCGAGCATGATTGGCGAGCTATTCATCGACTTCAAAACGATCGCCTTCCATAAGGGTATCTTGTTGGAAACCAATATTCCCGGGCAATCGGCGGTGGTCATGACCGACCGCATTTTGTTGCGCGGCATATTGGAGAATCTCATCGGAAATGCGGTCAAGTTTACGCTGCCTGGAAAACGCATTGGCATTGTCTTGCAGCCCATAGGCCCTAGCTGGGCGATCTCAATCAAGGACGAAGGGCCTGGTATCGGAGCCGAAGACCAGAAGCGGCTCTTTCGCAAGTTTCAGCGCCTCACTGCAAAACCGACCGGCGGTGAAAGTTCGTCCGGCCTAGGGCTCGCCATCGTCAAATCCATGGCCGACAAGATCGGCGCCCATATCACCGTCGATAGTGAGTTGGGCAAAGGGACAATTTTTACTGTGACCTTGGCCACATAATGGGTTCCTGCAAGCCTTTGGGTATCGTTGCATACATAGCTCAGGGCGTTTTTGATGAAATTCATCCGCAACTAGACTCACTAATCCCCCCAAAGGGTGAGGTAGAAGGTCTGCAAAGCCAAGAAAAAGGCCAAGGCGATGACCAAACCGATTCCTACACTGGCACCGACCCCTTTGTGAGCCAGCAGGAGGCCACCCAGCCCAAACCCGAGCAGGCTGATCCACAAAAAACTGAGCAGGACGAGTTTTTTCTCCGAGAAATTGTCGAAAAATAAGCCGTAGAGTATCAGCACGAGGACTGTGACAATCGCCATCGTCCCGATGCAGATCATGCGGGCGAGCCGAGCTGTGGGGTGTTGATCTTTTTCGTAGGCCATCGTGTAAGAATTTGATATTGAGGATACTGATGCGTGGACAATCAGCCCAATCTATTGGAGGCATGTGCGCTGCCGACCACTGTGCGGTGCCCTGTGCAGTGATCGATTGCCCTGAGCCAATTTACTTGACTTGTTGCAATATCTCCAACAAAAAGAAGCTCCTCCGAGAACTGGTCTCAGAGGAGCTTTTTTGATTCCTTGAAAGCGGAATTACATGCCTGGCTGCTCTGGTTGCACTGCAGGCGCATCTGCTGGGCCGAGGACTTTGATCAGGTCGATCTCAAAGATCAAGGCCACGTTTGGACCGATCTTGGGAGGTGAACCGTATTCGCCGTATGCAAGTGCTGGTGGTGACCAGATTTTGTAGCTAGCGCCTTCCTTCATCATCGGAAGGATTTGCTGCCATGCTTGGATCACACCTTTCACAGGGAAGGTGGCTGGCTCGCCACGCTCACGTGAGCTGTCAAACACGCTACCGTCCATCAAGGTGCCGTGATAGTTGGTGGTGACTTGGTCATCGGCAGTAGGCTGCTTGCCAGTACCTTCTTTGATCACTTGGTATTGCAAGCCGCTAGGCAGTTCGATCACACCAGCTTTGCCTTTGTTTTCGGCAAGAAACTTGGTGCTTTTTTCCATGTTGGTGCCAGCTTCAGCTGCACGCTTCTCTTGTTGCTTCTTTTGGAGCACTTGCTGATAGGCCATCATCACAGCACGTGATTGTTGCTCATCGAGCTTGGGGGTTGTGCCAGCAAGACCTTCTTCGAGGGCCTTGGAAAACACGGCCAAGTTCACTTCCACACCTTGGGTGGCGAAGTTTTTGCCGATGTCATAGCCAATAGCGTAGCTGACACTGTCTTTGTTGTCCTTGAGTGTCCCGGCGTCGGCCGTTTCACCTGACTTGTCGCAGCCTACCGCTACGATAGCCACGAGAAGGATCATTGCATACGTGAAATTTTTCATCCTTTTTGCGAATACTTTCGTTTTTGAAAATGCTGCGCAAAATACGGGAATTTATCCGCCAAAAACAAGTGCAAAATCTGAATGTGTAGCAGATCAGGGAGATCAATCGTCGGTAATCCGAATGAATCAGAAGATCGTGCGTGCATAGGAGCCTATAGAAGCAGGCTCCCATTGACCGTTGCGCGCCATCAAGACTTGTGCAGGTGACAAACGATCAAGCACCTCCCCACAATTTTCTGGCTTAATCGGGTTCATAGGGCGCATTGCTTGGCTGCCCATATTCGCTCAAGAGATACACCCAAGCGGCCATCACCCAAGCGCCAAGTTCAAGCTCGCGTTTGTTCACCGCTTCAAACACGTCTGTGGCAGCGTGGTGATAGTCGAAGTAGCGTTGTGGATCGGGCATATAACCATACAGGCCAGCTCCCTGTGCCCTGAGCGGGCTGATGTCCACGCCGCCGTAGCCTGCCTGGATGTTGTGGACCATATAAGGCGTGAACAGGGACTTGTAGCGCATGGAAAAGGCTGAATTTTCGGCATTGGCTTGGATCTCGATGCCGCGTGGCGCGAATCCACCACGGTCGCTTTCGAGTGCTGCGACATGCTTTTCGCCCTTTGCCTTGGCTTGGGCGGCATATTCGAGGCCACCTTTCATGCCATTCTCCTCGTTCATAAAAGCCACTGCGCGAATGGTGCGCTTGGGTTGGTAGCCTATGGCTTTAAAAAGATTTAGGACTTCGATGGCCTGCACCACGCCTGTGCCATCATCATGCGCGCCTTCGCCCACATCCCATGAATCGAGGTGCCCGCCGACAGTGATGATCTCATCGGGATAAGTGCTCCCCTTGAGCTCGCCGATCACATTGTAGCTCGGTGCGTCGGGGAATGTCTGGCAGTTCATTTTGTAATAAAAGGTCAAGTGCGGATCGGCCTGCAAGCTGGCGTGGAGCAGATCGGCGCCATTGGTGCTGATCGCGCAGGCAGGAATCTTGGTCACGGTTGAGTCACCATACCGCATGTTTCCTGTATGTGGGAAATCATCTGCGCGCAGGTTCATCGAGCGCACGACCACGCCGAGAGCCCCTTTTTTGGCGGCCTCCATCGCACCCGTGCCACGCTGATCGACGCAGCCGCCGTAGGCGTCAAATGTGTCGAGCTCCTTGGGGTTCATCGGTCGGTTGTAAAAGGCGATCTTGCCTTGGAGCGCGCCATCTGGCATAGCCCTGACCTCGTCGAGGCTCTGCACCTCCACGATCTGAGCGACCAATCCCTTTTTGGGCGTGGCAATCGAGCCGCCCAGCGCAAGGATCGGCACGCTGACTTTGCCCTTTGTCCCCTTGAAATAGGCGACTTCGGCCGCGCCGCGTTCCCAGTGGGTGACCATGCAAGGTTGTTTCTCTACGCGGTTGAGGCCCATTGTCTGCATGGTCGCGTTGGCCCATTCGACAGCTTTGGCGGCATTGGCCGAGCCGCTGAGGCGATGGCCCACATCCTTGCAGAGGTGGCGCAGATTGTCATAGCACTTTGCCTGCGTCATGGCCGCATCAAACAGCTTGCGGAGCATGAGGGAGTCTGTGGGTGCCTGCGCATTTCCAGCGACCCGGAGCAAGCAGGAAA
Source organism: Bacteroidota bacterium (assembly GCA_031415375.1). Taxonomy (GTDB): domain Bacteria; phylum Bacteroidota; class Bacteroidia; order J057; family JADKCL01; genus JADKCL01. Next base: position 3,099 of record JANORP010000286.1, on the reverse strand, counting down.
AAATGGCAAGGAGAAAGAAACGCTTCATGGGTGGAAATTAGGAAAAAATGAGACATCGTAGGTTGGAAAGGGTGAGACTCGCGGTTTTCTACTTTGAAAAATGTGAATCCTTGGCCCTCCCGTCGTTACTTTTGCCTAAATTTGAGGCAACGGATCGCAAAATCGATTGTCTAGGAATGCTGAAGAAAATTACGCTCAACAATGTCGGCCCAAGTGCAGAAATGCAGGTTGAATTCGGTGATCGGCTTACGGTCATCACGGGAGACAATGGACTGGGGAAGAGTTTTTTGTTGGATGTGGCTTGGTGGGCGCTTACGAGCTATTGGCCGGCAGAGATCAATCCAGCATTGACTTCCGGAGGAAAGGCGCTTCCGACTAAATCACCTCGAAAGGAAAATGGAAATCAGGATCCAGAGGAGGGCGGGCAGCAAAGGAGAGGGAAAATCCTCGTTGAATTGCAGAATACCGATGGGGAAATTAAAATTTTCGTCAGCGACTTCGTGGTGCGTGAGCAATCCTGGACAAAACAATCTATCCAACCAGACCATCTTGGCCTCACCATTTATGCCATGTCCGATGGCAGTTTTGCGATTTGGGATCCGACACGAAACTATTGGCCAAATGTTCATTCTGGATTAGACGTGGAGCGCCCATTGGGTTACATCTTTAGTCCCAATCAGGTGTGGGATGGGCTTACCTCCAAAACCTTGCGAACCACGCTCTGCAATGGCCTGATCCTTGATTGGGCCACTTGGCAAAGGGAGGGCGGTGCAACATTTGAGCGCTTGAAACGCATCCTGAAATCGCTTTCGCCAAATCCCAAGGAGCAATTGGAACCGGGTGGACTCATTCGGATTTCCCTGAAAGACGGGCGTGACATGCCGACCATCAAAATGCCTTATGGTCAGGATGTGCCAATTGCACACGCTTCTTCGGGCATACGGCGAATCTTGGCATTGGCTTACATGCTTACGTGGGCGTGGGAAGAGCACCTGGCTGCGGCAAATCTGGTGGAGGAAGACCCAAGTGACCAAATTACATTGCTGATCGATGAAGTGGAGGCTCACTTGCATCCACAGTGGCAGCGCCGCATCGTGCCAGCGCTCATGCAGGCAATGACAGAATTATCTTCCACACTCAAAGCTCAGGTTGTGCTCACCACGCATTCGCCACTTGTAATGGCATCGCTAGAACCCATTTTTTCTGCGGACGTAGATTGTTGGCTTGATCTGGATTATGAAACAGGCGAACACGGAGCTTCTGAAGTCTTGCTTACAGAAAGGGAGTTTTTGAAGATGGGCGATGCAAGTGATTGGCTCACCAGTGAGGCTTTTGATCTGGATAGTTCACGTTCCTTGGAGGCGGCAGCTGCGTTGGAACAAGCAGCGATTGCCATGAGCAATCCTAGTTTCGGAGGCGATGAAGCAAAATCACTTCATGCAGCGTTGGCAAAAGTATTGGGAGCTACAGACCCATTTTGGGCAAGGTGGAGGTATGTTGCGGAGCGGAAAGGCTGGCCGATATGATCCTTGTAGCACAGCAGCCCTCGCCCGTGGGGTTTGAAGTAATAGTGAGGACACCAGGATTGGCCTGGCTTCACGCCAACGGCATTCCTTTGGATGGCCCAGCTCCCTCAAAGTTGAAATGGAATGCGCTTTGGACTCAGTTCATTGACCATGCACATGAAGCTTACGGAGGACAGTGCGCATACCTTGCCTGCTATCTCGAACTCGCAACAGGCGAAGTGACGATAGACCATTATCTATCCAAAAAATCCAAACCAACGGAGGCTTATAACTGGAGCAACTACCGGCTGTCCAGCTTAGGAGCTAATCGCATAAAGGGTGAAAAGAAGGTGCTCGACCCATTTCTGGTTCAAAATAATTGGTTCCATGTAGAATTGGTCTCAGGAAGGATTTTTGCAAATCCGAACTTGTCAACTCCAGTCATCAAGTCGATCAATGACACAATCAAAAAATTGCATCTCGACAATGACAGATGTCGAAAAATGCGACAGATACATTTTATTGATTATATCGACAACAAATACGGTGATTCCCACCTGCAGAAGATCAACCCATTGGTTTTTTCGTCTGTTGTCCGAGAAGGATTCTTGCGCAACACTTGACTAGCCAGCAAACAAACGCATCGTAATCCCCGCAGGCAACCGCCGCCCGCTGCGCTCTGGCATGCAAAGCTCGCCGATTTGGAGGTTTTTGGTGTGGGCAGGCTTGAAGTGGCTGCGGCCAAGATTCTCCAAAATCAATGAGGAATAGCCCAGCGAATAGGCATTCATCACCAAAAAGCTCTTTTGGGGGGCGAGAATTGCGGCGACTTGGCCCATGAGCTCGTCGATCTGGTCTTCGAGCTTCCATTTCTCGCCCTTGGGGCCGTGACCCCAGGCAGGCGGGTCCATGATGATGCCGTCGTATTGGTTGCCGCGCTTGGCTTCGCGCAACACAAACTTAAAGGCGTCCTCCACGAGCCATCTGATGCCGTCGAGTTTGCTCAGGTGCATGTTCGCATCCGCCCAGTTCACGACTTGCTTGATCGAGTCGCAGTGGATCACGTCGGCTCCACCAGCCTTGGCGGCCAGGCTTGCGCCGCCTGTGTAGGCAAAGAGGTTCAGTACCTTGGGTACTGTCCCGCTGTGGGCAGCTGCCGTCGCCAATTTGCAGCGTTGGTAGATAAAGTCCCAGTTGACGGCCTGCTCTGGAAAGATGCCCACGTGCTTGAAACGGGTGAGGCCGAGACGAAAGCGCAGCTTCATCTCGCCGTGGTTGTAGCCAATGACCCATTGGTCGGGCATGGTTTTGTTGCTGCGTTCCCAGTCGCCCGAGGCGGATCCATCCTGGACAAAACGGGCGTCTGTGAGCTTTTTCCAATCCTGCTCGCTCAAGTGTGGACTCCAAAGGGCCTGCGGTTCGGGCCTTCTCAAGACATATTTGCCAAACCGCTCCAGCTTCTCGCCCTTGCCGGAATCGATGAGTTCATAGTCTTGAAAGCCGGTGGGAGAAAGGATCTGTATCATGCTGGATGCGAAAGTGGGTACAATGCTAGTACATATTTTGCAAAATTCGCTGTTTTTACCTATTTTTG
>JANORP010000285.1:0-7941 GCA_031415375.1 Bacteroidota bacterium | reverse complement strand
TCATTGTTGCCATTGTTGATGTTGGTGATGTCGATCACGTCGCCTGTGCCGCCGGGGAGGAAGGTTGGGATGCCCGAGCTGTTGGTGCCATCGGCCACATCCATGAGGCCGTCGCCATCAAGGTCGATGGCGCTGTCGATTTCGCCATCGTTGTTGATGTCAAAAATACCGTTTCCACTCTCGGTGATGTCTGGAATGCCGTCGTTGTCGGCATCGAGATCGAGGTAATCGGGGTGGCCGTCGCCATCGATATCTGTTGGCGTGATGCTGCCGAGGCCGTCATAGGCATCGTCGCGGCCATTTTGGTCAAGATCCACACCAGATGGTGGCACGTAGGGAGCACCTCCAGTTTGGATTTCGTAGTTGTCTGGAATGCCATCGTTGTCGCTGTCAAGGTCATAGGCGTCACGGATGCCGTCGCCATCGGTGTCTGGGTTGGCGAGGATTGTGATACCGCTGCCTGGTGCGGTTTCAGCATTGTCAGGCATGCCGTTGGCGCCCACTGGGCCTGTAAATGTGCCCGTCCCGTTGTTGAAGCCGACAGGAGCAATGCCACCATTGGCTTCGATGGCATCTGCGACACCATCGTTGTCGCTGTCCACGTCATAGGCATCAATGATGCCATCCATGTCGGTGTCAAAGTTGTCGTTTACTCCATCATGGTCGATGTCGATGAAGCCTGCAAACTGTGGGTCGATGAAGTTGGGGACACCGTCTAGGTCGGCATCGCCATTGGGATCTACGCCACCGCCCTCTGTCACGTCTGGAATGCCATCATTGTCGTCGTCGATATCGACATTGTCAAGGATGCCATCGTTGTCGATGTCGCAGTCGGGCAAAATACGCGTCACTGGGGTAGAGGCGACTTCATTGGCCCAAAACCAGGTGTTGACGGTGCGTGCGTTTCCAAAGTCGTCGCAAGCCTCCACAGTGGCAGAGCCGATCCCGAGTACAGGCGCTGGAACCACAAATGTAGCGCCGCCATCCCATGCATGGTTGGGTCCCAAGACGCCGAGCAAAGAGTTGGTCATCGAGACGCCAGCAGCGGTACTGTTGTTGGTGCCTTGCACCGCTACGCTTGCGCCAGATGGGCAAGTGCCAAATGGCGCAAGGGTATTGTCTGCCCAGTAGAGCTTGCGTGCGCCTGCGACAGGTGATATGCCATTGACCGAAAATCCGTTTTGGTTCAATTCGGCATCAAAAATAGGGATATTGGTGCGCCCCCTGAAGATTGTGACGGTGATATCGACAGGAAGGCCGCCCGAAACAGGCACGCCGAGGCCGTTCAAGCCATTCCAAGAAATCACGTGATTGCCCGCTGCGAGTCCATATTGCTCGATCACAACGTCTGCAGTCGAGACCTGATAGCCGGGGACACCGTTGAGGTCGAGCAAGACCGCTACATCCCCGGGTTTGTCGATGAAAAAGGGAATAAAATAATTGCCGGGGCAACCAAAGACGTTGTTGGTGATGGCCGGTGCAGCAGCTGCAGAGGATCTCGCAAAGGCTATCGCATCTGGATCCGAGAGGAAGACCTTGAACCCTGCGAGGAAAGCCGGGGTGACAGTACCCGTATAAACCGATATCCGGTCCACGGGGAAGTTGCTGGTGTTGTTCACACCATAATAGTTCATCGCCAAAACATAACCCAATGGTCGGAAGCCGTTTTGGAAATTCACCCGTACCACGGAGCTGTCTTGCGTAAGTGCATAATAGCTGCCTTGGAAGGAAAAGTTCAAACCCGGGGTGAAGTTGACAGAAAGCGGGTCATAGCAGATGAAGGACCATTTTTGGCTATGGACACGGCCGGGCTTGACGGTGAAATTGGCTTCAGAAACCGTGAAGTCAAAGTAGATGCTGTACATCTCCCCTGGATTGCCGGTAAGAAGTGTCGCCCCTGCCGTATTGCTGCGGTATATTTCGATGTAATAGTCGCCATTCATCGTTGGATCAAATGTAATTGGGGTGTATCCCGAAGGGTTGAGACCCGCCACATTGGGGCCGGCGACGGCGCTGGCATAGGTATTGATGAAACCGGCGCCAGCGCCAGGAATGGCGGTAGGGCCAAATGCGACTCCGCCAAGCGGGTCGATGATGCGGTAAAATCCGTTGGCGACAATCCCGGTAGCGGGTGTGGTACGCGTGCGACATTGCAAACCAAAATAGAGATCCTCGATCGTATGGTTCTGGATATTGAACTTGATACGGTTTTCGGATGCGGCACCGAGCAGTGGGCCTGCGCCCGTAGCCGGGGAGCAAAGCAGGCCCGTGCCATTCGCAGCGCTGGGCATTGCCTGGGCGGTTCCTTCGGCGATCACCTTATTCGCAGTGAACCAAGATCCAAGGATTAGCATTGCGCTCAATGCCATACCGTTGAGCAGCAATCGACAAGATTGACCAAACATGTGCTTGATTTTCATTTAACTTACTTTACCTACCTAACTCGTTGCCATTTTGGCAAACAGCGGGGAAAAACCCGTCCTGATTTATAAAAGGAGAGACTTTTTGAAGGATGAAGTACTATCGGCGAAGCCAATAGGCCCACCATTTTCATTCCTCTCAGCATCCTCGAAGCCTTCTCAGATGCCCCATCAGTCCTTATGAGGTTTTAAGACACTCAATGTGCAAATATAACAACCTTAACGATGTCAACAAACAAATGACCAACAGTATGTTCTGGAATTAGACGAATCTATTTCAAAACTCCACGAATGGAAGCTAATGTATGATCAATATCAACTTTATTACTTTGGTTTGAGGGATATTACTCGGATCGAATTGATATTTCGTTTTATACCAAATATTGTGAAAATGGTAACCAAAAATGTATGTAAAGGCTTGATATCGTGTGGGGCAACTCAAAGATTACTTTGTTTCGAGAACGGATGCAAATTGCCATGTTTTCTTACATCGATTATTGATCAAGACCGAGCGGTTTGGAATGCTTAAATGATGTGGCAAAGAGGAATTTGTAGAAAACGGATATGCCGCGCCAATCAGATGTCAATCATAAGCAAGCGGGTGCTGCTGAAAATGGATGCAGCAGCTGGGCGATGAAAACATGAGCACTGATCAGGGAAACAAAACGCCGTGCTGCCAAGCAATGGTCCTGCGGCCAAAGATATTTGCAGCCTCTTCGTCGAGGTGGCTGAAGTCTTTGAAGTCACAGGCATCCTGAAAGCTAAGGGGGAAATAGGGAGTCATGGGTGGCAATTGTGGTCGCAACCAAGCCTCAAAATCGGCATAATAGTGCTGGCTCGGCTGGCGGATGGCCTTGTTCAAGGGCATGTTGATCCAAACCAGATGAATTTGCCTACGGCCCACTTCTTTGAGCAGTTCGGTGAAGTAATGTGCATTGACCCCGTTTGGAAAAAAGCCACCTGCGTTGCGCTCCAGATAATATTCCTGCACGGATGTGTCGCTAGGGCAGATATCGCTCGCAAACAGGTAGCTCAATTGATGGGTTTCCATGCGGGCCTGGGATGCGGCCCGCTCTTGGAAATACCAGCGGTAATTGTCAAGCCCACGTAAGGCGGGCAGGTAGCGCAACTGTCGCTGCACCCATGGTGATGGAAAATTTTTGTCCAAGTCATCAAGCCAGACCCAATTGTTCCATTGATAGGCTGTGTCGCCGATATTTCTGCTCAGGGCCAATACTTCGGCAATATAATCCGCTGGGATGAACCCAAAATATTCTGCACGTGTATGAAAGCAGTCCTGAGAATGAAAATGAAAGGGTGAATAGGACAAATAGAGGGTGTCGATCGGTATATCCTGCATTTGACGAAGCATATAATACCCCTCAACAGGGCTCGTGCCACCCAACGCAAGGTTATAGGCGTTCAAATGCTCGCTTGCCAATCCCATTTCGGGTCTGGAGTCCCCCAATACCAAGTTCACGGGTTGTTTGGCAGCCCTTAAAGTTGATATTTTTTCAAATACTGTTTCCCAGCGAGCATATTCGGCTCCCAAATAGAGGCGTTTGGGCATAATCTGGGTGAAAGCGACCCAGATCACAGCCAAAATCAACAAACGCAGCCCTATTTTCCGCAGAAATCGATCCATGCCTCAAAAATCAAAATAGACAAACTCCTTGTAGCCATTGAGCATATTGAAAAAGATGATAATCGCGAGCACCAGCTCGACGGCCAACCTGAGGCCGCGCGGACCCATGTGCAACACTTTGGGATTGCGCTCGTCTTCACGGTTTACCCAGTCCAAGACCATCAGCAGCGCGACATAAACGACTCCCGTTTTGAACATGACCGAGCCGGTAGGCTGTGTAGCCATTGTTTTGAAGTAACCCAAGGCCATGCCCATGGAGTCTGCTCTGAAAAAAATCAAGGTGAGTGTCCACAATGTGAAAACCAGCAAGATTTGCAAGGCTTCGCGCAAGCTGGGAAACCAGCGCCCTTTGGCGACGACCTCGGCCCGCTGCATGAGCCGGCCTTTGATCACATAGGGGATAAAAAGCAGGCCATTGACCAAACCCCAGACCACAAAGGTCCACTTGGCGCCGTGCCAAAAGCCCGACACCAAAAAGGTGATCACGATCGCAAGCCCGATCCCATACTTGCGCATGTGACGCAGCGACAATGACACTGGGGTAAACAGGTAATCATTGAGCCAAGTCGTGAGGGAGATATGCCACCTTGACCAAAACTCAGGAATGCTGCGCGCAAACAAGGGAAAACGGAAATTGCTCATCAGATCAAATCCAAACAACCGCGCCACGCCGATGGCGATGTCGCTATAGCCCGAGAAATCACAATAGACCTGGACGGTGAAATACACGGCGCCTAAGATGAGCGTCCCAGTGGACATCTGTGCATAGTTCTTGAAGATGTCATCGACATACAAAGCAAGGTTGTCGGCGATCACGACCTTCTTAAACATCCCCCAGAGCATCAGTCGCACACCATCGACCCCATTTTGATACTCAAATTTACGTGGTTTGGTGACCTGCGGCAAAAAGTGCACTGCACGCTCGATCGGTCCAGCCACCAATTGCGGAAAAAAACTCACAAAAGTCGCGAAACTCAAAAAATCCCTGATCGGCTCTAGGCGACCCTTATAGACATCGAGCGAATAGCTCATGCTCTGAAAGGTATAAAAGCTGATCCCGAGGGGCAAGATGATTTTGAGCGTCATGTCGGGCATGCCGATGCCGACCGATGCCCACGCTTCCACCCATGAGCTCACGAAGAAGTTGTAGTATTTGAAAAACCCCAGAAAGGAGAGATTGATCCCCAGGCTAGTCCAGAGGAGCCATGTACGTTTGCGCTCATCCTCCTGCCCACCGATGAGCCGCCCCATTGTATAGTCTAGCACGGTGCTGAACGCGACCAAGGACAAAAACCGCCAATCCCACCAGCCATAGAAAAAATAGCTCGCCACCAGCAATAGCAGGTTCTGTGCACGTAGTCTGCCTTGGAAGACAAACCAATAGAGCACGAAGACGATCGGCAGGAAGATGAAAAATACAAAGGAGGTAAATACCATCAGCGACCTCCGATGGGATTAGCCGTTTTGCAGCGAGGTGATCATGTCGCCCACACGCTGCCAGTTTTGGATCTCGCGGGCCTTGAAGCGCTTTTTGAAAGCGGTTTCAATCTCAACCACCAGCATCACATGAGAAAGCGAATCCCACCCGGCCACATCTTTGGCGGTGGTGTTTTCAGTCAGCACGATGCTGTTGTCACTCAACACTTGGCGAAACACCACTTGCAATTTGGCCAAGAATTCTTCGTTGCTCATATTTCTTATTCTGTGATCGTTTCGATGAAAAACGGTGAAGATTGAAAATCACCGAGGGCAAGATACCAAAATCCATCTTGTTCCTGAAAGCCGAGGCCGGAATAATGCTCGGCAACCATGGCATTCTTGGCCGTCGGAATGTACTCGCCGACCAATTGTGCATAGCCGTGCGCACGTGCTGCCGCTACCAGCGTGTGCAACGTGAATGCCTCCATGCCGCGCTTGAGCACGCGGCAGCTCATGAACCATGTGTCGATAAAGAGTTCGTCGTGGCTACGTTTTTCCAAGATCGCCACCGCAATGAGGCCATTGTCCCCAAATTTATCGGCTAGGTTGAAGGCGAAGGTCACATAATTTGGGTCGGCAGCGATGCGACGGATGTCCTCCTCGGTGTAGCGCACCGTGCGCAAGTTGAACTGATTGCTGCGCTGACTCAGCTGAGCGACACGCGGCACATCAAAGTCGCTGAATGGCCGCACGAATGCCTTCATGTCGAGGCTGCGCAGAAATTCGCCGACGTTGGTAAATCGCTTGCTCAGGAGGTGGCGGTCGGCCTCCTCTTGGTATTGGCGGGTGCGGTCGGCGTCGGTATTCGAGTAGCTAGCGGTCTCAAAAAGATTTTCGCCGTAAAGGAATTCCAAATACTCGGCGGGGTCCTCGGGCAATTCAGGCACAGTGACCTCAGGCAGATTTTCTCTGACAATTTGCCGCTCGACAGGATTGTCGTCCAAGAAGACCATGCTGTCGAAGCCAATGTTGAGGATTTCTTGGATGTGGCGAATGTTGTCGGCCTTGTTTTCCCAGTTGGCGACGAATACTGCGATGTCGTCTAGGCGCAGCACCATGTCTGGATGTTTCTCAAACGGCTCCTTGGCGACCGATTCCGTGTTTTTACTACAGACCGCGACGATGATGCCACGGTCTTTGAGTGCCTTGACCCAGCGCTGCAATTCTACAAATACCTTGCCAAGGCCGAGATTGCCGACCTCGATGTTTTCAATGCCATCGTCGCCTATGATGCCACCCCAGGTGGTATTGTCGAGATCGAGGATCACGCACTTCTTGAATTTGCCAACGATGGCGCACACGACGTCGGTGATCGCCGTGGCGATCATCGCGGTGAAATTCAAACTATGTACCAGATCGGTCGAGACATAGATATGAGGCGAGTAGGCCGCTGCACGACCGACGCGGTTGTGCAGGCTGGCAATGTCGATGATGAAGACATTGCCATGCCGCTCGGCGAGGTCCATGAGACCCACATTGAGGCGGCGCACTTGGTTGGGAAAGCTCAGGCTGATCTTGTTTCCGAAGTGCCCAAAGACTTTGTCGTCGAGTTCCTCAATGTTCCAAAGCAATACCTTGGCCTTGGTGCCTTCGGTGAGTATCGCTACAAGGTCTTGTAGCTCGGCCAGCTTATCGGCGGCAAAACAACGCTGGGCGTCTGGTGACTTGGCGTAAAATTTAGGCAGGAGCTTTTTGGCGGTATAGGCCACGACAACCATTTCAGGTTCAAAGGCATAGAGATCCGAGCTAGGATCGAAAACCTGCCGCTCGATTTGCCCAAAGTCGGCCTCCAGTACCTCAAAAGCGATCCCCGAGAGGACACCTTGCGCGACGATCGCGCGGTGCAGGAATTGCGTCGTCGAGTCGCCTAAAAGTGCAAGCTTGACTGGCTTCAGCCCTGCTGGGTGACCCAGCTGGGCGGCTTGGGCGATGAGTTGGTTGAATTCTATGGGCATATACCTTCAGGTCTCCTCAATTAGAAGGTCGGAGAAGGTGCAAATTTATGGGAGACAGGGCTAGGAAAAAAATGGGATCTCAGGTTCCCTTGCATGACGACGCACACGCAGTATTGGGCTGGGACTGCCAACCTCGTGGGTGCATCGACAGCGTTTGTGGACTTTTTGAATTGTCGTTTCATCGACACGACAATTGAGCTGCTGTGTTGCGCTGCTTACTGGTTGCTGAACGGCGTGGCGTTTTTGAATTGTCGTTTCATCGACACGACAATTGAGCTGCGCTGCTTTGCGTTTGCTGCATGGGGAGGCGTTTTTTGAATTGTCGTTTCATCGACACGACAATTGTAAGTGTCTGTAAACGTGGGTTTTGTCTTGCATTTGAATTGTCGTTTCATCGACACGACAATTGAGCTGCAGTGTTGCGCTGCTTTGCGTTTGCTGC
>JANORP010000284.1:0-5241 GCA_031415375.1 Bacteroidota bacterium | reverse complement strand
TTTTGTAAGCGGTATAGGTCATCGTCAAGCTGGAAATTTGAACTTGAGCGTGTTTTCGATCTTCGTGATTTGGCCCTCGTGCTGCACGATGGAGATGTCCTGGTACTTTCCAGCGGCAAGCACGTCCACGATCTTCCTTGTCACTTCCTGGCTCTGCCTGAGTTCCATGCTCTTCAACTTCTTGTCCTTGAAATTCACTGTCACCGAGTCATATTGGCCCGAATGGATGATGCGGAGGGCGGTTTGCTCGTTGGGTTCCAAGATTTGCAGGTCGCCCATGCGCTCGATGGCAAGGCCACCCCTGAGAAACTCCTTGATAATGCCCGTGATTGGGATGCGCACATGCGTCTCGAAGGACAGGCGATCCAAGTGCTCGGGGAAAATGAAGTATCCCGGCTCCTCGTGAATGGCGAATGGCGTCCCGTCCGTGAAGACCACCAAGATCACGGGGCAACGCTTCACGATGGAGGACAATATAAGGTGTTGCAACCAATTGCCATCCAATTGCTGCTCCTCAAAACCGCCATCGAATCGGCCACGCATGTCTTTTTCCATTGCTTCGCGCCCTGCCTCATGGTACACATTCGCAGCACCCCTCGCCTGATAGATGCTCCTCAAATGGATGTCCAGATCGACAATCGATGCGGGTTGGAAAAGGCTCGCCTTCACAGCCTTGATGGTGTCCATTGGCAGACCAACCTTGCGCATCTCGTCGATCATGCGTATCCAGATGAACTCGACGAATGAAAACCGACGCCAGCTCCGAGCCTCGCCACGGTCGTTGTCGATCAGCCCTGAATTCTCCCAATGGTTGATCGAGCGGTAGGGAACGCCCGTATCCGTGCCGATGAATGACTTTTGCATCAGGCGCTCTGACAGCTCTAGGATTTTGTCGTAACGCCATTCTCCGATGTAAGGTGTGAAGTCCATGTTGTGTGCTTAGTAAATTGAACTCACATGTATAAAATAAATTTAAATAATGTAATAGTCTTTGAATATTTTTTGTGGAAGATCGACCTTGAATGAATAGATATTCCGTTCCGCATGCCTACCAGCCCCCTTGACTTACGATTTGTTAGGAATCATCGTGTTCGCTTTGTGTTCCTGATGAGTTTTTTCGTGTTTCATTCGGAACTGTTAGGAACTGATGCGTCGGCAACCAAAAATCCGCTGCATTTCATTCCAAAAGGAAAGCTGTGCGAAACCAATGTCCGTTTCCACGCCCAAAACCATCGTCCAATCCTACAGGACTTTGATTCCCCTGAATAATCGTCCGGCAAACCGTGTAAGGCTCTGAGCAAGCGCCCTTTTCCCAGCCACAAATCCTAGCAAAACCGCCATCCATCATTCCCAAAACACCCTCCAAATCGTTATCTTGCGGCATGTCTATTCTTACATCCATCAATTTCAGAACGCGTATGAAAAGGTTTTTGGCCCTTTTTGCCTTCTTGCTGGTCTCGTTTTCGTTTGTCGTGGCGCAGGGTAATGGCGGCAACAATAACGGAAACGGCTACGGCAATAACAATGGCAACAACAACCCCTGGGCGAGCATCAATGGCCCGCAATGGCTCATGTCCTGGCTCCAAAATGGCGGCCAAATCCCCGTGCCGCTTGCGCTCGTGATCATCCACCGCGAGCGCGAATGGGGCATGAGCAACTTTGGCCTCACGCAGGGGCAGATGATTCAGAAGTACGCCATCGGGCAATTGACGATTGAGTTTATTTCGACTTCGCCGCCTTCACTGACGTTTCGGGTGCGGTTTGGGGGCGTTGGAGACATCATAATCATCGATGCTTTTTGAGATTTTGAGTCCCTCGAACCACTTCAGAAGTGGCGGATACCACAGGCTTCGCCCGAACTGCACACTTGTCTGAAACGACTTCAGTGAGGTAATAAGTGATTTGAAGTCATTGGAAATCCGTTTTGGATGGTTCCGAAGAACATGTAATCTCAAGAAAATCAGGACTTTCAGGGCGGGTTCGGCAAACGGAAGATTTGCACGGAAATACCTTTCGTAGTTTTTCGCAAAGGATTTAATTGCTTGGTCATCTTTGCCTTCAAATAGCAACATCAGGTGCGCGATCATGTATTGTATTCGATACTGGATATGCGGTTTCTGATCCTTGATCTTATAGATGTAGTCAAAATAGGTTTTTGCTGCCGCAAGATCTCCTGTTCCAAGGCCGTAAAACGTGAGGCAAAGCAGCAAAGCCAATTTCTCGTTGTCATCTTCCCAGCCGAGGATTTCGCTTCGAAGAGGTAGGAAAGCCGATTGCGCGCGAGCACCGTAGGAAAATTCGCCACTGTCATAGGCAATCAAGAAAATCGAAATCAGGTACTTCTTGAAAACGACCTTGCGATTCTCTTCCTTCCATGGTTCAAGAAGTTCGAAATCTCCGATGATTCCTTTGGCTTTTTCCAATTGTCCCAACCTCACATAGTAGTCTGCCAATCTCCAAAGGAGATTCGCAAAATCACTTGGCGACAATCCATTTTCCTCGCGATTCAGCTCCAAGACCCGTTCCGCAAGTCGGCTAGCCTGCAATCGATCTCCATCCAGAAATGCAAAAAATTCATCGATGAGCAACTTTGCGGAGACCAATTTGAACGGGAAGCGCCTCACATCAGTCTGTGCAAATGCCGATTCTTTGTAAGCCGCCACCTTGTCGCGGTCGATGTAGCCCGTGGTGAAGAACTGATTTCGCACGGCCTCCAAGAATTCCGCCCGATAGTGTACCACTTCCGCCGCCAATTTCACATTTGCCTTGGATTGTGCCGTTTCTAGCTTGATGCGCCGCAAATGGGCACGCAATTCCTTGCCCTCAAACAGGAGCATCACAACGCGCTTTTCAAAAATGATGATCTTTCTGAGCCGCTCGTAGTATCCTCTTTTGGTGGAATGCGCTTTCAGTTTGGTGACGAGCTGCATCACCTCCTGCAATTCTGGTGCAGTTTGGGCGAAGATGGCCTTTGAGAGGCTCGCCAATTCGTCTGGCAATTCGGAGTGCAGCTTATTCATCCCCTCTGAAATGCCGATAAAAGCGTTTTTGCGCAGGGAATTGAGATCATAGTCCTTGAAGGCGACCTTTTCTTCATCCGGGTCATAAGGACATCTTCCCCGATGCCATCTGCAAAGTTTCAGATAGGCGAATTCCTTGCCAGCCCCACGACTCAGCGCATCCCAATCGGCAAATTCTCCCTCTGCAAGCTGATTGATGGCATCATTCAGCTTGGTAGAAGGCATTCTTTCACCATGATTTCGCTTCCGGGGCATTGACCTGACCGATTCCTGCTTTCTGCAAGAAGATTGTCTCCAATATGGGATAAAATTCGTCGTGCTGCAAAGCGAGTTCACAAGAGAGCAACCAATTTTGAGACGAATTTGCCAAGTGGGGGGTAGTTTGCTGCGATGTTAATTCTACCAGAATGCCCCATTTTGGCAGAATTGACCACATTTAAGGCACCGTGAGCAGTCCGGAAAGCAGGGGAGTTAGGCAAAAATAAAATTCCTAAAAGACGATATTTTTTGGAAAGCAACGCAGCTCCATAGTCACTTATTTAGCATCATAGAGTTGGGGATGGATCACAGGTGCAGAAGGAAACGCTCTTTTAATGGAAGTGGCAACGGGAAGCCGATGGGGGTAAGAATAGACAACTCGCCCGATGGGAAGCCCTTGCCTACGAAAAGATAACCCGGCTTCCCGACGAAATCGGGATACCGGGCCTTTTCAATCCCTTTCAATGCAGCCTCAGTTTCGAAGCAGGAAGCCGCAGAGAAAGCACGATCTTTGACGTAAAACTACGCTTTTGGAGATACTGTCGCAATAGTCGCGAGCGGTGAGCCGTGCCCATGATCGTTGAGATCGGCACAACTCGGCGCATCGACGCATTCGCCCTTGTGATGAAACTGGACTGGTGGAGGGGAGCGGCCTTGATGCTGCAATGCCCCGCATTTGGATAGTTCGACCCAACCAATGATCACAAATCCCAATTTTGTTGATTGATTGAACTTCAGGTGCCGCTCCCGGTTCACGGAGTCCTCCACATTGTAGCTTGAAAGCTGCTACTCACCGCTTATCTCCTTTTTATCCAAAGTCCCCTGATCTGGGGACGCGTTTCTCTGTTGATTGGTGCAGGGGGCTGCCGCCAGGCGGCCCCTGCATTATCTTGGTTTCTGACCTAGGTCGGAGACCGAGTGCAATCAACTGGCAAGCGATTGAAAGCTAATATATAAGGTATCCAGTGAATAGAATCATCGATCCCATCGTGCGCGAAACGACCGACGCCTACGAGGCCATGATGGCGAATGAAGAAGCGCTCGACGAAAGCGTAGCCGCCTTTATCCGCGCCAGTTGCAATAAGAAAGGCATCGCGTTGAGGCGCATCAGCCGTTGCGGTTCTTGGTATCTGGAGGACATCGGCGGGAAATTGCTTCAATGCTGCGTGGTTCGGCTTTACTATCGCGGGCCGTCTGGCAAGAAGCGAACGAGCTTGCGTGAATATGCGATTCGGTGTGGTGATCGCAAGGCTAAGGTGGTTGAGTTGCTGGCTTAGTGAATGTGGCTTACTCTACGATTGGAGGTGAAATTTTGATAATCAGGGAATGGAAACAGAAAGTGAGACATTGGAACGAATCTCGGATTTGGCACTGCCCAAGGGGCATCTCAAGTTCGACCAAAAGCGCAAATTCAAATTTCGGGTGACATTCAAGGCCACGGTTCGGGGAGCTGCAAAGGCTAGGGAAAGCAGCTTCTCCTACTATGACCTCGTATCGGCTCGGAAGTGCTACCGCGACATCCTCCTGGCCTTCTACAAGGGCAGGGAGATCGAGTCGTTTGCGGTCTGCCTGAATCATTATGGCTCGAAGAAATGGGAGAGGCCGATCCATGCGGAGGCCAGTGACAAGGGTAGTTGAGCGTAACGGAATCACGCTGGGGAGTTGTCGCGAAAGTGGAAAATCTAGCCAAACGGCAAATGTCTCCTTTTCGGTTACTTTTCCACTTCTTTTCGCCTTCTTTTCCGATACTTTTGCTGTTTTCGTGTCTTCTTTTCCTCTACTTTTCCTCTTCTTTTCGGCTTCTTTTCGGCTTCTTTTTGCGATGGTTGTACCTTTCCAAAACGAGTGGTCGAGTAGGGCAGGGGAATTTCACCCCCACCCTCTCACAGAACCGTACTTGAAACTCTCGCCTCATACGGCTCTTCTCACTCTGGTCGCAGCCTCTGGCATGTAACCGCCTTTC
>JANORP010000283.1:0-7578 GCA_031415375.1 Bacteroidota bacterium | reverse complement strand
GGGCTAGCAAATAGATTGCATGCCCGATATAGACGTGGCGGTCTGAACTTTGCTCGTCCCACCACTTCAGCAATACATCAAATGCAGCCCTAGGGTTCCCGATATTCCAATACAATTGCGGCACCATATAGTCCACCCAGCCATACTTGAGCCACTTGCGCGTGTCTGCATACAAGGCATCGTAGGCCGAGAGGGCACGCACGGTGCCCGATCCTCTCACGTCTTGGTCATCGTTGCGCCAGACGCCAAAGGGACTGATGCCAAATTTCACACTGGGCTTGTTGAGGAAGATACTGTCGGCAAGTTCCTCTACAAATGCATCAACATTGTGCCTGCGCCAAGTGCCTCGATCTGTGAATCCGCTCCCATGATTGCGGAAACTGCGATCGTCTGGTATTGGTACACCAGCCAGCGGATAGGGATAAAAGTAATCGTCCAGGTGGATCGCATCTACGTCATAGTTGCGCACCACCTCCATGACCACCTGCACGAGGTAATGCCTGGCGGCAGGTACACCAGGATCAAAATATTTGGAAATCCCGTACGTGAAAAACCAGTCGGGGTGCCGATTGAGCATGTTGTCGGCCGATACTGAGCTAAACTGTATGTGAGAAAGTGCCCTGAAAGGATTGAACCAAGCATGAAATTCGATGTTGCGATCGTGTGACTCATCGATCATGAATTCCAGCGGGTCATAGAATGGCGAAGGCGGCACACCTTGCTTCCCAGACAAATATTGCGACCACGGCACCAATTCGCTGGGGTAAAGTGCATCTCCTGCTGGGCGCACCTGCACAAAGACAGCGTTCAACCCAGCCTTTTCGACCCCATTCATCAACCTTGTAAACTCTGTCTTTTGGAGATCGCTGTGCATATTGGCACGGCTTGGCCAATCCAGATTGGCCAAGGTGCAAATC
This sequence comes from Bacteroidota bacterium, assembly GCA_031415375.1. Taxonomy (GTDB): domain Bacteria; phylum Bacteroidota; class Bacteroidia; order J057; family JADKCL01; genus JADKCL01. The sequence goes on along the minus strand of JANORP010000283.1, from coordinate 6,661 downwards.
CATACGCCACGCAATTCCCGTTTGGGTGGCATCGGTGCTTGTGTATGGCCACCTATCGGCAACAGCAGCAGCACCCCCAATATCATACCCCACCAATTTGTACACATCACTACAAATGTATGAATTCCGATGAATGCGCCGTATGCCAGTGGGCATTGAAATATTGCTTGAGCGATTGTTTTCTGATGTAGGAACTTCACGTTTGGTTTCGATTCCTGTAAATCGGTGAGGCGCAAAAAAATCGGGCCGAAACATCCATGTCTCGGCCCGATCAAGCATAAAAGGTTGGAAGGCTTATTTACCAACAACGACCTTTTTGGTAACGATGGCATTCGCAGTGCGCAACTCCACCGAATAGACACCCGATGCAATCTCGCCGAGGGCGATTTCCACCTTGCCAATGCTCGCCTGTGGTATCGTCTTGTTCCAGATGCGTTGCCCGAGTTTATTGTACACGGCAACTTGTAGATCCTCTGGTGATGCAAGGCTATAGCTGGCAAAAAACACGCCTTGGCTGGGGTTAGGAAACACTTCCAATCCCAATTGCGGGCCAGCAGAGACACCCACCAAGGTATTCACCAAGGCACTGACGATGGTCGTACAGCCATTGGCGTCGGTGATGGTGCAGGTGTAGCTGCCGCCGACCAAGCCTGTCGCTGTCTGGCCCGTCTGGCCATTGCTCCAGAGGTAGGTATAGGGTGCAGTGCCACCTGTCGGAGCCAAGGCGATGCTGCCATCGGCTGCGGCTGGGCCGCTCTCATCGACAACGGTGGATGTAGCTGCGAGTGCGCTGGCAGGCTGGGTCACCAAGCCGCCGATCACACTGGTGCAGCCCGCTGCATCGGTCACAGTCACCTGGAATTGACCTGCGGCAAATCCCGTAGCAGGGTTGGTCGTCTGTCCATTGGTCCAGTTGTATGTGAATGGGCCACTGCCGCCGGTCACGTTCAGGTTCACGCTGCCCGTCGAGCCGCCAAAGCAATTGACATTGGTCTGTGTACCGACGCTGGCAGTGGGTGCCGAGCTACCATTGATGGTCACTGCTGCGGTGCCTGTGCAACCCACGGCATCGGTTGCAGTGACGGTATAGTTGCCAGCCGAGAGATTGGCTGCCTGCGGGGTCGTCTGCCCATTGCTCCAGAGATAGGTGTAGGGGGCAGTGCCGCCAGTGGAGACGGCGGAACCGACACCATTGTCTAGGCCGCAGCTCGTATGGGTAAAGTTGAACACGTTGGTGACGACCGCCGTCGAGCTGTTGATCGTGACGCTTGTGACATTGTTGCAGCCACCACCGTCAGTGACAGTGACAGTGTAATTCCCAGCAGCCAGTCCACTGACTGTCTGCGTGGTGGCACCGTTGCTCCAGGAGTATGAATAGACGTTGTTGCCGCCCGTGCCATTGGCAGTGGCGACACCATTTGAAAGGCCGCAGCTAGTTTGGGTGACACCACTGGTGCTCGCCAGCACCTGTGTGGAGCCGACGACGACGAGTGTCGCAGTGGCTGTGCAGGTCGTCACATCGGTGATAGTGACGGTGTAGGTGCCCGCTGGCAACCCTGATACTGACTGCGTTGTGGCTCCATTGCTCCAGAGATAAGTATAGGAGGTGCCACCAGAAGGCACGGCTGTACCGCCGCCATTGCTAAGTCCGCAAGAAGTATTCACAACTTGCGAAACGGTTGCGTTCACGTTGCCGATGCTGGGTATGGTCACGCTCGCTATGGTCGTGCAGTTGGGGCTGCCGCTTGTGACCGTGACGGTATAGGCGCCTGCGGCTACACCACTCAGGTTTTGGGTCGTGGCACCATTGCTCCAGAGGTAGGTGAAGTTACCGACGCCACCAGTTGCCGCGACGGTCGCCGCGCCGTTGCTCTGCCCACATGATGCAGAGGCGGTACTTGTGGCATTGGCTGAGACTGCAGTTGATGTGGCCACGGTAGCTGACGCAGTGCGTGTACAACCACGGGTGTCGGTGATCGTGACCGTGTAGCTACCACTTGCCACATTGGAAAGTGTCGCAGTTGTGGCACCATTGCTCCAAGCATAGGTGTAGTTGGGTGTGCCGCCGCTCACGGCGAGCGTCACGCCGCCATTGTTTTGGCCGCATGTGGTGGCCGTGGATGTGGCAGTCGCCAAGAGCTGATTGGGCTGCTGGATCGTGGTATTTGCGACAGCGGCACAGCCAAAGGCATCAGTGATCGTGCAGCTATAGGCACCTGCGGCAAAATTGCTTACAGAAGCCGTCGTTGCCCCATTGCTCCAAAGGTAGCTAAATGGGCCGCCACCGCCCACAGGCAGTGCCGTTGCGGCACCGTTGGTGCCGCCATTGCAACTCACAGGGGTGTTGTTGCTGGTGGAGGCTGTCAAGATGCAGGCATTGTTGGCGCAGATGTTGAGCGTCCAAGCTGTGAGTGAGCCGCCATCTTGATCGGCTAGGTCTTCGATTTTGAGCTTCCACCAGCCCGTAGGCACCAATCCGTTGAATGTGGCAAGGTTGCCACTCGGATGATAGGCAATGGCCCCTGTCATCGGGCAGGCGATCGTGTTGTAGGCTGGTCCAGCGTCGTCAAACTTGATGTTGAAGTCATCGTTTGCGCCGCACAAAGCCGAAAACAGCACAATTGAGGCACCTGTGGGGCTGATGAGGGTCATGCGCAGATCGCTGATGTAAGTATGTGTTCCCACGAGGTTGGTCACGTTCACGTCCGTGATCGTGCCGCCAATAGGGAAATACAAGCTGTCATTGATGATCGGAGTGCCAACTGAAGTGATGATGCGTGGTACAGTAGTGCTCAACACAGTGTGACAAGTCACAGAGTTGGTGGTGAAGCTACGTGATGTGGAAAATGGCCCATTGCCACAGCCATTCACAGCCCGCACTCTCCAAAAATACTGCGTGCTGCTTGCGAGGGCGGGTGCAGGCACATAACTCGCGGCAGCAAGCGCAGTGGCACTGCGCACGATGGTTGTAAAGCCAGCGTCGGTTGCGATGTCGATATTGTAGGTCGATCCTGTCTGTGCTGCCCAGGTGAGCGTGGCGGTAGTGCTCACATTGGTGGCAGCATTGGCGGGTGAGGTAAGGCTTGCAGCCGTAGGAACGCCACTTGTCACCGACAGGCTGACCGTGGTCGTGTGGATGCCAGAGCTCGCATTGCCCGAGGCTGTAATTGTATAAGTGCCGGGTGCGATGGCGCCTGTGCCAGAGATCGTGAGGGTCACGTTGTTGCCTGGCGTGACGGGGTTGGGGCTAAAGGTCGCAGTACCACCCACAGGTACGCCTGTGGCCGACATGGTGACGGCACCCGTATAGCCGCCGATGCTCTGGCAATTGATGATGTACACTGCATTGGCGGGGGCACAGACAGCTTGAGTCGTGGTCGTCGCGACCAGGTTGTAATCGGCGGTGGGCGCAGTGATCGTGAAATTGACATTGCTGATGTCAAAGAAGATGTTGTTGCGTGCCTTTACCATCACACGTGCGGTGGTCGTGGGATTGTTGGGCACCGTCGCTGCAAAAGTGCCATTGTTGGCAACATTGGTAGCGAGGGTGATCGGGTAGGTAAGCCCGCCGTCTGTCGATAGGAAAATATCGACATTGGCGCATGAAATCGGGGCTGCAGTGGTATTGGCGACATTCCAAGTCACGTTTTGGGTTGACGTTGCTGGCCAAGTCACTGCGGTATTGGGTGCAGTCACGACAAATGGGCCTGCGGTGCTGAGTGTACGCACGGTCATGGAATCGTTGTCACCGCAGCCGCCACCGACATGGTTGTCGCGCACATAACATGCGAAACGCAGGTTGCGCGTCACGCTCGACAATACCTCCCATTGAGAGACTGTGCCTGCTGCCAAGTCACTGAGTCTTGGGAAGTAGCGGCTACCACTTGTGACAGGTGGACGTGAACGAAATTGTGGACCTCCTGTATTTGTAGAGACGGGTGGCTGGGTATTCGTTGCATTGTCAAATTGCTCCCAGCAATATGTGATCGGGTCATTGTCGGCATCGGTGGCTAAGGTTGTGAGCACAAATGGTGTGCTGATCGGGATTGTATAGTTCGCTAGCGGTGTCGTGATCGCTGGCTGATTGTTGACCAAACCAGGATGGCCTGCACATGCATTGCCGCTACCGATGATGAAGGTGTAGATTTCCCTGAGGCTCACCGTGTGGAAATAATCATTGCTATTGGCTTGCACGTCGTGTGCACCGCAAATACCAGCATAGGCCATGATCGTGGTGCCAGAACCGCACTCCATCGCCGTATTGTTGTTCTGATTGCCTGCGCAGGCGCCCTGGTTGGAGTTGAAAGTGTGGTTGCCGCCAAATTGGTGGCCCATCTCGTGTGCCACGTAGTCGATGTCAAATGGATCACCGACTGGAGCTCCAGAGCCGGTGACGCCACGGGCCTTGTTTCCATTGCTGCAGACGACGCCCAAGCCAGCCAAACCACCAGAGTTGGTGCCAAAGACGTGACCGATATCGTAATTGGCATTGCCGATGACGGTGGTCGTGTTGTTTTGGTTTTCGGTGATCATCGACCCCGGATTACCATTTGTGAATGGGTCGGTTGCCGAATTTGCATAGACAATCAAGTTGTTGTTGGCGACAATATTGAGACGCACCGCCATTTCCCGCTCATATACACCGTTTACACGGTTCATTGTTGTGACCTGAGCGGCTTGGGCGAGTGCCACGGTACCACCTTGGAAAGCTGTATATTCGCCTGTTGCCGAGAGGGCTAGGCGATAGGTGCGCATTTGGCAATCCCCAAACAAGCGCTGTGCGGAGCCCCCCATTGGATCTGCCATGTCAGCAACCGCTCCGACAAAATCGCAGGTCATTACCTTATTCACTGCGACGAAGTCTTTTTTCAAATAGGAAATGTACAGTTGGGTATCGCCTTTGGCATAAGGGTCGATATAGACGGTGCTTTTGCCCGTGCGCAATACCATCGCATGAAAACCCTGTGGGGTAGCGTCTAGGCGAATGTAAGCCGTGGGATCCTCGATACCAGCACCCTTGTAGGTCCTGATTTCAGGAAACATGGCTGCCAATGGATCCTCCATGATGGGAGAATAGACGATACGAAAATGCTCAAATCCTCCTTCTGGCATCGGCAAGCTGAGCACATGCGTCGAGACGCGTGCATCGACGTGCTTTTCGCTGGGAGCGAGTGCCAGAAACGCTTTCATTCCTTGGAAATTCAGACTAAGTGGCCTGTATTTTGTCGGGAAAATATATCGGGTACCAGTGGTGGACATCTGCTTACTGCCCATGTCATACCACAATGAATTGGGGCTAGCACTCACCCCAAGGGAGTGCTGTGTCCAAGCATAACTGCTAGTGCTGCAAAACAGCAATAGCAATGCGATTGCATTTGTAACGAATCTTCTCATACCTATTTGCTGAAAATCAATTGACGAATAATGAAACCAATATCTACTTTCTCAGCATAAAGGTATCTTTTTTTAGTGTCTCTTTGAAGGTTAATAGCCGACATTTTTGTCGAATTGAATTGCGTTAGAATTTGTTTCCAATTTGGAAAGCATGCATTTATTTTCGTGCCTTGTGAACGGATTTTGGTTCAAATCATTCCGTAGCAATCGCTTGGTGCGCCGCTGGGAGGTGGTCTATGGTGCAACGATCCACAACCAAAAGCGGTGCCTGCTCACAATGATTGTGGTCGGGCACCGCCTTATTGAGCACTCAAAAATCGGGGATCTTAGGTTGTCGCGTTCGCGGAATTATCTCCTTCGGCAGCATCTGTAGGTTCCTCTGTCGGCTCCTCCGTTGGTTCCTCAGTCGGCTCCTCCGTTGGTTCCTTTGTCGGCTCCACGCTAGCCGGTTGCGTATTCAAGTTCACGGTCACTTGTGCAGGAGGCGGGGGTGGCGGTGGCGTCGCGTCGGGTGCTGGAGCCCTGCCAGCACGTAGATTGAGCAGACTCTTGAGCTGGCTATACCAGTAGGTCGAACCGAGCGAAACCGCGCCCACCGTGAGAATGAGGCCTATGATTTTCATCAGCCACCACGTCAAAGGTGATTTCGCATCGACATAGCCAGGTTTTCCAGGCAAGATTTCACTGTCCCAGCCTATAGGCAGTACCTTGGTGGCATTGATGTCTTGGTAAAGAGTGTCGAGGGTGCTTTTGATGGAACGCACGACATTGGTATCGACGGCAACCGTGGCTGGTTGCTGCACGACGGTGGAATCCACGCCATTGCTATCGCGCACGATGGTGGTTGTGGTCACGAGTCCAGGCGCAGTGCCATTGGCGACACGAGCATCGTATCGGTCGATGTAACCTTGCGCGGCGCTCACTGTGGCTGTGCGTAGCTCATCGTCATTCCAAAACATCGTGGTCATCTTGATGGTGTCGGCATTCATAGCCCCTACAACGATGATCGAAACGAGCATCACCCATAGGCGCATGCGGTTGCGGTACCACTCAGAGACCGCTTCCATTGACTCGTTGAACCAGGCCTCGACCTTTTCGCGCATGGTATCGACTTGGTAGGCGCTACTGTTGAGCATACCGAGCATTTTGGTGCGCATCTGCACATTTTTCATTGTCATGATGCGGGCCTCAATGAGCTTGAACTGCTCGTCGTTGCTGAGTTTCTCGTTTTTACCGAGAATGTCGAGGACTGCCAAGGCAAAATTTT
>JANORP010000282.1:0-1633 GCA_031415375.1 Bacteroidota bacterium | reverse complement strand
GTTTGCGGCCTGGCACGAGAAGGCACGCGAGACACCGCCCGCATGGCGTGAATTGCAGCGCGACGACTTCCGTTTTTTTCTGCGCGCGCTGGGCCGGAAGCAACTGAGTCGGGCGGCCATTCAGCTCCGCTTCTCAGCGTTACGGTCGTTCTACAAGTTTCTCGTGCGACGCGGAGCCGTGCTGGCGTCGCCGATCAAAGGATTGCTTCTGCCCAAGGCAGATCAACGGCTGCCCAAGTTTTTGACCCGAGCACAAATGGAGGCGCTGCTGGAAGCTCCGCTGCTGGAAATGGGCCGACGCGAAAAAAGCTCGTCGCGCGTTTTTGACCGCTCCGCCTATCACCGCGACCTGGCGATCCTCGAGACGATCTATTCGTGCGGTCTGCGCGTGAGCGAGTTGAGCGCGCTGCGCGTGTGCGACCTCGACGCGCCGGAGCAGGTGATGCGCGTGCAGGGGAAGGGGAAGAAGGAGCGGCTGATTCCCGTCGGGACACCCGCGCTCGAAGCCATCGGCAGCTACTGGACTTTTCTTCCGCATCCACCCGTGGGCGAGGAGCCAATCTTTCTCGCAAAGCCGGAGCGGCGCACCGCGGTCTCGCCGCGCGTCATTCAATTGCGGCTCAAGAAATATCTCGCGGCCGCCGGCCTCGATCCGGCGCTCACGCCGCACAAGCTGCGGCACAGCTACGCCACGCACTTGCTGGATGCGGGGGCTGACTTGCGCAGCGTGCAGGAATTGCTCGGACACGCGCATCTGGTGACCACGCAGGCCTACACGCACGTCTCCACCGAGCGGTTGAAGAAGGCTTACGACAAGGCGCACCCGCGCGCATAGGCCCCGGTGCGAGGACATTTCTGCCCACAGTATGCCTTAAATGGCGGCTGTTGTGGCTGCGTCTGGATGCCACGTTTTGTCGGGCGTTGCTGCGGACAGGAATGTTCCCACGTCCGCGATTCACGGACGCACGCTTTTGTCGCGCACGGGTTTCTGCGATTTCTCCGGCTCCTTGAACGCCGAGCGCAGCAGCCAGTGGCGCTTCATGCCCTGCATCATGTCGTCGGTGTCGATGATGAGTTTCGAGACCTCGCTGACGATGTTCTGGTTGCGATCCACCTGCGCCTTCAAGTTGCCGGTCAGGCCGGACAAGTTCTCCAGCATCTGTGTGATCTCGGCGAACATCACCACCAAATTCGTGTTCACATTTGTCACGGCAGTGTTCGCGTTCAACACCGTCCCGTTCACGTTGCTCACGGTGGAGTTGGCGTTCGTGAGCAGGGCGGTGATTTGATAATTCATCGCAATGGGCAGCAGCCATTCGCCGAGCGCGCCGCGCGGGTCTTTCAAATTCTCGGTGATGGTAGTGATGTTCCGCACCAATGGCCGCGCGTCGCGTAGCAACTGGTTCGCGTTGTCCGTCGCTTCTGCCGCGTTGTTCAATGTTCGCGCCAGCGCGTTCGTGAGTTGCAGGATATTCGTGAGCGACTCCTTGAGCATCGCCACCGTCTGGTCGAGTTGCGCGCCCAGTTCCGGCGGTTCAATGGCCTGCAGCCAGAACGGCTTGCTGTGGCGGCTCCAGTTGGTGAACGACTGGGTGTCTCTCGAAAAAACTTCGTTCAGCTTCCCGCCCTTTTC
>JANORP010000281.1:0-4916 GCA_031415375.1 Bacteroidota bacterium | reverse complement strand
GTTTCCTAGACTTCTCAGATATGGAGAAACGCAGCTTGTATTGCCGCAAGGAGTTGGAACTCAATTGCCGTCTGGCACCGACGGTCTATTTGGAGGTCGTGCCTGTGTATCAATCGGGTGCAAGCATCAGTTGGCATGATCTGGGGGTGGATGCATGTGTGATCGACCATGCGCTCAAGATGCGTCGCCTCGATGCATCGATGGAAATGGACCGCATGCTGGCCGCTGGCAAGATTGGGCTTGCTTACATGGCGGTCTTGGCAGACAAAATTGCAGCCTTTCATGCGACAGCTACGGTGATCAGCAACCCTGCGCAGAGTTCGGCGGAGAGCTACCAGGCTGATTTCAATGATATTTTGGGTCAGTCGGCTGTCATTGCGGATTTGCTGGGGGCAGCGGCGGCCACGCGGCTAGCCCGCATCGTCGGCATCAGCGATCGCTACCTCGCTGGCCACGCCCTGCTCATCGCGGCGCGCTTGGCGGGCGGCATGGTGCGTGACGTGCATGGCGACCTCCACGCCCACAACATATTTGCCTATCCCGACCCGATCGTCTTTGATTGCATCGAATTCAACGATCATTTCAGGCAGATAGATGTGCTCAATGAGGTTGCTTTTTGCTGTATGGACCTGGAAGCCACAGGCTTTGATGCCCACGCAGCGGCATTCCTAGACGCTTATCTGCACGCATCGGGTGTCGTGCAAGATGCAGACTCGACGATGCTGTTTCTTTGGTTCAAATGCTATCGCGCCAATGTGCGTACAAAGGTCGCTGCGTTGCGGGCTGGTCAGGCGGGGCCAAATACTGAGATCACGGCTGAACTCGCATGCTATTTGGATTTGATGGAGCGCTATGCGCTGGCTTTGGAGCTTGAGTCAGCGTCGTTTTGAGATCCCTCCCTCCCGTTCGCGAGCGGGGGACGCGGCGGGACAGGCTCCGGCCCATGATTTGATTGCTGGATTTGCCTTGAACCATTTTGGTGTGCTTGGCTCAATTTCAGGGGCTTGCTTTGATCGGCTGCGTGCTGCGTTTGCAATCGCGACGCAGAATCTCTATCATTACGCTACAATAGTCTGAACATGGGATATTTCGATCGTATCAATGAGGTTTTGGAGGCAGGAGCACCTGTGATCATGCTCCGCACGTCGGAATTTGAGCGTTGCTATACAGGGCTAAAGAAGTGGTGCAAGGCGGCCGATGGCGTCTTGTATCGCTGGACTTGTGTCGAGGGTCTTTTTGAGATGAGCCTCTCCTTTGATACGGTGCTCACAGTCGATGAGCGCGTGACCGATATTACACAAATCTTGGTGGAGATCGAGCGGCGGCAAGACTCTTCGGATGTCGAGCTGTTTATCTTGGAGGGCGTCTATGACTTTATGTACCGCGCCGATGTGAAGGCCTTGTTGCGCAAACTCTCAGTCGATCTGCCCAAATCTGGCAACAAAAAGCGGGTGGTCCTGCTCAATCCTGTGCCCGGATTGCCGATGGAATTGTGTACTTTGATTCCTGTTTTGGAGTTGCCGCTGCCCGACAAAGTAGAATTGGGGAGGGTGCTAGACACTGTATTGAAGGCTGCTAGCGCCAACACCCCATCGACTATTCGTGAGGCGCTCATCGAGGCGGCTGAGGGTATGACTTTGGAGGCAGCTACCCTCGCGTATCGGATTGCGGGAATTCGTTGCGATTTTGATGTCGAGTCACCCGCCGTGGTGCGCGAATGCAATCTCTTGTACCTGCCGCCACAGCCTTACCAATAGGTCTTTTCAGGTGCCTAGGAATGTGTTTTGATTCACATCCATCATTATGCTTGTGAATCAAAGCAATTTGCCAAAAAGGTAATTTTCAGAATTGCGTCAAGCAACATTTTATTGCGCCGCGAGTCACCACGTTGGCACGATTCTTGTTTACAATTCCATGCTATGCTTTTTTCCGCCTCACCTGAGGGGCGCGTTTCGCTATTGCAAAAAACGTTCACCAAAAAAGAAAATTGCTTTGCTGCCACGTCGCGGCGTAAATGGTATTGCCTTTTGCAACCATATCCTATGGATTATACCCCTTTTGTCTCCTAGAAAAATTCCCCTTAATATAATTTCACACACACTTCAATTAAAACATAATATGTCAACAAAAAACACCTCATCACGACTTTGGTGCGGGCATCTCTTGGCGCTTGTTTGCTGGGCGATATCGGCCACACCCGCACACGCCCAATCAGCGTTTACGCCCTTTCCGAGCCGAGAAATCGGCTTACAGTCGGTCATCATCAACAGAACGCAGGATCGCGTCACAGGCAATACCTCGCTTGCCTTGAACAGATACAGCACTGCACTAGGGGCAAGTGTATTTTACCTGAAACGCAATGAAGAATCTTCGTTTTGGCGTGCCTCAATTGGTTTTTCGGGAGTCAATCAAAGGCTCATCCAAACTGTGACCGAAGACTCTGTTGTCAGAAATACATCCAACAATCTGCAGGAATTTCATACGCAGCTTAGTTTCGCCGTCGGCAAGGAAATCCCACAAATACAGCGGCGGTTTCTCAATCGGTTACGCCTGCGCACTGGGCTAGAGTTCTTTACTGATTTCACATTGTCGTCCAAGGAGGTAAAGGTGCTGCAAGAAACGAATCTGAATGGATCATACAACATAGCGAGTGCCGAAAAAGACCGCGTCAATTTTGCAAATACAAGTGCGTTGCTGTTTTTTTTCCAAAGTGAATTCAGATTGGCGAAACAATTGTATGTGGGCTTGGAATGGTCCTTTGGACCCTATCTAACGATCAATTCCCACACGACAGACAGGATCAACGCACTTCCCCAACCGAATACCTCACAGCAGACCATCGATACTAAGGTATTTTTCCCAGTCGCGCTATCGAGAAATGGCATTACAATCGGGTATTCATTTTGATGGTATGAAGCCCAATAAATACCGAAAATCACCTTCTACGATGTCCCTATCTTTCACTTCCAACAACAATATTATGCATTCCCCTCGCACCCTTTTGTATTGGAGTCTTGTTTTACCCATGATCCTTTTTTGGAATTCATTGTCGGCACAAGACTCACTGTTTCATACCGAACTCAAAGAAATCGGCCTTCGCATCAACCAAATAAATACCAGCAATAGCGTGGACCAATTTGAAAATCAAGAGAGCCGCCGACAGCTCCAAAACATTGGTTTGGAGCTGTATGGGACCAAGTCAATTGGTCACCACAATTTTGTGAGACTAGGTTTGGGATACAATCTATCCCACGACCAAGGTATCAGATCGTTTACGGAATTATCTACTGCTACTACGACAATTGAAACCAACGATACCAAGCGCCATCGAGTGACTTATGAAATCGGAATAGGGCATGAATTCAAGCGCAGTTCGGCGAGCTTTTGGGAGCGGTTTAGGCTGCGGGCAGGCGTTTCATTGTCGGGTAATTCTGGGTTATTTGAAATAAGACATTTTTCGCGTGAAACGACCAGCGCTACCGCCGTCGTGCAATCGAGCCAAACCACCTACCCTAGGAACGGTTTCGGTATCAATTTGAATCTGAACGCCTTTGGGCAGCTCGGTTTCCGCATCCACAAGGGATTTTTTGTGGGTCTTGAATTTGCGGCTGGCCCCAATCTAAACCTTGGACGGGCTGTGTCAAAACAATATGTTTACACCAATGTCCCCTCCCTTGGAACGATCCAAGTACTGAACCGCGTCGCATACAACCAATTAGTATTCGATTGGAGTCGCATTCTTGGTGGCCCCAAGCTCTTGATGAGCATTGCTTTTTGAGAAGCGAAGATATCTGAACATTCTGAGCAGGGCTGCGCAAATCGCGTGGCCTTTTGCTTTTCTTGCATTTCGATGCGGATTGCGCCATCTTGCCGAAAAATAGCGACCCAAATATGCTCTCTAAAGTCCACTACATCAGCATCATCGGCCCTAGTCAAAAACTTTGTACACCAGAAATCTATGCTTTTGGGGAGCTGCTGGGCACCTGCCTCGCCAACAAAGGATTTGGCATCGTCTGTGGCGGCATGTTTGGCCTCATGGAGGCCGTCTGCAAGGGTGCCAAGTCGGCTGCGCAGACGTTTCATGGGGCGACGATCGGCATCATTCCAGGGAACGAGGCGAGCGAAGCCAATGCATTTTGCGATATCGTAATCCCAACTGGATTGGGATTTGCACGAAATGTACTGGTGGTGAAAACGGGCGAAGCGGTGATTGCAATCGGCGGCGGGGCGGGCACGTTGTCTGAAATCGGGTATGCGTGGCAATTTGCAAAGCCGATCTGTGCCGTGCATGGTTTGGGTGGATTCAGCGAAGAATTTGCGGGCAGAGTGTTGGACATCAGACAGGAAAAACCAATTGTGCTTGCACGAACGGTTGAGGATGTCCTGAGCTGGGTCGATTTGATGTGGTAGTCTCATCGACGGCGTTACAATTGCAAGAAACAAGCCTGGAAGGACAGGAAAGAGACCGAAATCTCTTTCCTGTTCTTGCTCTCGTTTTTTCATCCCAAAATGATTGTTTGTAGCTTGAGCAATTCAAAAGCGGCCACCACCGCGATTGAATAAGCCCAATTCAGCTTACAGGTTGCGACAAATGCCGCGTCCTGTCTCGGCGCAGAGGCTGATGCCGACTTGGAAAGGGTCTGTATCGTGGGTCAATAAGGTCGCTGGCATCCTGATTTAAAATTCCAGCTTCATAAATTCCCAAAATCGCTTGCCTGGCTCCCCAAAATCGTCTGCCTGGCTCCCCAAAATCGCTTGTCTGGTTCCCCAAAATCGTCTGCTTGGCTCCCCAAAATCGTTTGTCTGGCCCCCCAAAATCGTCTGTCTGGCTCCCCAAAATCGTCTGTCTGGCTCCCCAAAATCGTTTGTCCGGCCCCCCAAAATCGTCTGTCTGGCTCCCCAAAATCGTCTGCTTG
>JANORP010000280.1:0-19627 GCA_031415375.1 Bacteroidota bacterium | reverse complement strand
AAGCGCTAGATTTCTCCGCTGCGTGGTCTCGTCTCCGCCGCGGCGGATCCCTCGACCACTTCGGTCGAAATGACAAGCTTTTTTGGATCTACTGTTAATGAAACGGATACTCATATTTCGATTGATTACCAACTGTTTAAGGAATCCTTAGTGCCTAGTTTCTACCTTGTTTCGACTGACAAAAAACCTGTGTTGGTGCCAGCTAATTCTGCTTTGTCTCTTTAGTATCTAAAATGGAATTTGCAATTTCTACAAGTTTTTCTGTTACGTTTCTATCTGTTATGTATTCGATTCGTGTAAGCATTTGGCTTGTAATGGTTACCCATGTATGATGCCTGAGGTTATCATGCGTCAAACCTAATAGAAAAGTTTGATTCACTACGGTATATTGTTCCTTTCTCTTGCTATTTTCATCTTCAACGAGCCATTTTGCAATGGTCAATATTCTTGCTGCTGAGTCCTGATTTAGAATCATCAATTGTAGGAGCGCATAAATAAAAAATGTATCGGGATAATAAATGAAAATCTCCTCTTCATTTTCTCTTGAAGACTTGGCATAGTCAAATAGAATTCTCCAGGTGACTAATTGAAATGCCGATTTTTGATATTTGCTGTCGAATGTTGCAACGCTTTCAACAAAGGTCGCAAGTGTTGCATTTTCATCATCCGGGTATGCGAGTATTGGATAAAGAATAAGTAGGCATGAACAAGAAAAGGCTCGCATGATATGCTCTTTCGTTGTTTTTGGCTCAGTCCAGCGCGTCAACTCCAATACCTCTCGCAATGAAAATTCAATTTTTGAGGGTATTGTTTTTGCTTCCTTTATTTTTTTCAATTCAGAAAAGCAATACTCAGCCTCGTAGCCATAATCTGCTTCCGCAATTTGCTGGAGCATGTCCTCATCTAGCAAATCAGAAATCATTGCCAAAAATTCATATTGAGAAGGTTCAGATTCTTCCAACAGCAAAATCGGTGGCTCCATAGTACGAATTAACTCTTCCATTTTTACTTCACGCTAGCTATAGATGTGCATTTTTCTAATTCTCACCAACACCCTGAAAGTCTAGTCCCTTATTCAAGTTAAGAAATCCGATTGATAATATCGAAAATCATTCGATTCTTCCCAAAAATGGCTCTTGTTTACGAATGTTTTTCGGTAAGAGTTATCGAGTCGTGCATCAAGCCCAAGGCGGTGGGCCAAGTGTTTCGTTTCGCGCATGCCGATTTTGCGGGAATAACGAAGTCTTTGGACATTTACTACGGCCCCTGTGGAGCGTTGCAAATACCCAATGACTACGATCAAACTGGCTATGGAATTCATTTATTGCTCAACTATTCGACTGTCTAAAAAAACATTCAAAGGTTTAGAATTTTGAAAAGTACATATACCAATTCCACTCCCAACTTTCCCCATTGTCCCCCGAAAAGGCTTGGCTCCAAATTGGATTGTCCTTGTCCCTTGCATCCCAACGAAAAACAACCAAAATGGGTTTATCCTCAAAAATATCTTTTGTAAAGAAGTGGGCTACGCCATTTTCGAACGAACCGACTACTGGTGGATCTAGTTTTCCTTGATTGCTATCTGCCCAATAAAGCGACCATAAACGTGTTTTGGGGTTGAACAATCTCACGGTCATCCCTTCAAATGGCTCGCCGTCAAATGTTGCAAGAAAATTGTCTATGTTTCCTATTCCGTTGAGGATACGGTACATTTCTTGGGTTGAATGAAATTCTGTCCATTCATTGCAGCCATTCAATTTTGACTTTAGTTTTCGATTCCGCAGATTCCACTTGCCTTCAAAAAAATCGAAGTCGTTTTTGGAAGAGCTTGGTGAAGGATTGATAACGATGTCTCCATTCGTATCGAAGTCCAATTTCGGAAGTTCTAGTGTCTTGTTGTCTTTCATTTCCTGCTCCATTTTAGGGATTTGATTCAGAATTAATTTTTACCATAGCGTTCACGGAATTCAAGGCATTGTTTACGGACTGCATTCTCACTGAGGCAACAGGTTGTTTCAGGTGGTGAGCTGCAATTGACTACCAAGGCCTTGGTTCCCACTATATTTGCTCCAAGGTGTCCTTTGTAAGTTCTCCTCTTGTATCCCCAGTGTTTAGCGTCGTCATGGGTTCGAAGAGCATGACGCAAACTTCATTTTCTGCGACTGGTTTATGCTCAATACCTCGTGGAATGATGATGAACTCGTTGGGACCAATCTCAACTATTTTGTCTCGAAGTTCGATCTTTAGAATTCCGCTAATTACAAAAAACATTTCATCTTCATGGTCGTGCTTATGCCAAACAAATTCGCCTTGAAGTTTTGCAAGTTTTACATGCTGCCCATTCAGCTCGCCCGTAATTCTTGGATTCCAATGGTCGTGGAAGAGCGCTAATTTTTGAGCAATATTTACTTTTGAGAGATTCATTTTTTTATCTTATTTCAGGTTCTTCACTTATTTTCCAAAGGTGTTGAATATAGATTCAGGCCCATTGCGCAAGGCAATGCTCAAGCGGCCTTCATGGCTGCAAGCAACTTACGCGCCTTTTTCTCCAGTGATCCCCCAGGAGGGAGCACCAATTCTTCCAAGACAACCTTCAATTCATGCCTAAGCTCGGGATACTTGAGACAAAGTTTGTCCAAGGCTGCCATCGCGAAATTGCGGGTAGAAATGATTGCCTTAGGGTCCAACAGCCATTGAAAGAGCGCGTCCACAGCTTCGCCTTCGATCTCGGGGGGGATGCCAGCCAAGTAAAACATCTTGGCGAGACTACGTTCAAAATGCTGTATTGTGATCGTATCGCGCGTGGTGAAAAGGTATGTGACGACCGGAAACACCCGCTGCGGATCCCTCTCACAAAGCCCCCCGAGCAGCCAACTGAACCGCATCGCGATTGGATGTTCAGCATGTATGAGAGCGATGATATCAATGAGGGCAATATCGTTTTGCACAATGAAGGCCGCCCACTGCTTGAGGTTGGCGTCGTTGCGATCTGCTAGGAGCGAGGCGCCGAGCTGGTCAATGCGTTGTATCATTGTGGATGTATGAAAACACATTCCTTACGAGTGAAATTTCGAACCAGCGTGATTCAGTTGAGCGCATACGACTCTGTCGTTTAGAATATTTATCTGTGATTGACATATTTCTCCTTGTATTGAGTATATATTGCTGAATTGGACATTTTCATCTGAGCACGAGCGCATTGCCCTACGCAACTGCTGGCACAAAGAACCCTGATTTTCAGCGAAAGCGGCACGATCTTCCTCATTAGCAGATGCAATTTACGGAAGAATCGGATTTCTTGCAGGCGAAGTTGTATAAAATTGCGACCCTAGTGATAGGCTTGTTGCAGGTGCAAAGTCCCACCTACGCCTGTGCCCGCGACGCCGTCCTAGGCGCGTTTTCGTGGCGGGCTCGCAGGCGGCATACAGGTGAGCGCAGGGACCACGACCGACATCCAGCGCCATCATTTGGCATCAGTTGTCCTTCAGATCAAGGTCTAGGGTGGCTTTGGAGGATTGTTTTCTAAACATTTCAATGAAACAACCGACTTGTAGAAAATCACGACCCGTTTCATCGTTGATTTTGTAATCGAGTTGATGCAGATAACCCACTTGCAGCGTCACGGCCTTGGATGGCTTGTAATTGAAGGCAACTAAAATGCGATTTCTTTCAAAATAGGGTTCCCTGTCTGTGAAGAAGATCTCATTGCTTGCACTCACTTGGTAGGGCTTAAAGTCCTTGACAGCCTTGCCAAATGGATAAGCTAGGCCTAACCGATAGCGAAAACGATTGCGATAGCCATTGCTTGTAAATCTAAACTCAGCTCTGTAGCGCTGCTCGATCTTGAGCTTGCCAACTGACTGAAATAAAATGACTTGTGGCCAAACGCGCAACTCGTTGTTGTTTTTGGGCAACACAAAATTCCCGCCTTCCTTGTAGGTCTGATAGCTGCCAGCACCGAGCGTCAGCTTCACATTTTTGTGGACCTTGAAATTGGCGCCAGCTTTGTATTCATAATAGTGAAAGTGGTCATAAAATTGGAGTGACCGCAACTGCGCCTCTCCAAATACACTCCAACTGCTGTTGATATTGTACTTCAGGTTGAGGATGTTCCAGCTACCTAAATGGTTGTTTTGGGCGAAGGTATGCTGTAGAATCACCATGAAAACGAAGATCGATGCAATCAGTGGTCTCATGCCTTCTTGCTCCTGTCTGTGATCGAAATCGGCTTTGCCAGCAGAATTGAGTTTGGAATGGTAATGGTCTCACCATTTGTGGACTTGAGATGCACAAAAAAATAAGTCAATTCAATGACTTCTCCTTCGACGGGGAAGTCTTTGTCGATGACTTTGATGGTGTCTCCCAATTTGATGGGATGGTTGAAGAATAAAAGAATGCTGGACGTGATGTTGGAGAGCAACGACCATTGTGCAAAAAAGGCGATTCCCAGGGCTGTGAGGATGGTGCTGGCAAACACGGCAATTTCGCTTTGCCTGAGTCCCCAAATCGCTGCAATGAAGATCACCGCTGCGATGGAGGTGAACAGATGCACTGCTTTGATGATGATTTTCCTTCGGGTTCTCTGCAGTTGCGTATTCTTTAGCGCATTGTTGATGGCTGTATTCGTGATGACAAAGGCAAGCACATACAAGGCAAAGACCACCAATGTCTCTAAGATCTGCGTTTTATATTCTGCTAGTTCCTGCATCGCATTGTACTTTTCGGGATTCCACTTTCTACTATGCAAGTTGTTTGGTCAGTTCAAGCAGGCCAGTGTTTTCACCTTGCGCTGCCCGATGGATCGAAATGCGGTCAATTTCTCACCAGAAACAAGTTGGACGCCCTAGAATTTGATTTTGATGCCCGAATTCTGATTGGGCAAGTTCTGATTTTCAATCTTCACCTTATTGTCGTGAAAATCAACATACTTTAAGGTCTTGAGTCCTTTGATTTGTACCGGTACTTCCATAAAGTTATTGTTGTTCAAATACAGTGCTTCGAGGTGGCTGAGATGGTGGAATCTTTTGGGAAGCACCGTCAATGAATCATTCTCGAGGTGCAAGACGCTTAGTTTTTTAAGAGGCTGCAATACGGCAATGTTCTTGCTGAGGTCAAAGTTCTTTTCATCGTTCAAATAGAGTTCTTGCAGATTGGTGAGATTGCCAAATGATTTGGGCAATGTCGAAAAATCATTCCCACTCAAGTCGAGTGACTTCAGATTTTTGAGAAGACCGATCTCTTGTGGCAGCTCCTTGAGGTGGTCATTCTTCAAACTCAGGATTTCTAGGTTGGTAAACTTGGACCATGCCTCCTTGGGGATCATGACATTCTGATTGCTCAAGTTCAGGCGATAGACCTTCTCTGGATTTTTCAGGGCCTCCTCAATGGAATTGTATTCCTTGGTAGTTTCTAGAGAATCATTCGTCGTTTGCGCAATCGCGATATTGAGCGCACATGTGAGCAGCAGCAGGCCAAAGATGGATTTGGATGACATCGTCGATCTATTTGGGGTGATAAAAAGGGGAGTTAGCTTCATTTTATTTGCTTTTAGCGGTTTTCATTTGAATAATATCGACCAAAAATGCGAAGGCCATGGAGAAATAGATATACCCTTTGGGAATCTCAAAGTGGAAACCTTCGGCCAAGAGTGAAACGCCTATCATCATCAAAAAGCACAACGCAAGAATCTTGAACGAAGGATGCTTTCTGATAAACTCGCTGATGGACTTGGACGCAACCAACATGATGACCACCGTCACGATGACTGCCGTGTACATGACCCAAAGCTCTTGCACCATGCCTACTGCTGTAATGATGGAGTCGATCGAAAACACCAAGTCCAGCAGTATAACTTCTGAAAGCAGTCTGCCGAAACTGCTTTTTGCAGGCGGGTTGGGGGTCTCATCCTTGTTGCTTTCAGTCTTGTGGTAAATTTCCTTGACACTTTTGTAAATAAGAAAGAGACCACCAAGGATCAAAATGAGCCCTTTGCCGGAAAAATCGATCTCAAACAAGCGAAACAGCGTTTGATCCAACTTTAGAATCCAAGAGATAAACGCCAGGAGCCCTAACCGCATCACCATCGCCAAGCCGATGCCCCAAAACCTGAGCTTATTGCGTTGGTTGTCAGGCAGTTTGTCTGCCAAAATTGAAATAAAAATGATGTTGTCTATGCCTAGAATGACCTCTAATGCAATGAGTGAAAGTAAAGGAACGATTGCCTCATCATCTTTAATATTTTTTACCCTTGAAACTCGAGGTGCCTGCCTGCGCTTGCGCCGAGACGCTGTTGTACGTGGGAAATCGCTAAATGTTCCCTAAATCGCGTGAATTGAGGCATTTTTTCCTTGATTTTGAGCTGCAAGTTAGGCAAAAGATCGCTTTGTTTGAGATCGAAGTGCATGGCAATGCAACGATTGCCGACGGTAGCTGCGAGATCTCTGTGGGGGATTGCAGGCGAGCTTTGTGTACGTGCGGGTCTGGGTACACCCCCGCCATGTGAAAGAGGCGTTTCAAAGGACATCTAGGGTGTAGGAGGCAAATTTGATAAAAATTGTCTCACGCTGCGCCATTGCTTAGGGATTGCAATAGTCGCAGTACGTCGGATCCTCGGTTCTTTTCTGATGGGGATACAATTCCTCTTGAGAAAATTGGCAATGTTTGCAAACTGAAATATGGCTCAGGGTCGAATTTGTTGGGGAGCCACACAAACCGCATGGAAGACCTTTTGGGGCCTTTGTGACTTCAAAACCTGGCATTTGACAATTTGGGCAGCAGGATTTGATTTTCTCGACCAATTGCACGGCTGCCTTTTCGATCACAGCCATGCGCCTCGGGTTGTACATAGCGCGCATGTCTGTCTCTGCATACACGGAATTGTATTTTGAATCGAGATGCGTATAGACTTCGATTAATTTTTTGAGATCGGTGATTCCCTTGTGGATATCCAAATTGCTATCTTTTGATTTGCGCAGAATGACGCCATGTGAACCAAAACCCGCCTGCTCGGCAAACACCAACAGTGCTTTTTCGTTGTGGATTTGTCGGCCATCAAAATTGGTTTCGGTCGAGAGTTCTCTCAGGATAATTTCGATTTGATGGACGGTGTCGATGAAAATCAGGAACTCATCGTCTGCACTTACAAAATACAGCGATGGATGTGGGCCAAATGAACCCTCGCTCGCAATGCCCAAATTGCAATTGCTGTGTTTCATCGCCCGTAGGCACTTCTCTCTGACTGTCGAAACGGGATCCAGCTCCCGCTCGATTTCACCTGTGAAGGTGCCCAACTGATCGGTGTCAAAGGTCGCATCGATGAAGCAATGCACGCCCAGGGCTTGCTCCAAAATGGGGGCAATGACCCTTTCTTTTTCGTTTTTCGTCGCGATCAGCAGCTTTCTATTTTGAAATCTTTCCATTTGACCATCCATGAATTATTTCTGTAGCCTACATCGCAATGATGGACGAAACTCCTACCCAAATTGCCTTTTTCAGATTCGACCATTGACATTTTGAGATTACGATGCAAGGTGGGCTTCTGCCGATTTCTAGCGGTTGTGCGTAGCCTTGTGTAGCGTCCACGGCCCGGAACGCTAAGGAGAGCTTTGTGGGAACGGAAGGTGGCGTTGCATGCGGAGTATCTGCGGAGTATGTGCGGTGTTTATGTGGTCAGAATGCGGTATTGGCCTAAGTCTGGTCTAGCTCCAGCCTAAATCTAGCCTAGGGTTGGCAGGGGCCATCCACCTACGCGGACAAGTCATGGGAACTTGGGAGGTTGTGGCTGTGCTAGGTCGGGGTGGTGCCCCATTGCTTTGGCGCACTGAGCATTCCCTGTTCCTGTCACAACCTAGCCTGAAGCCGATCCATTC
Organism: Bacteroidota bacterium; assembly: GCA_031415375.1. Classification (GTDB taxonomy): domain Bacteria; phylum Bacteroidota; class Bacteroidia; order J057; family JADKCL01; genus JADKCL01. The sequence goes on along the minus strand of JANORP010000280.1, from coordinate 11,759 downwards.
CGTTGGTGATCAAAATGGTGATCAAGAATAGGTTTACGCAACTGCGCTGCACCAGACACATTGCCTGATGCGTTTTTAGAGGTGCCCTGTAATTAGTCTAATTCCCTCTTTTATAAATTCGTCCTCCATTTCGTCATTGCAAATAACTCCAAATCTTGGTACGAATTTCTCTCTTGGTAAGCCTGAAATATGCAACACTTCAATGTAAGGTGCTTGATAGCCATAATCGAAATTGGAAAAATTGTAATTTTTTGTAGCGCCTGCTAGCTTTTGCATTTCAGTGCCAACTATCTTGCCGATTCCAACACCGTCAAGTCCCGATGCGACTCCTTCACCCATGCTTGCTGTCCATCTGCCAACTAAAACAATTAAAGGTTTGTCATACTTTGGTTTCGTAGGTTTAATATGGTCAACAAATCCATTTTGGGAGTTTTTGTATTTTTGGAAGGTCAACTTTTTGCGCGTGAAATGTCCAGCAATTGGATTCCCAATATTTGTACCTCCACCATCAATCGTATTTCGCAAGTCTAGTATGATTCCATTGGTTTCTTTTAAGCATTTTAGCGCCTTGCTAAATGCTCTTTTGGTTTTGGTCTCGCCCAAAGAGTTGTTGATTCGAATGATGCCAATATTGTTAATGATTTTGTAAGACAAAAGGGTTGTGTCTTTTCGCAATATGATTTTGTCTATATCTATGGTTTCGATCTTCCCTGCATGAGTCTTTAAGGTGATGACCCTTGGTTCATTGTATCTGCCCGAAAGAATTTTGTTTGCTAGCCATGTCCTTACTTCGGCATTGTTTTTGTTTTGGCAATGCGTAGGGAAGTCCTCGATCAATTGATTGAACTCAACGCCATTGAAGGTCAAAATTTCAGCATTGGTAAGATTGAACGCAACGCCACTTTCGATTTGATCTTTCCATGTACAAGCAATCTGAGTTTTCTTCCCATCAGTGGAGGCAAAGATTGGACTATAGAGCCGATAAGAAAACTTGTTTGAACGATTCAAATGGAGATGTGAATCGTAAAATTCATCTAGTAAATATTCGAAAAATAGCAAAACATCGGCGTGATTCTTTAGATTGCTGATTTCGTTGCTGTAATGACTTTTTAGGCACTCTATATCTACGTCTTTTTGGTGGAAATAGACATAATTGGCATCCAAGTTTGTCATTGCATTTTCAAAATCTTGTCTAATTTTTGTAGTATCAACATCGTTCGCTTGTGCTGATACAGCATTTGCGAGCACGATGAAAATCAGCAAGAATCTCTTTATTTTATTTTGCATGAAGCCTCTGATTTGATAGTTGTTCGGGGAAATTGTGTACAACATTTTTGGGATTGCGGCGAGTCGGATCTCGAAACGTTAAATTGGTGGCCAGCAATGAGATGGGCATAAGTCACAATGTTTCATTGAAGCATGTTTGAAGCAAGATAGGAAAAATTTCGGTTCCATGAACCGAAACAGAGATCGCTGCCCTGTATTGTGTTTTCTTCAGTGGTTCGTTCCTGTCCTGCTTTCAGATTTCGAGTATTGGAAGCTTCACGAAACTGTCGTTGTACCATTTTACCCTCAATGGCTCATTGGCATCGTCCATCGTTTCTTCGGTCACGGTCTTGCCAGTTCCATAGTTCAATTCAGAAAATGGGTTCTTATTGACATTGAGCGCAATGAGCAAGCGACTGCCTTTGCTCAATTGTTTGCTCACCAAATGAGAATTGGAGAATGCGATCGTTTCAATCACATTCGGTTTCAGAAGTTTGCGCTCCGAGATATCGCTTGCATAGCTCGCGCGGCCAATAAAATAGGACAAATGGAAATACTCTCCATTGGGCAAGACTTCATAGAGCGTTACACCAATGTCCATGTCCATTTTGTTGATACTGACCTTGATTTCTCCAGAAAACGAACCATTTAGGATCATCGGCTCCGACAATGGTGTGCTGATGAATACAAATCCATTACTCCTATCGATGTTCTCACGAATTATTGGATCTGGATAATAATCGTTGTTGCTCGTTCTTCTGCTGGAAAAATCTATTTTTTGGGAAAGAAAACCTGGTTCAACCGGTTTCTCAGAATTCAGAGAATAGTTTTTGCCAATTTTCGTGTTGGTCAGGTACATTGTTTGGAATCCATTGTGCATTGCATCGAGCGATGGAGCACTTCGCCATTCATTGGCTCCCATGACTTGATAGTTGATTCTGTCTTGGAGAATTTTCGGTTTGGGGCCATCCTTGAAAATGTAGTCAAACCATTGGTATGTAATCTGTTTGGTATTGATCAATGCACCTGCATCTACTTGGTAGCCATTGATGACGGCCTCACCTTCCCTTTGCGCGCCGAAATGACCGTAAGGGCCAATGATGAGGTAATGTTCGGATTTTGGATTGTACTTTTGGAGTTCTCGCAAATAATACAAACTCGAATTTTGAGCGTCGTTGTAGTAGCCGTCAATCGCCAAGATCGGAATATTGATTTCCCTGAACTCACTTCCGTAGGGCGCCATATTTTGCCAGTAGGCATCAAAGGAAGGATGGCTAATCCATCGTTGGAATAGCCGATTGGGGATGCCATCAATGCTGTCCAGTTTGTTGTAGGCAGCTCCACTTTCCCACCATGCAGTTTGCATCTTTCGATAGCGTTGTCGGTCATTTCCTGCGAGGGTGTCCAAATATTTGTTGTTTCCCACATAAAATGACCATTCATAGTTGGGGTTGACAAAAATGTTGTTTTCCATCGGCAGGCCCATGCCTGGCCGATTGGCGACATAGGGCACAATTGTTTTGAGAGCGGGATGCATTTTTTTGCAGGCTGCCCATTGCGTAAAACCATTGTAACTGCCGCCAAACATTCCTACACTTCCATTGCACCATTTTTGTTTGCTGATCCAGTCGATCACATCGTAGGTGTCATTCGCATCAAACTCGTAGGGAAATATTTCGGCAGGACTAAAACGTTTTCCCCTCGTGTAGGCGATCACGCCCACATAGCCATGGTCTGCAGACTCCTTCGACGTTGCGATATCTCGGCCCTTGTCTCTTACATAAATTGTGGATTGAAGCAAGACGGGCTTCGGGGTTTCATCGCCCTTTTTACGAATCACAATTGCAGAAATGATCGCACCATCTCGCGTCAAGATCGAAACGCTATCTTGGATATCATAGGCGCTTTGAACATCCTCTACCCTTGTTTTGGTAGTTTGCTGTGGATGCAAATTGTGTACCACAAAGGAGAGGAAAATGAAAGAGAGGAGTAATTTCATCATGAATTTTGGAATATTTGAATCTTGAAATGCAATAGCTTCACTGCGATGCAGGAACTAGGTGAATGCAGTGTCACCATCGCCATCTTGAATGCTTCCTGTTGAGACCTGAAGCAATGCATTCATCTTGTTTGTAACCATATAGCTGCGATCGATCGGTTTTTTGAAAATGCCGACGGCCTTGTGCGATGTGAAATATGCCGTGAGCTCAGCGTTGAAAGTCGTGAAGCTATTGACGCGCCACGCCACGATCAAGGATTCAATCGCCAATGCTACCTCCGTTTCCATGCCCGCTTCCATCATGCAAAATGGCAGTTTCAACGTGCGATTTCTTTTGGATAGGAGCAGGAGTGCGACCACTTTGTTTTGCGTATTGCGCAATTTGAGCGCATAAAAATCGAAAGTCAGATCCACCGAAGAAAAGTAATAGCGGCGGCTATCGTGATCGGGTGGTGCCGCGATCACCCAGGGATTGTGCAAAATCCAGTCGAGTTCAGCGGCACCGCGTCGAAATGGCGTGGCTTCCTGCATTCGCGCGATGAAGTCCATGGTCTCCCGGTCGATCGATTCGATCTGTTCCGATTTCAGCTCCGATTTCCGGCGTGCGGGGAATAGCCGACGCAGCCCCAGCGCGGTATTGAGGAGTGTATCTGCAAGGCGTAGGAGTGGGGCTATCTGCTGAAATAGCCGTTTCTTGGGGGGTAAAATGGTATGCAGATCCATGCGATTGTAAAGCCGGATGCCTCGGCGCACCATCGGATCTGCGAAAACCCCCGACTTGAAGTACATCTTCTTTGTTTCGGGTGCATAGTCGGCCGCAATGAGCTGTCCATCCCACAATTCCAATGCTTTTTGCAGTAATCTCAGCCCTATATTTTGGCCGCGTTGCGATTCGTCCACCCAGATACAGGAAAACCAGCCAAATTTTACTGGATTTCCGGCCGAGGTATAGACCAAGTCAGGTAAGATGCCTGCGTAGCCCACGAGTGCCTGCTGTTCATACGCCAAAATTAGGAGCACATCTGCCTCGTCGGCGCGAGGATTGCGCAGTTGCGAGAGGGCTCGGTGTTTGGAAATTGGCAAATTTTTCAATGTCGAAAAAGATTCCGAATGAATGAATGCTTCCAAACCTGCTTTGGTCAACAATTGGAATTCAATCATTTTCTTTGGAGTATATTTTTTCCAAAAATCGCCTTGGCTGCAAAATACTGGAGCTCTGCATTGTAAATCTCCTTAGCCGAGAGATCACCCATTTCAAATGCGATACGCTGATAATGTGCGGGAAATTGCTCTCGCTTTTGGCCTGCACATCCAAACGTGATGTCGGCAATATGCTCTTGCTGCACTTGCTCAAAAAAGCGTCGCTCCACGCCAAAATCGGTAAATGGAAACGAAAATGTTTTGTAATTCAATTCAAAACGTGCGCAGATCGTTTGGATGCTTTCCTTGGTTTGGCGGACCTGCTCTTCAAAATCAAGGGTGCGGTATTCCGGATGATCTACACTGTGCGCACCAAATTGAAATCCCTGCTGCAGAAGGGAGCGAATCTGCGGTGTCGTCAAATAGGGCTGCTGCAGCGACAAGTAGGCTTGGAAATCATAGCCTATTATGCCTGCAAGGGTATCCAAAACCGCTTGGTTTTGATACGATACAGCACGTATAAAGGCTTGATAATCGCCATCTTGCTTTGAATCCGATGCCAAGAAATGTTTCACATCACCCTGTGCCAACAACCTTGGGTTGGCTTCAAGATGCGCGATCAATAGGCTCGCCTTGTACCGAAAAAAAAGGGCTTTATTGTCAATGAATGCGCTGTTGAGAAAACACACCGCAGGAACGCCTTTTTCCAATAAGATTGGGGCGATGACATCGTGAAACTCGCGCAAGCCATCGTCGAATGTGAGCAGCATGACCGGCTTTGCTGGGCGTTTCCCCTCGGCAGCGAGTGCTTGGAATTGGAAATAGTCGATCGGCTGATACAAACGAAGCAAAAAATCCAAGTCTTTTCTGAAGGCCCTCACGCGCTTGACCGCATACAAATGCCTGATGTGTGCAGGATTGTCGTCGGAGACGATGTGGTAAAAGGGCAGTATGAGGCGCTGCTGTGTGAGGTGCAACAACAAGTTGGAAGGCACAATTCCTCCAATTTTGGAAAACAAACGAAAGAATCGATTTCTAAACCCTGCCATTCCAATGTACAGAAACTGAAAATATTAACTTCGCAAAGATAGCCAAGCCTGGGCAGTGATACAACCATGCGCATAGTCCATCCTGAAAAATTCGATGGCGTTTGGATTTACAAATTGGCTGCCAATTGCCCAGCTTTTCCAATACACCTTTAGGTTTCACGATATGTTGATCATTTCGGGATCCATGGGCGTATTTTTGGGAGATTCTCTGGATCATATTACAGAAATCAATCACCATGAAAACTCAACTATTGAAGCGGGAGCCTCCGGCTCCAACGCTTACAGAATCGTGAGCCTCTGGCTCACGAATTGATTTTAGCTGCCAAATTGCAGCACGCCCAAATTACGCGCCTCAATGCCCAAATTACGCGCCTCAATGCCTAAATCGCTCGAAATCGACCTCCACCTTCTCAAAACGTTCATCCTGCTCCAGCAGTGCGTTGATGCGCCGCAAGAGGGGCTCATTCGGGCCAGCCATGATAAATGCCAAGTCCCATATGTCTTTGCTGATTACAAAAGCGCCCAAGTCGGTATCCATTTCCAGCAATATCTCATCGTTCATCCATAGGTCTTGCTGCTTCACCAGCTTCGGTTGCAGGCTGCGTATCGTATCCATGAGATCGGCCATGAAATCGTCCCTCGCCACACCGCTGAAGACCTCGATCAGCAATTCCGTCGAGCCATAGCCGGGCCGCAAATGGTATTTGTAATGCGGGAGGAGTTGCTTCATTCAGTTGCCGATGAATGGTGCAAGGGCCAAGGGCTCCCTATTGGTTGGCGATCTTCGCCAATTTCGCCTCCATCACCGCAATCTTCTCATTTTGCGCGGCGATCATGGTCTGCTGCTCCTGCATTGCCTTGATGAGCACAGGCACCAAGCTGCTGTAATCCATGCCCAAGCATTTGCCGTTCTCAACCGCGACGACTTCGGGCACAATTTCGTTTATGTCCTCAGCGATAAGGCCGATGTGCTTTTTGGTGACGGAGTCACCCTCAAAATTGTAGTGGTATTTCATCGGCTGCATGGCCATCACCTCATTCAATCCATAGTTCAGCTGCTCAAAATCACGTTTGTAACTCCGTGAACTCACTGTGTTGAAGGCCGTGGCAAAGATGGGCAATGTGCCTGCCGCCCCGCCACACATGATCTTGTTGGCATTGCTGTAAAAGCCTGAGGGATTGTTCACGTTGTAACCGCCGAGAAAAACCGCGCCTTGGTCCCAACCCATATAGGTGCCGATCATTTGATGTGATCTGCCCTGTGCAGTACTGCGGCTGCAAAGTACATTGTCAAATGCATCCATGATCTCGATCGACCCTTGTACCGACAGGCGCTGGTTGGGGACACTCGTGCCCATGCCTGTGAGGCCCGCAATGATGGCGCCACCTGCTGGCGGTGTTGCGCCCGCATAGCCGACCGTCAATCCACCTTGGGCGCCGAGCAGACCTGTATTCGTCCAGATATTCTTGTCATTGTAGGTGCGTATCCAAGTCACGTCGCTCATATAAAATCCACCGCCCCATGTTTCCCAATACAGGCCTTGGTTGCCAGAAACGCGAAACCAGCCACCATTGGCGTAGATGTCGCCGATGGTGTGGAGTTTATAGATCGGCGCTGCCGTGCCGATGCCCACGTTTTGGGCCTGTATTTCCATCGATGAAAGTAGCGTGAAGATGGCTAAAATGGTGATAAAGAGGCGTAACCTGTTGTGCATGACGATGCTGTATTGATGTTGAGACAAATGTTGTTGCTGAACGATTGACCGACAAATAGAGGGGAAGGCGAGATGCACATTCCTCCATTGATTGCGAATATCGCGCCTTGGCGATGCAATTGCAAGTCGTGGGCAAACTAGATCGCATCTCATAAAAGCCAATCCATAGCCCATCAAAAATCTACCCGCCAATTCACCGAGGCGATTGAGCAATTTTCGAAGCCTACCATCTACCCAGATCGATGAACACTGCAAATAATTGACAGTCAGCTACTTGTTGTAATTCTGTGGTATGCGGCGCTAATCATAGATTTTTGGGGCGTCACGCAACAACATATCCCTAAAAACTACGTAAATTGGCGCTTCAGGAATCACTTGTAAGGAATATACCCGATGGGACTTAGAGATTTAATTTTTGGGCGGGAAGAAGACAACGCCAATCCACCTGAGTCGGAGGAGAATGTGGTCTTTGGCGAAGCCGAGGACGAATACAATGCTGGTATTGAAGCGCCTCGTGCGAAAACACCTGCTCCGCCCAAGCCAATGCAGGAGGAGCCGCAGGCACCTGTTGTCGCAGCCTCGTCAGCTGAGCTTGATGCTGAGCTGAAGGTGCTCAAAGACCTGATGCAGCAAGAAAAAAAGGAAAAGGGCCTCGGCCTCGAATATTACGGGTTCCTAAAAGCCCTTGGTGAGGAAGAGGACGCCGATGCCTACCAACGGACACTGCGAACCTTGAATGCTGTGCGAGAGCAATTTTCTGTGGGGTCAGCCCTCACATGGAAAGTGCTGATCGACAGCGCCAAAAGCAGCATGTCTTGGCTCAGTTCCCATTCCCAGCAGAAGGTTGCCAAGCTGCAAGCCGACCGGCAGACCGCCAATGCCAACTTTACCTTGCACATCCAGAAGACGATATCGATCATCGAGGAAAATGAAGCCAAGATACTGAGCTTGCAAAAGGAGATCGAGGCGCAAAAACTAGCACAGCAAGCAGCTAAGGATGCGAAAAACAACGCAGAGCTAGACTTCGAAAAGAAAAAGGCGATCATCGACAACGCTTCAGTGCATGTGGCCAACGATATCGCCAATGACATCGCACGGTTCCAACGCGAGAGCTAACAACCCTACAGCGCAAAATAGATGAACATCAAAGATTCGGAATTGGAACTCTACAAAAGGCAGGTCTCCTTCAAGGTCTTCTCGGCAGCCGCTTACACGGCCATGGGCGTAGGACTTGTAGCCGCGATCGCGCTTGCTGGCTTTGTGGTGACGCCTTGGATTTTGAGCTTCATTCCGCATACTGGGACTTGGGGACTGCTGAGGTTCCTGACCACGGTCGTGGGCTGGGGCACGATTCCAGCATTTGTCTTGTCCAATCCCAAACGTATTTTCAATGGCTTGCGTGCACGGGTCTATGGCTGGTTCAAGAAAATCAAGAAGCTCGCGCCCACAGATCTGGCATTTGCCAACCTAGAGCAGGTGCGCAGGCAATACGAGGCCGCGCGTATGTTTCACGAAAAAGCGCGCGAGCTTGGCAAGCGCATCAGCAACGACTACAAAACCTCCATCAAGGATCTGAAAGTGCTGGAAATCGAATTGAAAGGCATCGTCCCCAAGTATTTGGAGCAGAAGGACCAAGTGAGCAGGATGACTTACGATCAAAAAGCAGATTTCCAAGAGTTGGAGTCGCTCGTCAAGCGCAAGAATTCGGAGTTCAAGGCCATGGAAAAAGCCATGAATGCCTTGGAAGTCCAAAAAGGCGAGCACGATAGAAGGACTTTGATGGTGCAAAGCAAGTACCTGGAGTTTGAAAATCTCGTCGCGCAATCCGAGTATGTCTATAAGGTGATTTGCTCGCAAGTCAAGTATGCCGATGACTTGGAAGCCTTCAGGCAGGAATTTGAAAACCTGCGTGCCAATGTCGCTGGGACTAATATCACCGATGCCATGGATTCTGAGGTCCTGCAACAGGAACTTGAATTTAGGGTGACCAAGGCGGATGCACTGTTTCAAGAAATGATGTCGCCTGAAGGCGGACAGATTTCGGGAGACTCCTCCATGGGCTACGACTTGGGGACCGATTTGGACCGGTTCACCAATCCCAACAGTACGGTATCTTCCTGAAAAATTGCTCTGCTGGAGCATTGCAAGTTGAAAAGCCGCTCATCGGTGATCGCAATACCCTTAGTCTAAACCTCATTAATTGCTTAAATACCTACCAACATGAGTTTTCTTACAAAGAAGTTTGGCCGTTTCACTGGATTCGTCTGGATTTTGCTGGTTCTAGGTGGCGGTGGTCTGCTCACGACGGTCTATTACCTTTGGTTGCAGCCCTATTTTACCCTGTCATCAGCCGAGACCCAAAAAATTGAGTTGAGCGATGAGCAGCGCATTTCGTTGCAGACAGCCCCGGCCAACATCCGGGATACTACTGTATTGCCTCCATTTGAGTCGCTTTCCCACTATGGCACTGAGAAGTCCACGATCCCGGGCGCACTTTGGAAGTGGGATGCTATTCCATGGAATGCAACCTCAGTAGCCGCCTTGGCCAATGGTGGAGCCTTCACCAAAAAGAATTCCTTGCTGGAGAAAGCTGGCATCAGGCTCAAATTGAGCCGTGTCGATATGTATTCCGACATTCAAGAAAACATGCTGAAATTTGCGGAAGCCTTCAGCACCGATCCTAGCTCCACACAGGGAACACAGTTTTGTACCATCATGGGCGATGCCGCGCCGATCTTTGTCTCGGGCATGAACGATAAGCTCAAGGAGATCAATCCTGAATACAAAGCAGAAGTATTTTATGTCACCGGCCGCTCGGCTGGGGAGGACGCCTTCATCGGCCCACAACGGTTTTTGGATGATCCACAAAACCTGCGCGGTGCAACCTGTATAGTCGTGATGTTGGATGGCGACCAAAACATCCCCATCCTCTACGCTGAGGCCAATGGCATCCCGATCAATCCCGACCCCAATACTTATGATCCCAAGGCGCTGAACTTCAAGTATGTCGATGATTTCATGCAGACGCCCAAGGAGTTCTTATTGGGCAAAGCCGAAACCCGCATCAACAAGATCACCGGCAAAGAAGTGCAGGTGACACCCAATTGTTTTGCGACTTGGACACCTGGCGACGTCTATTTCAGCGACAACTACACGGGCGACAGCGCCATGGTGCGCATCCTCTCTACCCACGAAAACATCAACCAAATGTTGTGTACGGTCATCGGCTTGAACAAGCACCTTGCTCAAGAAAGCCAGAAGATCGCCAAAATGCTCTGCGCATTTGACGAGGCTGGAAACAGGATCAAGACCTATCCGTCTGAATTGATGATGGCCTCCAATGCGATCGCAGAGATTTTCTCACCGACCGACAAAGAGAAAACGGGTGCTTGGTGGAACAAATACTATATCGGTGACACTGTGAAGCGTCCAGGCTACAAGATGTACCTGGGCGGCTCAGGCTCGTTGAATCTCTCGGAAGCTGCCGACGCCATGGGCGTGGGCGAGGAGGCGAGTGGCTATTACAAAACGACCTATACCACCTTCGGTGATCTCTATGTAAAGTTGTTTCCCACCAACCTGTCGAAATACACGCCCGTCGATGAGGTTTTCAATGGCAAATACGTGCAATTGGCATTTGACCAAAAGAAAAAGGCCGGGCAAGGCATCGCTGGAGAAACACCCAAAGTCTATGCCACAGGCACCTCAGAAAAGGTCGTCACCAAGCGCGACTGGGCCATTGAGTTCAATTCGGGGCAAGCAAGCCTCACTGCAAAGGGCGTGCAAACCCTGAAAGACGTCCTTGGTCAATTGACGATCTCAGCCGGTCTGCGCATCCGCATCAGTGGCTATACAGATAGCGACGGCAATGCAGAAACCAACCGCGTGCTCTCTGAAAACCGTGCGAATGCCGTGCGGGATTATTTGATGAAAAATGGAGGGGGCAACTTCTCCAAAGAGCGCTTCGAGGCCGTGAAGGGCTTGGGCGTGTCTGAGAAGTATTCCAACGCTCTGGCAGCCGACAAGGCCAAAAACCGCCGTGTGGAAATCTCTTTGGTAGAATAAGAATATCATAGGAAGGGCTTGCGGTGATCACATTGCAAGCCCTTTTTAATTCATTGTGCACGCTGAATACTCATTGAGAAGTGAAAGAAAACTCAGGATTCAAGGAGCTATTTGTACTGAATGGTCAGCCCAGCGGGTATTGGCGGGTCGTGCCCTACGCATTCACCTTGCTGATGCTCGTCGTTTTTTGGCAATTGGTGATGCCAAGTGCCATCCCCAATTTTGGGAAGATCCTTGCGGCCTTTCCAGTATTACTAGAGAAACAGCAATTGTTGGCGCATTGGGGATCCACATTTCGGCTCACGGCGATCGCGATTTTTTGGAGCGTCTTGGCCTCGCTGTTGATTTCCTTTATGACGGTAATTCCGGCCTTTAGGCTTTTTGTTGCGCTCATCACCAAGATGCGGTTTTTGTCGCTCGTAGGCATCTCGATCGTCTTTGTGATGCTTGCCAGCAACCTGCACACAGCGCGCATCTACCTCCTCATGTTTGGAATCGTACCTTATATGACGACGAGTATCCTCT
>JANORP010000279.1:0-20961 GCA_031415375.1 Bacteroidota bacterium | reverse complement strand
CAGCAACGGCTTTACCGTTGGCGCAAGGAGGCTCAGGCGTCGGGTGGCTTTGCACAAATTTCGGTGGAAGTTCCAGCGCATACCGATTTTTGGGCTGAACTCAGTTTTGCCGTATGCTTACCGCCAATCAAGGTGCTCGACGGCGAAAAGAAGGGGGCCAAGACAGTCGAAAGGCTCTGGAGGGTTGGTGTTTTTCCTCAAGGGACGATGTCCGGTCAATTGTGCCGCAACTTCATATATACCACTATAAAGTTCTGAACAGGTGAGGTTTTTTTGAGTCGGCTTCAAGAAAAATAGTTTTTTTCGTTGTAGGTTCTCTCATAAAATTTGGTACTTGTGAAATATTGCTCGAAATTTGTATGATGTATATCTGTTGAGTATGAAAATCTTGTCAAAAGTCCGAAGAAACCTGCTAGTTCCTGTGTTATATCATGCCCAAAATTCCATATTTGGGGGGCCTGGGGGGAGAGGCAGAAGTGTCATTATTAACTACCATGGTGTAGTTCGTGAACCATTTTCAAGGGTCAACAATCGCCATGTCCTTTCCGATCAATTTGAGGAGGATCTGCGTTATTTTTCGAAATATTTTGACGTAGTACCATTGTCTGGAATTTTCGATTTTGAAGAGTCGAAAAACTCAAGCTCGCTTCCAAGGTTAGCAATTACATTTGATGATGGTTTCGCGAATAATCTTCTTTTTGCAGTTCCATTGCTAGTAAAGTATAACCTGCCTGCTTCGATTTTCGTTTTGTCAGCAAGTATTGAGGATAGCGAATTTATTAATTGGCCTGATTTGCTTGATGTTTTGGCTGTTGTTCCAGGATATGAGGTAATAGATTTTCTCGGTGGTAGGTATGTTCATACTCCAATTGGATATATTAATTCAGAAGAGCATTCGACTACATTGACCGAAGTTATTAAGAAAAGCGGAGCGGAACGAACCGAAGTCTTGTATTGGTTAAGTAAAAAGTTCTTAGGTAACTTTCCAAGAGGCGGACCCTTTGGTGATTCTTTGAACTTAATGAACTCTCTTCAGATTCGTGAGTGCTCGAACTGCAATTTAATAGAAATTGGTTCTCATTCCAAGAATCACTTCAATTTAGGACGAATTCCTTTGGATCTCGCGAAATACGAGTTGGCCGAATCTAAAAGGGTAATTGAGAATGTTATTCAAAAAGATGTTAAAAGTGTGGCTTATCCAGATGGTGACTACTCTGCCGATGTAAAAGATTTAGCCGAATGCCTAGGCTATAGTAGGCAACTCGCTGTGGATTTTCGTTTGGAAGGGGATCGTTTTGATTCTCGTATTCGAGACCGTTTTGGTTACAGCAATAGCACTACTCATATGTCCAATCAGGTGCGATTGGGACTTCAATGGAGAAAATATTCATTTTAATCGATCTTATGTATGAACGCTTCTTCTTCCAACAATAACTACAAATTTGTAAGGTTAGGGCCTTCCGATTTGCCAACGTTAAGGGAGCTAATTCTTAAATGTTTTTCAAAATCATTGTCGTTAGCCGAATTGGAGTCTAAATATTCTACGGTTGGTTTTGGATCGGAAGTGATTGGCTTTTTGGTCTTTTCTGATGATGGCGAAGCCGCTGCGTTTTATGGGGTATTTCCAATGTTGATGCAGATGGATGGTCAAACAGTATTGGTTGCTCAGTCTGGGGATACTATGACATCTCCGAAGCACCAAAAAAGAGGGCTATTTGTCAATGCGGCCTTGAGAACATATCAAATAGCAAAAGGTGAGGGTATATCTTTTGTTTTTGGTTTTCCAAATGAGAATAGTCAATCTGGTTTCGAGCGAAAGCTAAACTGGTCTTTTTTTGGATTTATGTACGATTTTCCAATTCGAACAAATGGAATTCCAGCCGTAGCAATTATGAAACGTTTAGGGTCTTCTTTTCTAACCAAGGCAATTCAAAGATTGATTGCTAAACGTATTGCGAGGATCACGGCTCCGATTACTGCAGAGGTCGTCGAGAGATTGCAATCAGGCAATCATGTTGCAATTCTACGTAATTCAGATTACCTCTCCTACAAACTGAAAAGAGGTGCTAGCTTTGTAAATTGGGGTGGGTATGGGTTTTTTATTAAACTAGACGGAAACTTGCTTATAGGCGATGTCATACCTTTTGATTCCTCCGAACTTTTGAATTTTATTAAGGCGATTCAAGGATTAGGGAAATTCCTTTTTTGTCATAAAGTAGTTTTGTCAGTCAACATGGCTCATTGGTTATATTTTGGTCTTTTGTCAAGTGGTCTCAAATGTGAAAAAAGTTTGCCAGTTGGACTGCTTTCTTTGGACCTCGTTCACTTCGATTTTTCGAGGATTTCCTTCTGTCGACTCGATTATGATACATTTTAGAAACTAAGCCCAACAATGCCCACTTCAAAATCTAGAACTGCTGCTTTTGCACGTGTTACTTTGACCGAGCTTATGATACCTGCTTATGCCAATTTTGGTGGCAAAATACATGGGGGTATCTTGCTGAGCTTGATGGACAAGGCGGCTTATGCTTGTGCTTCTAAGCATGCGGGGGGGTATTGTGTGACGGTGTCGGTGGAAACTGTCAATTTTAGGGCGCCTATCGAGGTTGGCGACTTGGTTTCCCTGCTTGCTTCTGTAAATTATGTTGGTAAGAGTTCTATGGTTGTTGGTATAAGAGTGGTCGCTGAAAATGTCACGGTGGGTGAGGTGCGCCATACCAATACTTCATATTTTACGATGATCCACAAAGGGGCCGATGGCCTGCCTGCGCAGGTGCCTGCGCTGATCTTGGAATCGGCGGAGGACCTGCGCAGGTATCTTGAGGCAATTAAGAGAATTGAACTCCGACAACGCTATGATCTCGAACTAGACAATGAGCGAACAAAGCTAGAACTGAGAGACCAATTGCCGCTGTTGGACGGTAAACGCGTGCAATTTGATCCATCGCTGCTCGATTAGCAAGGCTGTCACTGTGCGAGCAGGTCACGCCGCTCGCGATGGCGCTTTGCAAATTCGACGATGGTTTGGTTCTCGCGCACTATGTATTTGATCCCCCAGGTGATCGTAAAGCTCGGAATGAAGTCGGCGCCGGGTAACAATTCCTCGACAAAAGTCCCCACACCGCCTGCTATACCCGTGGCTCCACGAAACATCAAAAAGTTTGCCACTGCAGCGATGGGTGCCCAAGCGAGATCGCCGAATTCACCGAGACCTGGCAACAAAAACGTAGCCATTCCCACGCAGTCCATCGCAAGGGACAACATGAGTTTGGTCGATTTTTCACGCAGATAGGCTTTTTCAGTATCAGAATTGTAGTTTTCCATTTCCAAATTGAATCGTGTTGAAGTTGAATCTAGCCTTTATAGCGTATCCTTTTCCCAAAAGGTTACAATTGTGACTTCGGCGCTGACTCTGATTCTATCAACGCGCAATTTCTGGGCATGAACGGTCCAATACTCTCGATGAATTTTCCAGGCCATTATAGATGACCTAATCGGGTTTCTAGCTGTTGGAATGAGTTTATGTCGTAAGAATTTTGCTGTTTTAGTATGTTTTGCCTGATCAATGCAAAGGAAACGATTTCTATATTTGTGTATCGACTATGAAGCTGTCAGAAGCGGACAGCACCAAGACCCGTACTTCGTTTAACCTATTGGCCTTCATCGGCTTACGTTTCTTATGGTATGATCTTTTTTATCTAGCGTTATGCAAGTTCACATTGGTTCAATCATCAAAGCTCGCGCGAAGTCGCTCCGAATTGGCCCCACGGAGTTAGGGGACATGATGCAAACTTCGAAGCAAAACGTATATGGTATTTTCAAACGTGAGTCCATTGATACTGGGCTTCTTTACCGGATCAGCTTGGTCTTGGAGTTTGATTTTTTCCAGTATTTTAGTCATACATTGTCTGTAAAGGACCGTGAAGCAAATGGTGCGTCCCCAATAGGTACAGATACTGAAACAAATTCACGGCCAGGGTTGGATCTGGAAAAGGAAAACTCATACCTGAAGCGTCTCAATGCACTTTTGGAAGAGAAATTGGGCAGAGCCTAGGGGCTGGTAATAAGTGGATGTAGGAGATTTTTTTCTATCAGAATGCAAAACGGGCCTTTCATCGAAAGGCCCGTTTTGCATTCTCATAGAAATTGGGCAATGCAAAGGTTAACGCACCAGCGTAACGGTGCCCACAAATTCCCTGTCACCAGCGGTGAGTTTGTAATAATAGACGCCTTCGGTTACGTCGATGTTTTTCGCATTTTTGCCTTCCCAACCTTTTGTCTTATTGCGGGATGTGTATTGTATCACACCCCAACGGTCATATACTTGCAGATTAAAACTCTGATCACCAGTATAGTTTGCGAAAAATACATCGTTGATTCCGTCACCATTGGGGCTGAAGACGTTGGGGATGAATAGTTCGGGTGATAGGATCACGTAGGGGCCATGAATCACCTGCGCAATACAGCCTTCAGCAGTTGTGATGCTAAGTGTCACAATATAAGTTCCGGTTGCCTCATAAGTGTGGGTTGGATTGGCCAATGCACTTGTCATGCCATCGCCAAAATCCCAGGCCCAGGAAGTCGCATGAAGTGAACGATCCTCAAATTGCACCAATGTCGAGGGGAGTGAGAGCTGGGCTGGGAAGCTGGGATCACTGATAAAGTCAGCCACACCAAGTTCCCCGACCGTCACGGTGATGTCGCGCACCTCCGACGTGCACCCGCCTGGAGCCACCGCTAAGAGACTGACTACATATTGGCCGGGGTTGGTGAATGTATGTGTCGGCGTCGGCATATTGTCCACGGGGCTCCCGTCGCCAAAATTCCATGTATAAGCCGTCGCATTGGTGGCTGCTTGGATGAAGCTTACCGTAAGCGGAGCGCATCCCTCAGTTGCAGAGCTGAGGTAGTCTGCCTTGGGTTGGGGCAGCACCTGTACCGTCACCTCGGCGCTGTCTGCACAGATCCCTTGGCCGATCACGACCTGATACGTGGTTGTGACACTGGGGGTCGCAATGGGGTTGGGCGATGAGGGATTGTCAAGGCTGATGCTGGGGGACCATGCAAATGTGTTACCGATCGAGCCGATCGTATTGAGTTGCACAGAGTCATTGCCGCAGATTACCGTGGTATCGGCGCCAGCAAATGCCGAGACTTCAGGGCCGACGATTACAAGGGTCGAGTCATAGGTGCGGCAGTCACGGTTGCGTACCTCAAGGTAATACATCGTGGAAACTGTCGGCCACACAGTTGGTTGCAGCATCGTCGTGTCACTCATACTTGCCCCTGGAGTCCAAGAAAAAAATACATCATTTACAGGAGCAGGCAAAGTGGTCGTGTAAGAAAATGAGCCTTGGAGTAAAATTGAGTCTCCCATACAGATATTCAAATTGGGACCCGCATTCGCAATGGGCGTACTTTTGAGCGTCACTAGGACAGAGTCCAGCGGGCTGCTACAGCCAAAACTACTGATGGCTTCAAGGTAATATAGGATCGTGCTCACAGGATTCACCGTGGGATCCTCGACTTGGTTGGAACCAACAAAGCCCGTGTTGGGTGTCCACTCAAAAGTATAGCTTGCCGTGCTATCGCCACTAGCAGAACCGTCCAGCATCACTGACTCTCCAAGGCATATTTCCCTGTTCCATCCAGCATCAGGAGTCGGGACTGTGTGCACGTAAACTGTTACCGAGTCGCCATAACTTGGGCAATTGTTGGAGAGCACGACGAATGTATAAGTCGTCGTGATCGGTGGTGAGGCGATCGGATTGAGGGCAAAGGCGCTACTCAATCCCGTAGAAGGCGACCATTCATATTGATAAGCAGGGCCAGCACCAGTTGCTGTCCCTTGCAACATCACTTGATCGCCGAAGCAGATATCTTGGTCGGGGCCACCATTGGCGACTGGAATAGGGTTTACGTTTACGACAACGGTGGCCAGCGTATCGGTCGTCGTGTAATCACTCGTACAGCCATTGCTGCTGCCGACGACCAGGGCATATATTGTGGTAGAGTCTGGACGCACGCAAGGATTCAATATCGTCGCATTGTTGATTCCAACATTGGGCGACCATTGGTAAGTATAGGGGCCAGGGGCACCTGTGATTGTCGGTGTGAGGATCTGGCAAGGAGCATTGTCACCACAAAGCCAGATATCAGGGCCAGCGTTGACGATCGGTTTCGGCAATATCGTCACGAAGAGTGAGTCGATGTTGCTCATGCAACCATTGAAATCGGTGACTTGGATGTAATACCACTGGCTCACGCCCGGGTTGGCATTGGGGTCATCGTCATACAATGTATCCAAACCACAGATGCCCGTGGTACACCACCATGAATAGGCATAGGGCGCGAATCCGCCCGAAGCCGTTGCCAAAATGCCAGCGCCACCTTCGCCGTCGCAAAAGCTCGCATCAGGGCCTGCCACGACGACAGGCAGTGGGGTTTGCACCACCAAATCTGTTTTCACAACCATGCAACCATTGTGGTCGGTCACCGTCACCGAAACCTGGCCGGGGCCGAGATTGCCCACAAATGCTGTGGTGGCACCATTGCTCCAACTATAAGAATAGGGAGGCGTGCCATTGCTAGGGACCGCCGTGGCCGTACCATTGTTGATGCCACAACTGGCGATGGTCGTCGATAGCAAGACCGTCATCTGTGTGGGTTCCGAGATTGTGATTTGGTTGACCAATTCACAAGGAAGCGTACCCCCATTGGCATCGGTCACGGTGACCGTGTAGGTGCCTGCAGGTGGTGTGATGGTCTGTGTCGTTGCGCCTGTGCTCCACAAGTAGGTATAGGCACCCGAGCCGCCGCCAGGATTGGCGGTGACGGATCCATTGCCGCCATTGCAGAGAATAGGGATGAAATTGAGCTGATTGGTGAGGGCGGTCGGTTGTGTGAGGGTGACGGAGGCTACATCCGTGCAGCCGATGGCATCGGTCACGGTCACGTTATATGCGCCAGCGAGCAGCCCACTTACGTTGGGCGTCGTCGCGCCATTGCTCCAGAGATAGGTATATCCCGGCACGCCGGGCACCACCGCCGAACTAATGCTGCCCTCTGGCCTCGTAAAGCACAAGAGGTTGGTAGGTGTGAGTGTGATGCTCGGCGGCACACTCACATTGACTGTGAAGCTGCCTTGGGAGGAAATGCATGTACCGATAGTCACGGTGAGGGTTACGACTACTGGGCCTGGCGTCGGCCATGAGATTTGGTAGGGACCTTGGCCGCTGCCGGAGACAATGGTGCCGCCACCAAAATTCCAGTTGTAGCTCGCATTCACTGGTGCATTTCCCGTATAGGTGACCGTGCCATTGGCACCCGGGCAAATCACGGCAGGTGCTGTAAAGGTCGGGCTTGGGAGCGGGGTCACCGTGAGCAAAACCGTGTCGGTATCAGAGCAGAGGTTGGAGTCGATCCCCGTGACCACATAGGTAAATGTGCCCACGGCGCTGCTGGTAAAAGTTGGGTTGGAAAGCGTCGCATTGTTCAATCCTGCCGCAGGGTTCCAAGTATAATTGATAAATGGAACGGCTGCCGCACCAATCGGCAGGCTGCCGCCGAGGCAAATCGCTTGGTCAGGCCCAGCATTGACTTGGAGGGGATCAGAAATCGTGAGAGTGGCAGTATCGGAGACGATAATGCTGCACACGGTGTCGCTCAGCACCACAAAGATCGTCTCGATCCCTTCGGTGATGCCATCGACGACAGCTGAAATAGGCACCGTCACTGAGGAGGTCATGGCTGGAAACACGATTGTTCCAGGGAGCGCGGGATAGTCGGCACCTGGGGTGGCTGTGCCACCTACACTATAAAACATGGTGAGCGCATTGGTGGTGTCACCGTCGCGGTGGAAGGTAAATCCACCATCGACGCAGCCTTCGACCGCATACAGGGCATTGGGGCTATTGACCTGAGGCGTGACGCTAAATGCTTGTGAAGCGCAGCGAATGCCACCTTGCTCCAAAAAAACGCCCGAGTCCAAACTCGCATCACCAGCATCGGCGATGGCCAGTTTGATATGGTAGGTGCTGCAAGGCATCACCCAAGATTTCGCAATCAAGGGGATGGTAAAACCATCATATTCTACGCTCGCACCGACATTGTTGGTTGTGAAAAAGGTGCCATTGGTGGTATTGCAATTGGTAGGGTAGGGGGGGAATGCGTTGATACCAACGGCACCGATATTGACCGTGTTGATGGACACGGGGGTGGCCGAGCCGGGAATCACCGCAATATTTTGGCTACCTAATATGCCAGGGCCTGAGATGAAAAAGGCGAAGACGTCCGTGAAATCAGAGCAGACCCATTCATCATACTCATCAGACCCAAAGACGTAGGAGATCTGGATCGTGTCGCAGGTGGCCACGAGGTCAAACTCCAAGATGCAAGCGTCCTCGGTCAAAAATGGGGTGGTCAAGACATCCAACTGCGCATCGCCTGGCGAGAAATGGCTCGTCGAGATTCCGGTCGAGAGATTGGGGCCTGGGGCATTGCCGACGTCACCGCTGGTGAGCAATACGCCGCCCGGCAAGCCGATGTTGGAGGCGGCACCGTTAAAAGTGCCAGCTGCATTCAGCTGCGTGTTGATCGTGGCATTGCTCACCGAGACACCCGGACCGATCAATTGGTTCACCAAAAAGGTGGCGTTATTGCTCGGCACCACCGTCAACTGGGCGGATGCAATGTGCGTGAGGACAAGGAAATACAACAAGGCAAAAAGGCGGGAAAAAGTCTTGCTAGTGCGCATTTTTTCTTCTTCTTCAATGAAGCGTGGAGATTCAACCTACAATATAAGCAGATCGCTTTAGGAAAATAGACCGTTCAGGCATCATTAGGGGCCATTCAAGGGGCCACAGCAACCGTTCGCGCAAGGATGGAGTCAAAATGACAAGCCCAAGCACTGTAAATGCTTGGGCTTGTAGCTCAGAAATGAGGGGAATAGACTAGCGGAGCAAGGTCACGTTCCCGTTGAAATCACGATTGCCGACCTTTGCGACATAGAAATAGATGCCGTCGGCAACATCATCGCCCTTCCCATTTTTACCATCCCAAGCGGCGGTCTTGTTGGTGACCTGCCAGAGCTTGACACCCCAGCGGTCAAAGACCGTACAATCAAAGGGTTGATCGCCTGTGTACTGGATTTGGAAAAAATCGTTCACGCCGTCGCCATTGGGGCTGAAGACGTTGGGGATGAACAGGTCAGGGGTCATGACGATATAGGGACCATGCGTGACCTCTGAG
Source organism: Bacteroidota bacterium (assembly GCA_031415375.1). Classification (GTDB taxonomy): domain Bacteria; phylum Bacteroidota; class Bacteroidia; order J057; family JADKCL01; genus JADKCL01. The sequence goes on along the minus strand of JANORP010000279.1, from coordinate 11,712 downwards.
GCGCAACCCTCTGGGCTGTGCACCGTGAGCGTAACAAAAAATTCACCCGTTTGTGAGTAAGTATGCACAGGGTTGATGTCAGTGCTCACGATTCCATCGCCAAAATCCCAAGTCCATTGATTGGCACCTTGGCTCAAGTCATTGAAACCGACCGCAGTGTTGGGGAATGACATCTGGACAGGAAAGGTCGGATTGCTACCAAAGGCTGCAATCGGGCCCTCGCCCACATGGACCGTGATCGTATTCACCTCGTCGGTACAGCCCCCAGGTGCCGCGACCAGGAGCGAGACATTGTAGGTGCCCGGCTCTGTAAATGCATGCTCGGGCTGCTGCAAATTGCTCACGGGAGTGCCATCGCCAAAATTCCAAGTATAGGCCGTGCCACCAGCAGCCGTCTCCATGAAACTCACGACAAGTGGTGCACAACCTTCAGTGAGTGAACTCAAATAGGAGGCAACTGGTTTTGGCAATACTGCAATCGTGAAGCTGGTCGAGTCAAAGCAGCCACCATCGCCCACCACCAAGGTATAGGTGGTCGTGATGTCGGGAGAAGCTGTAGGTGTCAGCGAATGCGGGTCTGAAAGGCCAGTGCTCGGAATCCAAGTCACGTTGCCGCCAAACGAGCCGCTGGCATTGATATAAACTGAGTCGCGGGCGCAGATCACCGTCGTGTCGGGCAATGCTTGCGCAAGCGTCTGCGGGCCCACGGTCACCAAGACCGAGTCCAAACTACTGCACACACTATAGCGGATCTCCAACGTGTACCAAGTCGAGACCGATGGCGCAGCCCATGGATCTTCTTGCGTGCTGTCGCTCAGCGTAGCCGCTGGCGTCCAACCGTAGTAGAATTGGCCAGCGATAGCAGAGTCAGGCGTCGTGTAAAAATAGCCGCCCTGTAACTGCACGGTATCGTCTGGGCAGATGAAGAAATTGGGGCCGGCATCGGCTTGCGGTGCAGGTCTTACATAGATAGTAGCAGAATCGGGAGCACTTTCACAACCCCAGTTGGTCGTGGCCGTGACATAATATGTGGTGGTCTGTGCAGGGCCGACGATAGGGTCCTCGACTTGGCTGCTGCCGACAATTCCGCCGATCGGCGTCCAGTTAAAGGAATATGTCGCTGTCGAATCACCCCAAGCATTGGCATCCAAAATCGTGTCTTGCAGCGGGCAGATTTCGCGGTCCCAACCAGCATCGACCGTGGGAATGGTGTGCACAAATACGGTCGCAGTGTCGGCATAACTCGGGCAGCCATTGCTCCAGACGACCAGGGTATAATCGGTGGTGAGAGGCGGGAAGGCCAGCGGATTGGCGACAGAGCTATCGCTCAGATCTCCACCAGGTGTCCATTCAAAGGCATAAACAGGGCCAGCACCAGTCGCTATGCCTTGTAGCAAAGCACTATCGCCATAGCAAATGTCGCGGTCAGGCCCAGCGTCGGCAACTGGAATCGGGTTCACGTGCACCACGATCGACGACAGCGTGTCGGTTGTGGTATAGTTGCTCGTGCAACCATTGCCAGCGGTGACCACCAATGTGTAAATGGTCGTAGTGTCAGGACGTGCACAAGGATTCAAGATCGTGGGATTGTTGAGGCCCACGCTGGGCATCCACAGATAGGTATAGGGGCCTGGCGCACCCGAGATCGTGGGTTGGATGATCTCGCAAGGTGCCTGCTCACCACACAATATGATGTCGGGGCCGGCATCTACGATCGGCTTGGGTAGCACCGTCACAAACACCGAGTCGATATTGCTATAGCAACCATTGGTGTCGGTGACTTGGACATAATACCACTGCGAACTATTGGGGTTGGCAAGCGGATCGTTGTCGTAGATCGAGTCAAGGCCACAAGGCGGTGTGGCACACCACCAGTTGTAATAATAGCCAGGCGTGCCGTTTGCGCCAATGCCCAAGATCACAGCTCCGCCATCACCTTCACAGAAGGAGACGTCGGGTCCAGTGGTGACAGTAGGCGATGGAATCTGACCAACCGTACCGCTCAATACCAGGATACAACCACGTGAATCGCTTACGGTCACACTATAATTACCTGGCGCAAGGCCCGTTGCATAAGGTCCATTTTGAACAGGGACAGAACTCCAGCTATAGGAATACGGAGGCGTAGCACCCGAGACGACTGCACCAATTGTACCATTGGGGACGGTGAGGTTGCAACCATTGGGGGTCGAGACGATAGTGCCTTGGAGCTGTGTGGGCTCGGTGAGCGTAATCGTGAGGTTGTCGCGGCAGCCGTTTTGGTCGGTGACAGTTACCGTATAGGTGCCAGCAACAAGGTTGCTCGCGATCGGAGTCGTCTGCACGGGTGTCGTGCTCCATGCGTATGTGTAGGGACCTACACCCGCGCTCGTGGTCACCGTGACCATGCCGTCATTGCCTCCAAAGCAAGTGATATTGTTGTAAGCTGTGAGTGCCAAGATGGGGCTGCCGGCTTGGTTGATGGTGGATGTGCGCGTGGCCGTACAACCATGGGCATCGGTGACGGTGACCGTCACGTTGCCGCCAGGCAAGTTGGTGGCAGTGGCTGTCGTTTGGCCATTGCTCCAAAGGTAGCTGTAGGGTGGAGTGCCACCTGCTGGAGTCGCCGTCGCGCTGCCATTGGCCACGTTGCAAATGGCGCCGATCGTGGTATTGGTGACCGTGAGCAAGGCAGGCTCGGTCACCGTGATTTGGGTCGAGTCGGTACATCCTGCGCTGTCACTGGCCCACACCCAATATGTGCCGGCAGCCAAATTGCTTACGCTGCTACCCGTCTGCGCGGGGATCGTACCCCAATGGATGGTGATGGGGGCTGTGCCACCTGTGGTAGAGGCTGTCGCGACACCGTTATTTTGGCCAAAGCAAAGCACTTGGGTCACGACATTGGCGGTGATGACAGGTGCAGGGATGCTCAGGATATTGACGTTGCCGACGATGGTACAACCAAGCACGTCGGTGACTGTGACCGAGTAAGCACCTGGCGCGAGGCCAGTGGCGGTAGCCGTCGTCTGGACGGGCAGCGTGCTCCAGGTATAGGAATAGCCGCCATTGCCGCCGCTTGCGGTGACTGTAGCGGCGCCGTTGGGTTGGCCACAGAAAGCATTGGTGCGTGACATGACCACCGCGAGCGGCAATGGTTGCACGACCACGATGGTATCCAGTGCCGTGCAGCTCACACTGCTCGTCGTCGTGATGCTCGATGTGATCGCAATATTGTTGATGGCGACCGAGGGGTCGGTACCCACACCATCGTCATTGTTGGTCCAGTTGATGCCCACTTGCAGCAGCGGATTGTTCCAGCAAGAGGCAGGCAATGGGAAGCTGGCTGCCGTCCATCGGCCTTGACCGCCCACACAATTGATGGATTTGATAGAAGGATTGAGCATCGTCCATCCCAGGCCGTCGTTGTACCAGACCGAGGCATTGTCGAGGAGGGCATCGCCCATTGAGATGAAGTCAAAGGAAAGCACGAGGTTTGAGAAGCCAGTGGAATTGATGAGTGGCGACTCGGCACGCATATTGGTCTCTGGGCAGAATAGGATACCGCAGAGGCCACCTGCATCATAAGCCGCACCGCAGGTGGAGCAAAAGACGCTGGTGATGTGCAAGGAATTGTTGCCATTGGTGGCGACACCACAACCAGGAGGCAAGACGCCGCCCTCGTTGTCATTGATCACCCAAAAGTTATTGTCCACGCCATTCACGCCAGTGGGCACGTTGAGCGTCCAGCCTGGCGCTGGGTCAAAGTCCTCGCTGTAGATCGTGACATTGGATGTGCCGCCGCCACCGGTCGTGTCGGTGACAGTCACATAATATGTGCCAGCACTCAGGCCACATATTGTGTCATTGGTCGCACCATTGCTCCAGAGGTAGGAAAACACGCCGCTCGGGCCGCCTGTCGCGGTCACGATCGCGCAACCATCGGCCCCGCCATTGCAAGAGACTGCGGTCATCGATGTGCCAGTCACAATCTGGGCAGGCTGAATCAGGTTGGTCGAGCGCGTGCTGCTGCAACCATTGAGGTCGGTGACGGTGACGCCATACGTGCCAGCGGCAAGTCCCGAGATGGAGTCGGTGGTCAAGCTATTGCTCCAGTTCACAGTATAGCCAGGTGTGCCACCGGTATGTGTCACCACCGCCGAGCCATCGGCGGCGCCAAAGCAGCTCAGATCATGGCCAGTGATGGTGGTCAACAAAGCCGTGGGTTGTGCGAGCACGATCGTATCGACGCGTGTGCAGAGCACCGGCGCACCAGTGAGCGAACTTGATGTGACCAATACATTGTTGATAGCGACTGAGGGGTCAGAGCCGACGCCATCATCATTGTTGGTCCAGTTGATGCCGATGCGCAGGCTGGGTACGTTCCACGCCGCCGATGGCAAGGCAGCGCTGTAGCCCGTCCATTGGCCTTGGCCGCCGACACAGTTGAGGGTCTTGATCGAGGAGGTCAGCAAGGTCCATCCTGCACCCGCATTGTACCAAACCGAGGCATTGTCGAGCAGGGCGTCGCCCATCGAGATGAAATCAAACGACAGCGAGAGATTGCTGAACCCCACCGAGCTGAAGGCGGGCGACTCGGCGCGCATATTGGTCTCTGGGCAAAAGAGGACACCGCAAAGGCCACCTGCATCATAAGCTGCGCCGCAAGTAGGGCAAAAGACGCTTGTGATGTGCATCGTCTTGTTGGCGTTGTTGGCGACGCCACAACCAGGAGGCAATACGCCGCCCTCATTGTCATTGATCGTCCAAAAATTATTGTCCACGCCATTGGGACCCGTCGGTACATTGAGCACCCAGTTGAGGGGGCCTTCAAACGTCTCATTGAACAAGACGACAGGCCCGCCCACGCTGGAAACAGTGGAGGTGTCGGTGATGGTGACCGTATAGGTGCCAGCCGCGAGGTTGCAAAGATTGGCTAGCGTCGAGCCCGTGCTCCAGAGGTAACTGTAGTTGCCATTGCCGCCAGCGACATTCGCAGCAATACATCCCGTACCGCCAAAGCAGGGGATGCTTACGGTAGAATAAGTTGCGGTGAGTGGCGATGGCTGTGTGATCGTCGCATTGGCTGTGGTGGTACAAAGCACAAATCCGCCGAGAAAACCTGTGCCAAAGGTCGTGTCGGTAAGCGTGACGGTGTAGTTCCCAGGAGGCAGGTTGCAGACCGTGTCGCCAGTGTCGCCATTGCTCCAAGCCCACGCATAATTTCCATTGCCACCCGTCGCAGCAGCACCGAGGCAGCCATCAGCCGCGCCATTGCAACTCACATTTTGGGTGAAGTTCAGGTTGATGCTGATCGCTGTAGGTTGTGTAAGCGTCACAGTGGCCGTGTCGCGACAGCCTGCAAGGTCAGTCACGATCACACTGTAAGCGCCAGCGCTCAGGCCATTGGCCGTTGCGCCTGTGCCACCGCTCGGCGACCAAGCATAGGTATAACCAGGTGTGCCGCCGACCACAGAAACGGTACTAGATCCAGTCGAGCCGCCGTTGCAGCCGATGTTTTGCGCAGCCGAAATCGTCGCCGTTGGGCGACCGCCGGGATTGAGAACAAATGTCTGGGTCGATGTGCAACCGGCAAGATCGGTCACCGTCACATTGTATGTGCCACCAGACAGGTTGCTGATGCTGCTCACGTTGCCAGCGGCAGGTGACCATTGATATGTATAGCCAGGTGTGCCACCATTTGGACTTAAGCTGATGCTACCCAGTGCGTTGCAGTTGGGCTGCACGACGGTCGGGTTCAGGGACTGGATGCCGTTGGGGATGCTCACCTGCACTGTGTCGCGCACGGTGATGGTGGTGTTGTCACAATTGGTATAGACTACCTGTGCATAATAGCTGGTGGTCGTATTGGATGGTGGGCAGACGGTGGTGCTGCTGGTGGATGCGATCGGGGCAGGGTTGCCGACTTGGAACCACTGAATGGTGTGGTTGCTGGGGCCCGCAGGGACAAAGCGCCAGGCATCGTTGGTGGCCTGCCATTGTGTGGGGAAGTTGCGGCCGGGCACGACGACAGCCGCAGTCCCCGTGGCGTTTTGAATGCCATGGATGGCGGCTCCACTGTTCCAGTTTGTACAAGTGCGTTTCTTGGCGATATAGGTCTCGATGATATTGGTGGTCTCATAGAGCACAATTTGCTGCGTGGCATTGAGGCTTACATCGCCATCACATCCAAACAAGAAGGCGTTGTCAAACATGGGGATGTTGAACCAAGACACGACGAACGTGCGGCAAGGGGGAGTGCCGAAGACTTGCCATCTGATGGACTTGGTTTGTCCCGATTGGTTCACGCTCGGGTCGATGTCGTGCCATGGGGCCATGATGCTATTGAGCATGTCTGCGGGCGTGGCACTGGGGATCGGCGCTGCGATCGGCCAAGTGTTGAAGGCGTTCGCATTCGCTATGTTGAACGAGATGGCTCCATTTGCCCCTACGATGCAGGAATTGTACACGTTGCCATAGAAACAAAAGTTGAATGGCATGGGCAATACGCTGGACCAAATGTCGTCTGTATTCACGATGATGGCATTGCCAATCGTATAGGAATAAGGCACATAAGGAATCTGGCCTACCGTGTAGTTCGTCGTCTGAAAGCCCGCAGGGTTGGTCGCGGTGAGCGTCGCGCAGGGGGACGTACACGGCAACGATTGATTGGGCCCAGCATTGACGCTCGGGCAAGAGATCGACTGTTGTGCACGCAGTGCACCGAGGGAACTGACAACAAAAAAGAGCAAATACGATAAACGCGTCAACGATTTTCTCATAATTCAACATTCACAATCCAATCCAACAAATTAGGGACACTACCAACGCCGTCCCAACTACCTAACAAACCATTTTTGAGCCGCCGTTTGGGAAACGTCGGCTCTACGACACTATGAAAGTAGTGCTTTTATCTAAAACATCCATACCCATCGAGAAAATTTGATGGATATGGATGTGAATGAAAACCTCAGTTCCGGATTCAAATCATTTGAATGTGTTTCATTTTAGGGGAGCCCACGGCCGCTAGCCCTTGGGCTGTCAAGGCTGGACCTCCAGTGATTGCGACTGCTATCCGTTGATATTGAACAATTTGCGCCACAAGTAAGTGGTCGATAGCCCTACATCAGGCTCCTCCCGAGAAGTCGGGATGGACGCAGTGCAGCGGGCTCGAAGGTCGCTGCATGTCCCAAAATGTCTGCCAATAAGAAGCGAAAGCCTCGTTTGCCTCAAATCGATAGGTTTCACAGCGCGCACCTCCTCGTAGGCAATCGTGTGATGGTCTCGCGATGGTCGGGTTACATGTCGAGTCACCTCCAAGGGTGCTTCGAGACATCCCCAGGGTGTCTCACGAGACCATGGAGATGTCTCACGATACCCCTAGGGGTATCTCGCGTGATCATTGGGGTGTCTCGAGTGACCTTTGCGATGTCTCGGGACACCCTTGTGGGTATCTCCAGGCATCATGGAGCTGTCTCGAGATACCCACAAGGGTGTCTCGCGTGATCATAGAGCTGTCTCACGACGCCCCTAGGGGTATCTCACGAGACCTTGGAGCTGTCTCAAGACACCCTGAGGGTATCGCGAGAGACCTTGGAGCTGTCTCACGACACCCCTAGGGGTATCTCGAGACACCCCTAGGGGTAGGTCGTGGATAACTATAGGCCAAATTTGGGAAATTTGAGCGATCGTGTGGATAACTCAAATCGTCTCGGCAGACATCCACGCAGCTGTCCAAGGACGCAAAGGGCGGTTCTCCGTTTCCGTAGCCTTCTCGCCTTGCGAGCCATCGCAATAGCGTCGGCATTGTCGCAGATGTGCTGATAGGGCGAATAGGGCGGCTAGATTTGTAGGAGCGCATGGTTGTGCCGATCTTGCTTGCGTGTACAACGCCGTTTGCGATCTTTTTTGGTTTTTGGCGAGGGGCTAGGACCTGCCTACGCATGGTGACGGCCCTCATCGCATGAGGTATATCCACGATTTATTGTGAACAAGTATTGTGAGCAGCGACAATCGAAACTGCAATTTGCCACAAAATCTATTCTAGAATGGCAAAATCCTTTGGCAATACTTGGTGGGGCAAGAGTTGGCTCAATGCATTGAGTAAGATCGACTACGACAACCGCTTGCCGCGCGGGCGGCGCTATGCAAACAATGGTTCGGTCGAAGCAATCGACATCAAGAAAAATCAGATCCTGGCCAAGGTCAAGGGGACGCGGCCGACTCCTTATAAGGTCAAGATCACGATGCCGGTATTCTCTGCCGAAGAGAAGAAGACGTTGCGCACTGAGATTGAGGCGCATGCGCAGGTGCATGCCTCGTTGCTCAACAAGGAGCTGTCTCCCGACATCGAAAAGATTGCAGGCAAATACAAGATCAAACTCTTCCCGGGCCAATGGAGCGATTTTGAGATGTCTTGCAGTTGCCCTGACTGGGCAGTGCCTTGCAAGCACATTGCGGCCGTGATCTATATGGTCGGGGATGCCATCGACCGCAACCCGTGGCTGCTGTTTCAAATGAAAGGGATGGACTTGGAAAAGGAATTTGCAAGCGCGCATCCTGAAATGAGCATCGCAAGCATTCCAAGCCAAAGCCAATTTCTTGCCCCCAAAGTCGCCAAACCAGGTGCGGCCACTGCCCCCGTCGAACTGAAGACGCTGCGTGACTTGGATTTTTCCAAAATACCCTACCTCAAAGAGTCGATCTACAAATTGCTGAGCCCGACGCCGCTGTTTTGGAAACAGGATTTCCGCGAGGAAATGGACGAGCGCTTATCCACAATGGTGAGCAACCATGGGGCCTGGCAGCATACATGGCAAAGTGAGGGTGGCAAAGACGCGCTTCCAGAATTGCGCAAGGGTTATGCGTTGCAGTTGCTCTTTGATGAGGACTTGTCTGCCACCGAGGTGCAATTGCAGGGGCCACGTAGCAAGAAAAGGATAGCGAAGCCTATGCGTGAGCTCTTTTTGGGGCTAGCGGGTATCGCTCGGGATGAATTGGAGGAGCTGCATCCCTCGGTCGAGGCGCTATGGCACCTGTATGAATATTGTGCAGCGTTGACTACAAAAGGAGCAATCAGGCCCATTTTGGTGGGCGTCGGCGGCAAATCGTACCGCATATTGTGGGTGCCTGCAAATTCGGCGGAGGCGGTAGGACACATTTCCAAGCACATCAGCGCGGCCCTTCCCGACGGACTCTACACCTTCCTCCATCCGCCCAAAACCAAAAAAGAGGATGCTTTTCATCCCGGTGCCCACCGCAATATCGAGTTGCTGTGCAGTGTGTTTCTCGGAATGATCGTGGGTGAGTTTGCCTTTGACACACCAGATTATGCACGTGCGCAGAAGCAATTGATGGGGCCGCAGATGCTCACGCGTGACCCGATTTGCGACATGTTTTTTTGCGGAATGACGGTGTCTTTCACGGGCTTCGGTTCAGACAGCATTCCACAATCCATCCAAAAGTGGATCAGCATATTCGACTTGAGTGCCCACAAGTGGCGGCCGATCCTGGAATTACGGGGCATGCGTGGTGGCAGTGGCTTCACGCTGCACATTTCCTTGGAGGCCCACATAGAGGGCGAGGATCAGCTCTACCAGTTGAGTGAGTTTTTGCAAGAGGAATATTATGCTGCCGATCGGGCAGAAGTACTCAAGAGCCTGAATCAATTGGCGGGTCTTGTGCCGCAATTGCATACCGTGCTCAAAACATTGGGTAAAAAATCCACCAAGATCGATCCCAAGTTGTTGCTGGAAATGCTCATGGACAAGCTGCCGCTCATCGAGTTGATGGGTGTGCAGGTATTGTTGCCGAGGGAGTTGCGCGAATTGATCCACCCCAAGCCCAGCATCGCACTCAAAGCATCGGATGACATCAACGAAAAATTCTTTTCCTTGGACAGCCTGCTCAGTTACAGTTGGCAGGTCTCGCTGGGGGACGAGCAGATCGATCCCCAGGAATTTTTTGCCATGCTGAACACCACGCATGGCTTGGTGCAGATTCGCAATCGCTATTACATCATCCAACCCGACGAGTTGGAAAAACTCAAGCGGCGCATCGAGCGCGGCCCCAATCCGACGCCGCAGCAATTGATCCAAGCTGCCCTCACAGGGCAGTTTGAAGGCAACAAGGCGGGACTGTCGCCCGAGGTCGTCAAGATCGTGAAGGAAATCACAGAAATCAAGGAACTCCCCGCGCCCAAGGGCATCCAAGCGACCTTGCGCCCCTATCAATTGCGCGGGTATGCGTGGATGTACAAGAATGCACGCTTGGGCCTCGGCAGCGTGCTTGCCGACGACATGGGCCTCGGCAAGACCTTGCAAGTCATCACGTTGCTGGAAAAATTCAGGGAGGAGGGCAAGCTCAAGAAAATGCCCGCATTGGCGATCGTGCCCACCTCGCTCGTCGGCAACTGGCAAAAGGAATGTGAGCGCTTCGCACCCAAACTCAAGACCGTCATATTCCATGGCAGCGACCGCAAATGGCCCAAGGAAAGCTTTGACCTGATGGTGACCACTTATGGCATGTTGCGCAACGATTTGGAATCACTCAAGAAGAAAAAATGGGGAACGCTCATCATCGACGAGGCCCAAAACATCAAGAATCCCGAGACGACGCAAAGCAAGGCAGTGCGGGAAATCAAAGTCCCGATCCGCATCGCGATGAGCGGTACGCCGGTGGAAAACGGCCTTACCGACTATTGGAGCATCTTTGATTTTGCATTGCCGGGCTACCTTGGGACTCAGGAGAGCTTCAGGACGCAATTTGCGGTCCCGATCACGCGTTTCCGCGACCCGCAGCAGCTGGCGTTTTTCCATGGCATCACAGCGCCCTTTATTATGCGGCGCGTGAAGACCGACAAAAGCATCATCGGCGACCTGCCCGACAAGATGGTGAGCAACCACTGGTGCAACCTGGAGGTCAAGCAGGCAACGGTGTACAAGAATGTCGTGGACGAGGTGATGGCGCAGATCGAAGAGGCAGCCCAAGAAGGTATTTTCCGTCAAGGTTTAATCCTGAAGTTGCTCACGGCCCTCAAACAGGTCTGCAACCACCCGACGCAATATTTGGGCAAGGGGCGGCACCTTTCAGCGGATTCGGGCAAGGCTGCGGCGCTCATAGGGATCTTGGAAAACATCATCGCCCAGCACGAAAAGGTGCTCATCTTCACGCAATACAAGGAAATGGGTGAATTGCTCGTGAAAATGCTGGCAACTGAGATCAATGTCGAGGCGAGTTTCCTCCACGGTGGCCTCAACCGCAAGCAGCGCGATACCATGGTGCGAGAATTCCAGGAAGACCATCACCGCAAAGTCTTCATCCTGAGCCTCAAGGCGGGCGGCACCGGCCTCAATCTCACCCAAGCCAACCACGTGATCCACTATGACCTTTGGTGGAATCCCGCAGTGGAGAATCAGGCGACCGATCGCGCATTCCGCATCGGTCAGCACAAGAATGTGATGGTCTATCGCCTCCTCAGCAAAGGCACATTGGAAGAGCGCATCGACGCCATGCTCAATTCCAAGAAGGAATTGGCGAATCTGACGGTGTCACAAGGCGAGAATTGGATCGGGGACCTCACAAATGCTGATCTGGCAAAGTTGGTGGCGTTTGAGGGATGATGGTGGATTTTTTTTTTTGTGGCTACGGTAATTGAGTCAGCCTTGTTTTGAGATCTTGTTGGTTGTGAAATTGAGTCAGCGTTGTCGTGCGTCCCCCCCCCCCCGGGGGGGG